>NZ_JBSHGA010000006.1:0-312976 GCF_053617595.1 Paenibacillus sp. NPDC055715
TTGGTAGGCCATTACCCCACCAACTAGCTAATGCGCCGCAGGCCCATCCACAAGTGACAGATTGCTCCGTCTTTCCTCCCCTCCCCATGCAGGGAGGGGATGTATCCGGTATTAGCTACCGTTTCCGGTAGTTATCCCAGACTCATGGGCAGGTTGCCTACGTGTTACTCACCCGTCCGCCGCTAGGTTGTTTTAGAAGCAAGCTTCTAAAACAACCCCGCTCGACTTGCATGTATTAGGCACGCCGCCAGCGTTCGTCCTGAGCCAGGATCAAACTCTCCATTAAAGACCAACCGAAGTTGGTTTATAGAAAGAGCGATTCGCTCATTTTTAATGCTAGCGATTCTTCTTTAATATAAAGAAGAAATCTTTATTTTCATCATCCATTTGTTCAGTTTTCAAAGAACTTGTCTGTCCTCGTTTCTTCAACGGGCCAGGAATTAGATCATATCATGTTGGTTGCTTCCTTGTCAAATCTTTTTTTGATTTTCTTTTCAGCATCCTCCGCTTCGAGAAATGTTATTCTCAAAGCAACGTCTAATAATGTAACATACCTAAAGTTATTTAGCAAGCATTTTTTTGATTTCTTTTTCCGTAGCTATTATACCTCCTATCTATACAGTAGATAACAAAACAGCCACCCCGTACTGAAACGGAATGGCTGTGCTCCTTGCAAACTAATTATTCTTGTTCCAGCAGTCTGATGAATTCATCCTCATCTTCTATAGTATCAATTCCGAGCTGTTGGGCCTTAGCCAGCTTACTGCCCGCCTTTTCACCAGCTATGACTAGATCCGTCTTTTTCGATACAGACCCGGTCACATGGGCTCCGAGTGCCTCCAGCTTGGAAGCAGCTTCATCACGCGTAAGCTGATGCAAGGTACCTGTAAGCACAACCGTTTTGCCACTGAAAAAGCTGTCTGTCTTCTTCTCCTGTGGAGCTTCGGGAGCCTGAGCCTTCATCCCTAGGGATAACATCTTTTCAATCCCTGCTTGGGTAAATGGATCAGCAAAGAAGGTGACAATACTTTCAGCTACAATTCCGCCTACATCTGGCAACTCTATTAATTCCTCCACCGTAGCGGACATGGCCTTGTGCAAATCACGGTAATGCTCTGCCAGCATACGCGTGGTTGCTTTACCGGTATTCGGTATACCGAGGGCATAAAGGAATGAAGCCAAATCCCTTTCTTTACTCTTCTCAAGCGCTGCCAGAAGGTTATTGGCTTTTTTCTCACCAAATCGCTCCAGCTTTACAAGATCATCGAATTGAAGTGTATACAGATCCGCAGGCTCACGCACTTCCAGTTCGTCATGCAACTGGATTGCCGTTTTGTCGCTGAAGGTTTCAATATCCATAGCGTCACGTGAAGCAAAATGAGAAATACGGGCCACAATCTGCGGCTTACAACCCAGCTTATTATCGCAGAATAAATGAGCCCCTCGCTGCTGCAACGGAAATCCACAGGCCGGACAATGGTCAGGTACGATAATTTCCTCTCCGTCGTCCTCAGACGTAACTTTTCCCAAAATTTCCGGAATGACATCATTCGAGCGGCGGATAAACACACGAGCGCCCAAAGCGAACTTCAGGTTTTTCCGCTCTATATCTCCAGCATTGTTCAGTGTACAATTTTGTACGGTGACTCCCGCCAGATCTACCGGTTCTACCCTTGCCAGTGGAGTAATTTTACCCGTGCGACCTACATTCCATTCAACAGCGTTAAGCACCGTGGTCGTTTCCTCCGCCTCGAACTTATATGCCACTGCCCAGCGCGGAAATTTATCGGTATAGCCGAGAACCTCACGTGTGCGCATATCCGTAATTTTGAGTACCGCCCCGTCAATGAGATAATCCAGTCCGGCACGAGACTCTTCAATATCAGCCAGTTGTTCCATAGCATCATCAAAATCGTCGAAGTAAGTCAGATATGGATTCACCTTAAAATGATTGTCACGCAGGAAAGTCATCATCTCCTGGTGGCTATTAAACTGGATGCGGTCCGCGTACCCCACATTGTAGAAGAATGCATTCAGCCGCCGCTCTGCTGTCGCTTTGGGATTCAAATTACGCAGAGCGCCAGCTGCGGCATTGCGTGCATTTTTAAGAGGGTCCACAGCGGTCTCATTATATTTCGCCAGCACAGACAGATTCATAATGCCTTCTCCCTGTACTTCAATGGTCCCATCCTGAAAAGGAATCGTAAGCGGCACAGATTTAATGGTCTTCACCTGTGCCAGTATTCCCTCGCCCACCACGCCATTGCCGCGTGTAGAAGCCTGTACCAGCTTCCCGTCGGTATAAGTCAGGTTCAGCGTCAGTCCATCAAATTTAAGCTCTATCGCATATCCTGGAGGCGGTAAAGGCTGCTCCGGGTTCTTGGTGTTGTAATCGTTGACCAGTTTCACGACACGCGCGTTCCAGGCACGCAGCTGCTCTACATTCTGTGCTTTATCAAGGCTCCATAACGGGGCCAGATGGCGATGCGATGTGAAGCCTTTGAGTAACTCCCCGCCCACACGCTGTGTCGGCGAATCCGGCAACACAAGACCGCTCGTCTGTTCAAGCGCTACCAGCTCGTCATAAAGCACATCATATTCTTTGTCGCTGATCTTGGGCTCATCCAGTGTGTAGTAATGATAATTATATGTGTTCAGCTCAGCAACAAGCTGCTCCATCCTGTGCATTGGGTTCATGCAGGCGTATCCCTCCGGGAACTTCATCAGGGCAGAAGCCTAAGCCAAGCTGCCACTGTGAGGTTCGAGATTTAATGATGTTTGAGATCTATTCTACTTTTGTAATAGGTGCAAAGCCAGCCAGCAGACGTTTAACCCCTACCGGAGCCGGGAAAGCGATCTGAAGCTCCATATCATTACCTGTACCTTTTATAGCTACAATAGTTCCAATTCCCCACTTGCCATGCTGTACCTTGTCTCCGGCAGCAAAAATGGAGGGGCCTCCTGCCGAAGCAGCCGGAGTTGGTTTGCCGGATGAAGATGTCGTTACAGTTACGCGGGGCGACGCGGAAGCGGACGAACCACTGCGGCTCATCGTATCAAAGGAACGCTCTCCACCAAAGTTACTGCCGCTGGTTTTACCCAGTCCTCGTCCGCCATAGGAGCCACCTACATTGCCTGAGCGGCGATAGCGGTCACGTTTGATAATTGTATCCTCTTTGAGTTCATCCGGAATCTCTTCGAGAAAGCGAGACGGCGGATTAGCTGTAGTACGACCAAACAGCGTGCGCATCTGTGCGCATGTAAGGAACAGTTGCTCCTCTGCACGAGTAATCCCGACATACGCCAATCTGCGCTCTTCCTCCAGCTCTTCATTATCCAAAAAGGCCCGACTGTGAGGGAATACGCCCTCCTCCATACCGACAATAAATACGATTGGGAACTCCAGTCCTTTTGCGCTATGCATGGTCATCAATACAACTGCATCGCTTTGTTCCTCTTCATCGTCATTCATGGAATCAATATCCGCGATAAGAGCAAGATCGGTCAGGAAGGAGACGAGGGACTTGTCCTCCGCTCCTTTTTCAAATTCCATCGTTACTGACAGGAACTCATCAATATTCTCCAAACGTGAGCGTGATTCGAGCGTATTCTCGTTTTGCAGCTCCAGTCGATACTGGCTGGTTTCCAGCATTTTTTCCGTTAACTCAGTAACCGACAGATAGTCAACCATCCGACTTAAACCTTCGATCATATCGTAAAACTCTACAAGCGCATTGCGCGTACGTCCGGCAAAGCCCAAATCGTCTACCACTTGCAACACACGGAAAATAGAAACTCCACGTTCCGCTGCGGCTGCCTGCAATTTACCGACCGTTGTATCCCCGATACTCCGTTTTGGCACATTAATGATTCGGATTAAGCTGATATCGTCATCAGGATTGGAGAGCAGACGAAGGTACGCCAGCAAGTCCTTAATCTCTTTGCGATCATAGAACTTGATGCCGCCAACGATCTGGTACGGAATATCCGATTTGATCAAAATTTCCTCGACCACCCGTGACTGAGCATTGGTACGGTACAAAATAGCATGATGGCTATATGTTTTGCCTGCATTGATATTTTTATGAATTTCCGAGGCGATAAAATAGCCCTCATCATGCTCCGAGTCAGCCCGGTAAACTTTAATCTTGGCCCCGCCTTCTTTGTCGGTCCATAGTTTCTTCGGCTTGCGACCTGTATTTTGACCAATCACTTCATTGGCGGCATTCAGAATATTCGAGGTTGACCGATAGTTTTGCTCCAACAAAATGGTACGTGCTTCGGGGTAGTCCTCTTCAAAGTTCAAAATGTTGCTGATATCCGCCCCGCGCCAACGATAGATGGACTGATCGCTGTCACCTACTACGCAAATCCGGTGATGCTTGTCAGCCAGCATTTTACACAGCATGTACTGCGCACGGTTCGTATCCTGGTATTCATCAACATGAATGTATTGGAATTTCTTCTGATAGAAATCCAGTACCTCAGGTACTTCTTTAAATAGTTGAATCGTTGCCATAATCAGATCATCAAAATCCAGAGAGTTGTTGTTTTTGAGACGTTGTTGGTATTTGGTATATACCTTCGCCACAATTCCCTCGAAATAGTCACCAATCTTGCGCTCATACATTTCAGGAGTGACCAGCTCATTTTTAGCTGTACTCATCATGGACTGAACCGCTTTGGGTTCAAATTTTTTGGTGTCTATGTTCAGATCCTTCATGCAGCTCCGAATGACAGACAATTGATCTGTGGAATCGAGAATGCTGAAATTGGAGGTAAATCCGATCCGCTCGATATCCCGACGCAAAATACGCACACACATGGAGTGAAAGGTGGATACCCACACATCTCTCCCCTGCGGGCCAATCAGCTTGGATACGCGATCCTGCATTTCACGCGCAGCCTTGTTTGTAAAGGTAATCGCCAAAATGCCCCATGGAGCCGTTTTGCGGGTCGCGATGAGGTAGGCAATCCGGTGCGTGAGCACTCGGGTCTTTCCACTGCCTGCGCCAGCCATAATCAGCAGCGGTCCGTCTATCGCCTCCACTGCCTGACGCTGAGGCGGATTGAGGCGGGCTACAGCCTCGTGTATATCTATTGATTGCATGCGTGCATGCTCCTTTCTGCAAGCTTCCATAAAATCACGTTCTATACTTTCAATTTCACAGCCACCGTCTCTAGCGCTTTCGCCAAGTCACGGTAAATGATATTCCCTACTACAATGGTGTCACAAACGGCAGCCGCTTGTAACGCGGTAGATTTATCCATGATACCCCCTCCGTATAGGACACGAGCGCGCTCCGTACTGCGATGTATTTTTTGTACCAGTTCCATATCTCCGAAGGCACCGCTATACTCCACATATACAATCGGCAGATGCATGAGCTTGTCAGCAACCTGTGCATATGAAGCGGCAGAAGAAGCATCGAGTGATGTATCCGCCCCTGTAAGCTTGGCGACCGTGGAATCGCCGTTCAAAACAATATATCCTTCCGTCACAAGTAAATCCCAAGGGATTATATAACCAAACTGCTCAATCGCACGCTGATGCTGTCCTAAGATCCAATTACTGTCCGTGGTATTAAGCACCATTGGAATCATATACAGATCAAACCCCGGCACCACAGCCTCCAGATCGGACACTTCAAGTACACACGGCACCTCATAACGCCGAACCCTCGACAGCAAATCCACCGTATTTTCATAGGTAACGCCCGACGAACCTCCTACCATAATGGCATCCGTACCAGACATGCACACGGCATCCAGTCCCTCATCGTCCAGTTCCTTGTCAGGGTCCAGCTTAAATACATGCCTCCATGATTGAATCGAATCTGCCAACACACATTCCTCCAGCTTCCATTGTGCTTTTGCCACGATCCGGTTTAACCGGATTCCAATATCCAAAAGCGTTCTATGCTAAGTCTATGATAGTGCTCAAAAGGTGTCAATGTTCGTATTCAATGGGAACACTTTGTTCACATATCTCAGGGCCGTAACGCGTACAGCCAACTACGCTGTCACATCCTTTTCATAAAGGTCAACACCCTGCATGCGCACACTCAAAAAAAAAAAAAACAACTTCCAGACACAAAAACACCCTCCGGCTGAACCGAAGGGTTAATTCTGAATTAATACGCATTTTTGAAACCGTTGCGGATGGTGCGGAAAATAATTTTAATATCGAATAAGAGCGACCAATTCTCAATATAGAAAATATCATGCTTAATCCGTTCCTCAATGGACGTGTCACCCCGCAACCCGTTGCTCTGTGCCCAGCCTGTAATACCAGGACGAACATGGTGCTTCACCATATACTTTGGAATTTCCTCACGGAACTGATCCACGTAATACGGACGTTCCGGGCGGGGGCCGACGACGCTCATATCTCCTAGCAGCACAT
The DNA here is from genome assembly GCF_053617595.1 of Paenibacillus sp. NPDC055715. Classification (NCBI taxonomy): domain Bacteria; kingdom Bacillati; phylum Bacillota; class Bacilli; order Caryophanales; family Paenibacillaceae; genus Paenibacillus; species Paenibacillus sp. NPDC055715. The sequence continues at coordinate 6,407 of NZ_JBSHGA010000006.1, forward strand.
TAAAGAACTGAGGCAGCTCGTCAAGACTCGTTTTACGAATAAAGGTACCAAAGCGAGTACGCCGAGGGTCATTGGCCGTCGTCCATCCTGTATCCTCAGTTCCGGGCGGCAATACCTTCATCGAGCGGAATTTGTACATCATGAAGGTACGCCGATTCAGACCCACCCGCTCCTGTTTGAAAATAACCCGGCCTCTCGATGTCGTCATCACGCCAATCGCCACTGCCAGCATAACCGGAGAAGTTAGAATAATAGCGAACAAAGAGAACAGAATATCGAACGAACGCTTAAACAATCGATTCCCCGCCACATCCAGCGGAATATCCCGTACATTGATCATTGGCATACCTGCAAAGTTATCAAAATACGGTCGAGCTGGCAGATAATCAAAAAAGTCAGGAATAATGAGCGTGCGTACCCCTGCCTTTTCACACATGTTGATAATCTTGGGATACTTATCATGCGCATCTAGCGGAAGAGCCAAAATGACCTCGTCTATCATCATGCTCGACAGCGTAGCTTCTAACTGATCCAATCCTCCAAGGATTGGGCGGAAATGCTCTTCCTCCTCTTCATCCCAGTGGCGCTTATCATCCAGAAAACCCACCACTTCATATCCCAAATCAGGATACTGTCCAAGATTATGATAAAATCGTTGGCCCAGCGAACCTGCCCCGAGAATGAGCATGAACTGCTTGTTGTAGCCTTTTTGGCGAAGAACTTTAAGTACTTGTTTCAAAAAATATCGATAAAATAAAATAAGCAGTACGTTCCCAAACATATAGATCGCCAGATAGGACCGTGAAATGTCGATTTGCTTTACGAAAAACATGACACTCAACAGCACGAACAGGCCAACAATATGAACTTGAGTGACGCGAAATACGTCGTCTGCAAAACGTTTTTTACGTTTGGGTGAATAGAGAGAGAATAACATCCCCAGCACCACGGCAATCAGACCGTAGATTAAGCTCCAGCCTCCATATACTTGAATAGGAAGCGGTTCTTGATAAGTAATCCATTCACTTTCGAATTTGAAGAACCAGGCGATCAGAAAGGATAACTGAATGACCGCAAAATCCGCCACAATATACAATTGGGTTAAAAAACGTTGATTTCTGCGTATCATGCTTTCACCTCGGTACGAGATTGTTCGCCGTCGTCCGGCTTGGCCGGTGCAGTGAGTTTGTTTTTTAAAAAGGCCATTCCAAATTTCACCGTAATTCCCGCGTATACAGCCATGTTCGTGATCCAGCTATACTGCTGTTTATAATGCTTGCGGTGGAAGACCCACATCGCTCTATGAAACTCGTAAATAATTTTCAAAGGACGACGACGAGCGCTGCCTCCTTTGATATGAATAATATATGTGCGCGGGTAGTAGTAAATGCCCCACCCCGCCTGCTTAATCCGGTAACACCAGTCAATGTCCTCGCCATACATGAAAAAGGTTTCGTCCAAGCCGCCGACCTGCTCAATCGTCTCCCGACGCACCAGCATAAAAGCGCCGACCAGCACATCGACAGGATACTCATCATCCGGGCTTAAATGCCCGAGCTGGTATTGATTGTACTTCGGGTTATCCGGGTAACGCTTCGACCAGCCGAAGGCATAATAAAAGGAGGCAGACGGCGTTGGAAAACCGCGCTTACAGGCCTTATCCAGCGAACCATCCGGCAAAATAACCTTGCAGCCCGATGCTCCCATTTTCGGATGTGTATCCATGAACCGAATCATCGTATCCAGCGTATGCGGCTGCACCAACGTATCGGAATTCAGCAACAATACGTAACGCCCGTCCGCTACCTCGATCCCCTGATTGTTTGCCTTGGCAAAACCTGTGTTATCCTCATTGGCAATCAAGGTAATCTCCGGATATGCAGCACGAATGGCTTCCACAGACCCATCATTGGAGTGATTGTCGATAACAATCACTTCATATCGATACTGCGTCTCTGACGCATACACCGACTGCAAACAATCCAGCGTCAAACGGCATGTATTATAGTTGACGACCAGTATGCTTACGTCCATATTTTAAAACGCTCCTGACAGATTCAGTAATCTATTCTACTATCCTTTATTATAGCATACCCCACAGATCACAGGGCACAAAAAAGCACATAACTTGTAACCTTACATAGTTGAGGTATAAAAATCATCGTGATAAGATATACATGGAAAAAGGGCTGGTGCCAGCCAGCCCCTGCGCAACCGACGCTCCCAAGAGCGGACGGTTTTGGAACATCAGACCGAAAATAGACCCTTCCTTGCGGGGGCGGTCTATTTTCGTTTGTTAAACTCTAACAGTGTGACGATCAACGCCCCGAACGTCAGCATTAAACTGAGCGCCTCAAACACTGTCACAGGCTTCACCCCCCTCCTCGGGAGAGTTAGCCGACCGCCCTTGTCAGCCTATATCGGTTGCACTCTTCAATTATACTATATTTTTCCATAAAGGAACATGTATTCGATGATGTTTTGGTAAAATAGTCTTGAGGCTTTTATAATCAACCAAATCTATCTAATCTTTATCTTTTATCATTTGACGCTTCTAGATGGAAAAAATGCAGGCGATTTTTCATGTTTCTATAATTTACCCAGTACGAAAACTAGCTTATAAATCCAGTTGTCCATTCGTGACTGTCTATAAAATGGAGACTGCCAAATATATTTCATACGAGAAAATACGCCCTTTTGGTAGCTGTTCAGGAACTGATCAATATCTTTATACATTTGAGGAGACAGGTCTTGTCCATACAATTGAATGAACTGCCGGGCTTGTTTGCTTAGAATATAGCGATTTTTCCCTTTTACAAATCTGTTTAGCCTTTTCCTCCACTTGCTTGCCCAACTATCCGTAGAACCTCCAAGCACATTGTTTTGATGCTGCCGATATAAAATGGAGGGTTTAGGGTCGAAAACAACCTCCCCCAAAGAGGATACACATAAGTAAATCCACCAGTCATGCATTATAATGTTTTTCAAAGAAGCTGGAATTCTCTTCTTCACTAATTGGAGTGCTTCTTTGTTGATCACCATGGTACAACCTACACATACATTCTCAATTAAAGCATTATAAAAAGACAAAGGTTTAGGAATATCTGCTGGCCATACCTTGAGTGGTTTCAATGTTTGAGAGACCATTTGTGTAGCAGAACAGTACATCAACGGTCGGCTTCCATCCTTTTCCCTGAGATGAGCTACAGCCTGGGCAAGCTTGTTCGGCATCCACACATCGTCCTGATCACAGAATGCATAATAATCGAATGTCTCAGACGATCTTTGAATCAGGTTAAAAAAGCTTTCAATAACCCCTTTGTTGCTTTCAGGATATAAAATGATTTGGTGGGGGTATTGCTGCTTCAGGGCATTCAACTTTACAACTGTACTATCCGTAGAGCCATCATCACGAATTAGAATCTGAATATCTACATCTTTTTGATTTAACAAGCTTTCAATTTGATCCTCTAGATAAACTGCTCCATTATATGTAGATAATAAAATTTGTACGCTGGGCCTGTTCAGAATGATACCCTCCTTATAGCTATAGCTCTTACCATTATATACTCATTGAACTTGATCGACATATGTCTCTACATAACAAAATCTCCCAATCATAACATGATGGGAGATCGCTGTAGGTATAGTGTACCTTTACTTGCTCGAACTTGCTAGATATTCTTTTAAAAAATCTCGCAGTCCCTCACGCCAAGCACGCAAGTCATTTAACCCATTTGTCCGGATCGCAATATGTTCCATCACGGAATTACGTGGGCGAGCTGCTGGTCTAGGGAATTGCTCCGTACTGCATGGTTCCAGTTTTGCTGTGATCTTGGCACCTAATATTTCAGTCGCATCCTGCAAGATAGCTTGCGTAAATTCATACCAGGTGCAGGAGCCGCTGTTGGAAGCATGATATACACCATACTTCTCGGTTTGTACTAACTCCGCCACAAAACGGGCCAAATCCACCGTATAAGTTGGTGAGCCTTTCTGATCGTTCACAACCTGAAGCTGTGGCTTCTCCTGCCCAAGCTTCAACATCGTTTTAACAAAATTATTCCCGTGCAGTCCATACACCCAAGACGTACGAACAATAAAGTATCTGGAGGAAAGTGTCTGGGTCATTATCTCTCCCGCACGTTTGGACTTTCCATAGATGCTCTGCGGATTTGTATTATCGTACTCATGATATGGCTGCTCCGCTGTTCCATCGAACACGTAATCCGTGCTGATATACACCAGCTTGGCTCCTGCCTTTTCCACTGCCAGTGCAATATTGCGTGTTCCCGCCGCATTGACTTGATAAGCCCCATCAATATCGGACTCGGCTGCGTCCACCGCCGTATACGCTGCACAATGGATGACAGCATCCGGTTGATACTGTCCTACGATCTTCACAGCTTGCTCCAAATTCGTTATATCCAGCTGTTCCCGATCGTATCCAAGGACATCATGTCCTTGCTCCTGAAAAACCTTTACTACGTCTTTACCGAGTTGACCGGATGCTCCAGTAACCAGTACCTTCATCTTACGCATCCCCCAAGCGGGAACCATACTGCTTAGCATAATATTGTTGATATTCGCCGGATTGGATGCGAGTCCACCATTCTTTGTTGTCCAAGTACCAACGAATCGTTTCTTTAATACCCGTTTCAAAAGAGTGTTTTGGCTTCCAGCCCAGCTCGTTCATTGTTTTGGTTGGGTCAATACCATATCGACGGTCATGACCCGGACGATCCTGCACATACGAAATTAGAGATTCTGGCTTGCCCAGCTCCTCCAATACCGTTTTGACAATGTGTACATTGGTCCGCTCGTTATTTCCCCCGATATTGTATACCTCACCAAGCTTACCCTGATGAATGACCAGATCAATTGCACTGCAATGATCCTCTACATATAACCAATCACGGATGTTCAAGCCATCTCCGTACACAGGAAGCTGTTGGTCGCTCAACGCACGTGAGATCATAAGCGGAATTAGCTTTTCCGGGAACTGGTACGGGCCATAGTTGTTGGAACAGCGTGTGATGTTCACAGGCAAACCAAACGTTTCGTGATAGGCACGAACTAGCAGGTCTCCGCCTGCCTTCGAAGCTGAGTAAGGACTGTTAGGTTGAAGTGGTGTTTCTTCCGTGAACAAGCCTGTTTCACCCAGCGAGCCGTATACTTCGTCTGTGGATACCTGTACAAACTTCGTCACATTATACTTCTTAGCTGCGTCCAACAGCACCTGTGTACCGAGGACGTTCGTTTTCACAAACACTTCCGGCTCCAGGATACTCCGATCCACATGCGACTCTGCCGCAAAATTCACTACAACATCGATTCCCTGCTGCATCAGTTGATCAATCGCTTGTGCGTCGGTAATATCAGCTTTGACAAAGGTATGTTTAGGGTGATTCTCGATGGATTTCAAATTTTCCAGATTACCTGCATAGGTAAGCGCATCGATATTCACAATTTCGTATTCTGGATGCTGTTTTAACATATACAACACAAAGTTACTGCCAATAAATCCGGCCCCGCCGGTGACAAGAAGTTTCATAAAGACCTCCTAAAACGTGCTTTAATACATACAATATATGCTTTTAAACTAACAACGAACAAAGATGAGTTTATTATTAGTTCAAATGATTATATAATTGCGGCTAAATACTTTAATCAAAATTAATGTCTGCATCGGCTAGTACTGGATGCTTCTGATCCTTCTCTGAAAGAATAGCATGAGAAGTCGGCCAGTCAATTCCCAGTGCAGGATCATTCCACAGGATACCACGATCATTTTCAGGTGAATAATATTCGTCTACCTTATACAGCACCTGGGTATTGGGAACAAGCGTACAGAATCCATGAGCAAAGCCTTTAGGCACCAGTAACTGACGTCTATTATGCTCGCTCAAAATCACTCCAACCCATTGACCGAATGTTGGAGAACTTTTACGAATATCCAAAATAACATCGTATATGGCTCCAGAAATCACACGAATGAGTTTGGTCTGTGCTTTAGGATTAAGCTGATAATGCAAACCACGAATCACGCCAGTTTCTACAGATAAGGACTGATTATCCTGAATAAAAACATGATTCATTCCGTTTTGTTTCATGATCTGTTCATTGTAACTTTCCATAAAATAACCACGGTGATCACCATGAACCACGGGTTCATTGATTTTTGCACCTTCTAGTTTCAAAGGGATTACTTTCATGAATATGTATCCTCCCTTCAATTATAATTATTATAGCTTTAATTTCCCAAATTCCTCGCCAAAGATGATGTCTTTAGCTAGTTCATTTGCACGTGCAAGAGATGGATGGGTTCCAGCATCAGTCCACCAGCCTTGAAGAACATCGTATGTCAATGTTCCATTAGCAATATATGCATTGTTAACGTCAGTGATCTCAAGTTCTCCACGAGCTGAAGGTTCAAGTGTTTTTACAATTTCAAACACACTATGATCGAACATATAGATACCTGTTACAGCATAATTACTTTTAGGATCTTTAGGTTTTTCTTCAATTGATACAATCCGCTCCCCTTGAAGCTCAGCCACTCCAAAACGGTGTGGATCTTGTACCTGTTGAAGAAGGATCTTCGCCCCCGTGATTTGATTACGGAAATTGTCCACAAATGGTGCAATGTCATCTTCAAATACATTATCGCCCAAAATAACGACCATTTGATCATCACCTACAAATTGTTCAGCCAGATCAAGGGCTTGTGCGATCCCACCTGCTTCGTCCTGAACTTTATAAGTGAATGTTACGCCCATTTCCCGACCGCTACCAAGAAGGTTAACGACATCTCCCATATGCTCTTTACCTGTAACGATAAGGATATCGTATATGTCAGCTTGCTTGAGCTTGGATACAGAATGGAAAATCATTGGGTACTTACCAACGGGTAATAAATGCTTATTTGTTACTTTAGTTAAGGGGTAGAGACGTGAGCCTGTACCTCCTGCAAGAATTATACCTTTCATTTCTATAATCATCTCCATTTATAATTAGAAGGTCCAGAATTTGTTTAAAAATAAGTTACTTAGTGGTACTACAACAATTATAACCATCTGAACCCATGTGTACCAGACGGAAAATATATTCACTAACACATGTAAAATTAATAAATTTAACAACAGTCCAGAGCAAGAAACCATAAAGTATTTCAAAAAAGCCATTGACTTAACGTCCCTATTGGAGAAAGTCCACTTTTTGTTTATATAATATGAAATAATCAAGGAGCAACTAAAGCATATTTAATAAATTGTCTAAATGTTGACTGTACAAATACTAATTCCATTATATCACTCCAAACGTCTACCCTTTTTCAATAATTCTAGTTCAGCTTTCATCAATCCAACTTCTTGGCTAAGTTGCTTTACTTTATTAGACAATGTAGAAATAGTCGATGTTAATCTATACATCACTAAAAAGCATGCTATTAAGGCGCATAGAAAAAGAGTATTAACAGGTGTCTCTATACCAATAATATACGATACAAAATTTAGTAGAGAGAGAAAAGCAGCCAAGAAAAAACACAAGACAATAACAAACATCCATAATATGGTATATTTCAACTCAAGCTTATATGCTTTGATTTTTAGAATAAAATAGACTAAAGCAAATAAGCAGCCTAATAAAAGCAGCACTTGAAGTTTGAATAAATCACATTTATCCCCCTACTGACTTTGTAATCTTGAACAATTTGTTAGGTTTCATTCCCATAATTCCTCCACTTAAAGCTTAAAGCTTTTTTTTCGATAAAGTGCCAAGAAAAAAACGAGATTAATAAAGTGAATATAGTACTTAAGATAAAAAAGGTCGCGACATTTAACTTATCGAAAAAATAATAGACCAATAATTGTTGAATTGGAAAAGCATATATATATAGACCATACGAGAAATCACCATATTTTCTAAATTGAGAGGTTTTATACTTAACACATATCGTTAAAATAATATATGGTAATGTAAAGATCAGAAAAACGTTTAAAAGTCCTGCCTTTAAAGCTACTAAGATTACTATAAAACATAGTAAAATCAAACGTTTGTGAATAATTAATTTATCTTTATAAAGATAGAAAAGAGATCCAAATAAAAAATAAGGTGCTAATTTAATAAAGTTACTATATTCATTAACACTTAAAACCCAGTAATAATCTCCAACTAGATTAAGTAATTGATATTTAAAAAGAATACTTAGTACACTCAGTCCGCTTATAAAGAAAGTTAAGACTAACATAATACGTTTAAGGCTTAGAATAAGAAAAAGACTACACAAAGGCAGAATTAAATACAGTGCAAGCTCATGTTTAAGTGTCCACATTGAACCATTTGCTGAACCTGGAAACGGAACACTTGAAAACACATCCTCAATAGACCAAGCATATCCAAAAAAATTAAAAGATAGGTTTTTAACCATGAAATGATATGGACTATTTTCGTCCATGGCTAAATACTCTTTAAGCCCCAAATTGGTCGTTAAAGGTCCTGCTACAAAGGCTACCAGAAATAAAGAAAAGAAAAACGCAGGAATAATTCTTAGAATTCTATTTTTAAAATATTGTGTGTACGAACTCCCTGTCAACAAGCTTTGCGTAATTAAAAAACCACTTATTACAAAAAAGCAATTCACAGCAAAACTACCAAATGAAATTTGATTATTAGTTAATTTTACAAGAGGATCCTCTCCATGGCCTTGACCCAAAAGCAATACAAACGAATGCGAAAATATAACTGCTATTGCCAAAATAAAACGAGCAATATCAAAAGAATTATTTTTTTTATCGTAAATTTTCTCTAACGTTAATATATCGCCTTTATACAGTGCCATCTTTTTATTTTTCACCTTTGAGCCTTTTATATTTTAGAATAGTAAAAATAGCTTTTTTACCTATTTTCAAAACAATTGAATTTCTTGCCCTTAGTCTTACAAGTACTTTCCAACCTATAGTTTGCTTTATATTTTTTATTTCTTCTTCTAACTCATCTAATCGATTATTATAGTCATCCTGGGACACGGAACTAATATCAGGTAAGTAGTATTTTATCGCTTTTAATACTGAGGCATTATCAAAAGCTAGAGCACCAATTATGTCAGTCACTGAAGCTTGATATAATTGATTGTACTGGGCAACCATCTGTTGTTTTGTTTTAAACTTATATTTTTTTATATTATTTTTGACTTTAGATAGTTCTTCTTGCCCATCATCAATAATTTCATCCAGTTTCTTCATAACATCGCTTAATTCAAGAGATTGGGATACCCAGCCACCTTCGATCTTATTAACTCTTTCCTTAAGGGCTCCCATAGGAGTAACCAGGACAGGTATATCATGCAGCCAAGCTTCAGTTAACGTATAAGAAAATGTCTCAGGCCATGGAGATAACAAACAAACCAAATCCAGATCCAAACGTTTTATGATCTGGCTCAGTTCTTCTCTTTTGTACTCTCCATGCTTTTGAAGATTATTTTGATGCAATAGATTCAATTTTTGGTCTCCCAAACCACCAATCAAATGCCACTTAATATTATTTCTAGAATATTTCGTGATTAATTTATAAATCAAATCACTACCTTTATTGGGTGCAAGCCCTCCTAAAAACCCAATATTCCATTCTTTAATTTCTTGTTCCTCTGATTTCACATATGAAATTTCAGAGCCTGTTAAATTATTCTCAATAGTAACTCCATGTTCGATAGCAGAAATCTTGCTTTCTAATGAGGGAAAGTGCTTTATAAATAAATCTTTCGAAAAATCACAAGGTGTAATAAATTGGTCGACTTTACTAATCATCTCTTCAACTTTTTCTCTCCATTTCTTTATAAATGGAGTATGAAATCCAAAAGCAGCTCTCAAGGAGGAATTGAATTTTTCTTCTTCATTTCCACTATCTAAAATATACTTATTATTCTCATCTAACAAATTCACCTTTGGACTGAATAGATAGTAATCATGCAAAGTAAAAATTACTGGTATATTAAATTTATGAGCAATATGAGGGATATCAAAAGAATGCCTGATCAAATGATGTATATGCACAAGGCTAATCTCAAACGTCCCCAAAATTCTTTCTACAATTTCACTATATTCTTGATGATGAAAATGTTGTATAGAGATAGAATCATGTAAAGGAAAATGATATTTTGCAATAAAATCCCCCTTAAGATACTGCTTTAACACCAACTCATTTCCATTCGTCACTAATACAAAAGCGTAATAATCTTGTAACTCCGATACAATATCCTTAACATGATACTCTGTTCCACCAATTGGCTGAGTATAACTTTCGTCAAAGAAATTGTGAAGAACATAAAGTATATTGCCGCGAGTTTTGTAAGAATCAACATAATGTGGTAATCTGATATTTATATTCCCATGTATACGTTTCAATGGATTTTTAACAATAAAATCATGAACATTTTTCTCGTAATAAGGATATCTGGCATTTAAAGTTTTTAAATTTTTGTTTAATAAGGCCAGTTTATCACCTTTAAAAGACATAGAGCCTTTATGGTATATAAATGTGTGATCATCAAGCACATTTTTATAACCATGCTCAATTACTCTGCAACAAAAATCATTTTCTTCTGCGTATCCTTTACCGAAAGTTTCCTGATCAAACAATCCGACTTCATCGATGATCACTCTTTTGATATACATACAAAAACCAACCGCTGTAGGTATTTCAGGGTATTCTTTTAGAGAGATATTCTCAATAAAATGTGCGAAACTTTCAACTGTATAACCCTCGGGAATTGAGTTATCCTCTAAAAATTTTGGAACAGAGCAAATACTTCCATTGTTTGTTAGCGGTGTAACTGTTGCAATAGATTTATCTGAATATGCCACCTCTTTTATCTTTTCCAACCATCCAGCGGTAACGACCGTGTCACTATTCAACAGAACTACATCCTCCTGTGAGAAGGACATACCTCTGTTAACTGTACCTACAAAACCTAGATTTTCTTCATTTTGCAGGATAATTAAACCTTCCTGTTTATCTAAGGTATCAAGATATTCATTCACCTTAGGATCTGGACTATAGTCATTAATAATTACAACTCTATTTTCTTTTAAATTAGTATAACGGAATAATGACTGTACACATTCTTCTAGTTCTTCTGGTGCATTATACACGGGAATGATAATATCACAGGATCGCACTTCCATTTTTAATTCTCACCTTTTTCTGAATTCTTGAAAAGCTCTAACAATTGGATTCTGATTCAGTTTTTCTTGTAAGCTCTCAATAAGCTGTTCATGCTGCAACAACTGCGCTTTCAAGTCCACAAGTAATTGTTCTTTTTGCAGTATATTCTCTTGCAATTCAATATTATTGCTTTCCAAAACCGCTAAATGCTCATCTTTTTCTTTTATTGAATCATGGCACAAGGAGATATATCGATTATTCTCCTCTAATTGCTCATCTTTTTCAGTAATTGTAGCATGGCAATGCTCAATATATTCAGTGTTTTTCAATAATTCCTTGTCTTTCTCGGCTACCACCTTATGACAATGCTCTATATATTCGAGATTTTGTGCCAGTTGTAGATCTTTTTCCTGAATTGTGGCTTCGTAATTTGCAATTACATTTTGGCATTTTCCGTACTCAATTCTAACCTCTTCATCAGTCATTTCAACTACTTTACTCTCATAAACAGCCAAATTAACTTCATTATTCTGGATCACATCCAGCGAGATAGTCAACAGATTATTGGTTTGCTCAACAAATTCATCATTAATAAAATCAGTTTCATCTATTTGGAGTTGTAAATTACTCAACAAAAATAAAGACATATGATTAAAAAATGATTCTTCCCTATACCCTTCGATGGTAGCCTCAAAGAACTCATGGACAATACTCTGTGTGATTTCATTTTCCACAAAAAAATGATAAAAGCTGGCTTCACATGAAAGACCACGGAACAAATTTAATTCATAAAGTAAATAAAAATAATAAAAACTAAATCTAAATGGATCTAGAAAATAGCTTTTAGAAGGGGTACTGAATTCAAAATCAATAAGGTTGAGTTCCCCTTTATCTACTATTATATTTGATGGGGTTAAATCAAAATGCACCATTTTTGTCGGCAGATTGATTTCCTTGTAATCCTCAAGCATCTCATTTAACATTTTAAAATTGTTATCGGACAAACTTAATAAAGAAGTTAATGCATTATAGTTTTCTAGTGCTCTGTGTGCATAGTTACTGTTCTCATCCACTTCTAGAATCGGCAACTCTATGCTTCCAAAGTCGTTCAATAAGACTCCGGTATTACGAAAGTCTGAACGAACCTGATCAATAACATCTTCTAATTTATTTAAAGAAAGTTTGTTGACCAATCGTTGCAATCTCGACTTTAGGGAAATACCTGGCTTAAATTCTTCAAATGAAACATACCGATTGTTTATTCTTAACAAATCAAAAGGTTGAGGAGCTCGACCCCAACCACTAATTTTATCAAGAATTTTATATTCTCTGACGATCTTCTCCTGGCGTCCCTTACGATCCCTTAAAAATTTGGCGACTACTGTAGGCTTGGCTTCGTGGTCTTTAAAAATAAGTACCGTGCATTTTCCATGCGTAATCTTTTTCCCTTGAGGATTAGATAATAAAAGAAATTGGAGATTTGAGGGTTTAACCTCAAAGAATTGATTCCAATTTGTTTCTACATAATTTTTGATCTGAGGTATCATTAGTTCTCCTCCTTACGCGCAAAGATACTATAAGAAGCAGGAAACGGACTTAACTGTTCATATTCGATTAAAAACCTCTCCAAGTCATTTACCCGTTCACTAATTGATGAGTTAGATTTTGTGTAACGTAAAAATTCGACTAAATAGCTTGATACATTGTTTTCAGACAGGCTGTACAAAAATTCAATTCGTTTGTAATCAGGGTGCGGATAGAAAAAGTCAACATTACTGAAACCCGAGAGCTCCAACAATTCCTGATAACCCTGCTTTGTATACGTATAGGTACTATATTCATTTTTATTCCACTTTAAATTCATTTCGTCGGCTTCTTCTCTGCCCAAATAACTAATGTATTTAATGCCTGTATGATCGTCAGGTTCGCCAAGCAAATATTTTAGCCCCAGAGCGTTTTCAATCCCAATGTATAGATAACCTCCAGGTTTGAGTAAACTGTAGGCTATTCTTAAAGCCTCTTTCTGTCTTTCTTGAGGGTTCTGGCCCAAATCATTAAGTCCTACCCACTCTAAAACTCCATTAAAGGAAACTAAATCAAAACTCTCCTCTTTAAAAGGGTGCTTAAATATGTCTGCGTGAATAACCGTAATATTTTCTATATTCTCTTGTTTTGCTCTGGTGGAAAGAAACTGTAGCCGATCTAAGGTCCCATCCAATGCAACAATATGCTTAATATTACGTGCGAGCGGGATGGAAATGGTCCCCCAACCAGCCCCAATATCCAGTGCAACTGAATCTTCAGTTAATGGTAATAAATACTGCCAGTCTGCTCTGGATTCATCTGTAATGATGTTAAACAGAAATGGATTACCATAAAAATTCTCTTTAACAGTCTTCCTCCATCCTTCAGAGACACATTCAGCAACTAGTTTACTCATCCTCTTATTATCCAAATCAGAATAATAGTGGCCGCTTTCAGAACATAAGTAAATCCCATCATGTACAGGATAGATTTGTTTGAATAAATCATTCATAAGATCACTCCGAGCTCTCTAAAGTTAAGTTATCCATTACTTTACTAATATTTATTTCAACTTTAGGATCTACAAGGCCGGCTGCTTTTTTGGTTTCTGCCACTTTAAAAGTTAAAACATCATATCTTCTATCCATGACTACGATGTTATCATCGACTAATTCAATAAACCCCAAAGAAACTACATAATCGCCTGCATTTAATATTGTGTTTTGTGTAAAGACGACATTTAAAATATCATTTTTCTTATAATTTTTTAAATCCAAGCCCTCAAAACTGGTATTCGTTCCGGTTATTTCGACCCCTGAAACAGTTTTAATCGTATAGGCAGCAAGTGAAGAATAAGTATCCTTGTAATACTGGAGTTTAAGGGAAATTGTTATTTTTTCCCCATGCCTGTATATCCTCGATTTATTCCCGTCTTCGCCATCTAACCTAAAGGATATAATCTTCCCTTCCCCATTGCCGTATCTATACTCAGAAGGAGCTTGTTCGCTATCCAACAATTTTGATTCGCCCAAAATCGGGATATCTTTACTTTTTTCTGTTGGCTTAGTGACTTTCACTCCATTTTCCATTTCAGCAATAAGCTTAGTATATACATTTATGACGTGATTCGGGTGTCCTTGCTCGATAAGTTCCCCTTTATAAACTAGAACGGCTTCATCACAAAATTGCTTAACTAGCCCCAAACTGTGAGTTACGAACAATATAGTGACGCCCTTTTCTTTTAGTTCCTCGAACTTTCTAAAGCATTTTCTTTGAAAACTCTCATCTCCTACTGCGAGCGCCTCATCAACAATGAGAATATCAGGGTCCACATTGATGGCAACCGCAAATGCCAACCTCACATACATACCACTGCTGTATGTTTTAACAGATCTATCAATAAAATCGCCAATTTGAGCAAAATCAATTATTTCATCTATCTTCGTTTCAATTTCCTTCTTCTCTACTCCTAGTATGGAAGCGTATAAAAATATATTTTCCCTCCCAGTATAATCCGGATTAAAACCCGCACCAAGTTCTAACAGCGCAGATATCCTACCTTTCACGTTAAAATATCCAGATGTAGGTTGCAGAATTCCTGTGAGGACTTGAAGAAGTGTACTTTTTCCAGAACCATTAGGACCAACTATACCGCATGTTTTCCCTTTTTCTACTTTAAAAGAGATTCCTTTCAAAGCGTTTATTTCAGTATTTTTTTCCCCTAAATTGAAGGTCTCCAGTAATCTATGATAAGGTTTGTTATACACTTTATAGGTCTTCGTTATGTTTTCAATTTCTATTGCCAAGTCGTTTTTCATCATAGTACATCAACAAATCCTTTTTTCGATTTTTGGAATATATATTGCCCCAAACAAAACACTATAATGGAAAAAGTATAAAGATAAATAAGTTCCCTGTCCTCAATGAACTGTAATTTAAACAAGGCATCTCTTATTCCTTGTACCACATGTATTAACGGGTTCCAGAAAAACCAACCTTGGAATTTTTGTGGTACAACATGTAAAGGATATATAATTGCGCTGGCATAAAAAACAATATTCAAAACTACACTTACGATCTGTCCCAAATCTCTAAAGAAAACATTTAAACTGGCACACAACCAGCAAAATCCTAGAGTGAACAAAACCAAAGGGAATATATATACCAATACATAAAGTAACGAAAGGCCAGAGACATGTTGACCTAAAAAAAACATTCCGCCAATTAATATTAGAAATCCTATTAGAAAATTTACCGCGTTAGAAAGCAACAAAGAAATCGGCAAAATTTCAGAAGGGAAAACTGTTTTTTTAATTAAGTTACTATTATCAATTACAACTGATGTAGCACGGTTAAGGGTTTCTGAAAAGAAAATCCATGGGAGCAGTCCTGCGAACATCCACAGTGTAAAATTATTGGTTCCCAGTTCCATACCCACCCTCATTTTTAACATCCATGAGAAAACTAGTGAGTAGACTGCAAGAGTTGTCAACGGGTGGATGATTGACCACAAGAAACCCATCATGGAACCTGAATAGCGATTTTTTAAATCCTTGACCATAAAATTTTTAATAAGATATTTATGGTTGAAAATACTTTTTAATGTTGTTCTTAAATACATCCTTAATATCTCTTCTTCCTATAATTAAGTTTTTATCTAAACAACCGAATATCCCCTTGGTATACTGCTAGTTGGTTCCGTTGCGTCATTATGCTAAAATATTGACGTATCTACAAGAAAAGGAGATTGTTAACCTTGTCGAATCCAGTATACGGGAAACAGGCCAAAACGTCGACCCGTGACGATAAAAGGCCTGCTATGTTTTGGGTGTTAATTGTTGGCATCATTTTGTTTTTAGCTTGGGCCCCCTTCCAGGCTGCACTTTTTAATGGGCAAATGCTTGATTTTGAGAAGCCACTCTATTGGGCTGTCATCATCGCCTCGATTCTTTTGATCCTGGCAATCGTATCTTATTATAAGAAATTCAAGCTGGAAGAGCAAAGGGATTGGCTGGCTGTATTGGTACTACTGCTTCCCCTGACGTATGTGCTTTCGCTAACTTCAGCAGCTTCTCATTATCTCGCAATGAATATGGTAGTAGTGCAGTGCATATATGCCGCTCTGTTTATCATCTCAATCTATCTACTCCAGGATCGGTTAGGCAATAAGATTATTCACAATCTGATTATGACCGTTGCTTATGTCATTGTAGGCTTTGGCTTTATCAACTGGTTCGGACAGTGGGTACTTGCCGGCAAGCTGGTAGGCTGGCTCAGCCAGTATGTGTATCATGACCTTTATACCAATGCAGTCATGACAGATTCAAATGGGTTCCGGCTGACATCAGTGTTTCAATATGCGAATACATATGCAGCCTTTCTAATGGCTTTCCTATTCGCAGCCGTTTTTTGTCTGATAAAATCAAAATCATGGTATGGCAAAGCTACTCATGGCTTCATGTTGGTGCCAATTCTAATCTCGCTATTCCTGACCTTGTCACGGGGCGGTCTGGTTATGCTGCCAGTCGTATTCGTGCTGCTTTTGCTTTTCTTTAGACCGGCACGCCAAATTATATGGATTTTGCATTGTGCCATCGCTGGTGCAGCATCTATATCAATCTTGACTCCGATTACGAATATGGGATTACAACTCGATAAAGCCTATAACGGCGGAGAGGCGGCCAAGGCCTGGGGATTGCTTATTGGTGTCTCCCTTGCTGTAGCTGTCGTACTATGGCTTGTTGAACGTTATCTGGCGCCAAAGCTGGAGAGTCCCCTCAAAGGGTGGACTTCCCGGAAGTTATCTAACCTGTGGCTGCCTGTCGGATCGGTTGTGGTGATTGGCTTGCTGGCTTTTCTGTTTATTGGAACTGGCCTGCGTAGCGTACTGCCAGAGAACGTCCAGGTTCGGTTAGAAAACATCAATTTCCGGCAGCACAGTGTACTGGAGCGACTTGTATTCTATCAGGATGCTGCCAAATTGATTAAAGATTACCCTGTAATTGGAACCGGTGGTGGCGGTTGGGCTACTTTGTATGAAAAGTATCAAGATTATCCTTATACTAGCCGTCAGGCCCATAACTTTTTCATGCAGTACCTGGTTGAGGTCGGCATTTTCGGTTTCGTGATTTTCATGTCATTCATCTTATATATTTTCTACAAATATATTCGTGGCTATATTAGACAAAATGATGAAGATCGGGATTCTCACTTTCTGTATCTTATTTTGACACTCTCGATCTTACTTCATAGCTTGTTGGACTTTAATCTCAGTTACGTGTTCATGGGCATACTGGTATTTATGAGTCTTGGTGGTATGGCCGCTGCTATGGACAGCAAGCCGCTTAAACGCCTATCCATGAGCGCTTCCGGTTTCCGGATCACGTACAGTGCAGTCATTGGTATCCTGAGCATTGTGCTGCTATTTGTAGGTCTTCGCTTCGTGCAATCGGCTAATGCTGCCACATATGCCAAACAGATCATGTCGGCCAGTACATCATTTGAGGAAATTCAAAGTGCTATTAATAAAGATCTTGAACTTCGTCCTACACATCCGGATTCGGTTATAAGACTGGCTGCACTGTACAAGAATGTTTATCAGCAAACGAAAAAAGAGGAATTTTATAATGCTGCAATAGAGGTGCTAAATACGGGCCTGAAGGCAGAGCCGTATAATAAAATCATGTATAACTCCAAAATTAACCTTTTACAATTAAAGGGTGAGAATGAGCAGGCCTTCAGCATTTTGGAAAATAACATTCCCAACTTTAAATGGGACAATGACTGGTACAATATGTTGATCACTCAAGCTTATTCTCTTGGTGATCAGGCACGTGAGCAAAAGGACACGGCCAAGGAGCAAAAATATTTCCAAGCAGGTCTTGCTGCTTACCAGCAGGTTCTGGATGGGGTAGCTCATATTAAGACGGTTCCGCCTGAAATTCAATTGACACGTACTTTTGAAGTAACCCCAAGCATTGCGCTCAGTACTGGCAAAATTGAGTTCATGTCAGGTAAGCCTGCAGAGGCTGCCAACATCCTCAAAAACGGCTTGAAGGATGATTTGAGCGATGCTACGAATCGTGAGATGGCTCGCTATTATATCGTCGCTCTGCAAAAGCAGGGACAGGATGACAAAGCTTTGTACGACAAGCTGATTAAAGCTGATCCAAAGGAGAAAGAGCAAATCGCTCAGTTGAAATCGGAGAAATAGAGCAACACAAAAAGAGGCTGCCGTGATATAACACATCATCTGGCAGTCTCTTTTTTATATTGAGGAAGAGGGGCTTATTACGGTGATACTTTTTTTTGTTGATCAATCTTTTCAATAACCTGTCTCATATAAGCCAGCACTTCATCTTTAATCTCAACATGCTGCAGGGCATAATGAATGGTTGTTTCAATGAACCCCAACTTTTCTCCAACATCATGGCGATTTCCATCAAACTCGTAGGCCAGAATTGGACTCTTTTCTCCCAGCTTGGACAATGCGTCCGTTAACTGAATCTCCCCGCCTACTCCTGCAGATTGCTGACCAAGGATATCGAAAATATCAGGTGTCAAAATATAGCGTCCCATGATCGCCAAGTTGGAGGTTGTTTCTTCCTTCTTTGGCTTTTCTACCAAACGTTCTGCTTCCGAGATTTTGGTGGTAAGTGCATGACCCTCAACAATCCCGTAACGATGTACCTCGTTCCAAGCCACTTGCTTCACGCCTACAACAGAACGCTGATACTCGTCGAACACGTCGATCATCTGTTTGAGACATGGATTCTCAGATTCAACGATGTCATCCCCTAAAAGTACAGCAAAAGGCTCATCCCCTATGAATTTACGTGCACACCATATAGCGTGCCCTAAACCTTTAGGTTCCTTCTGACGAATATAGTGGATATCTGCCATCTCTGATGGCTTGCGCACCTCATTGAGTAGATTCCATTTTTCCTTGGCTGCCAGATTATGTTCCAGCTCAAATGAATAATCAAAATGATCCTCAATCGCTCTTTTACCTTTACCAGTCACGATAATAATATCTTCAATCCCAGATGCTACAGCCTCTTCAATAATATATTGAATGGTTGGCTTATCTACAATCGGAAGCATTTCTTTGGGCATCGCTTTGGTAGCAGGGAGAAAACGGGTTCCTAATCCCGCAGCAGGAATAATCGCTTTACGGATTTTCATGGGTTAAGCTCCTTTGTTTTCAATATAGCGGATAGATATACTGTCTATGATTATAACAAGAAGGTGAACTATTTTAATAGTGTATGCTATATTTTCCGATATGAACTGGACTTCCCCTACTATACCCTCAACAATTCCCGGATGTCCTCCTCGGTAAGTGTGGATGATGGGCCTTCGGCCGGATCTAGAACGTCCTTGATAAGGTCCTTCTTACGCTGTTGAAGCTCCAGCATAGTCTCCTCAATGGTGCCTTCGGCGACGAGACGGATGACTTGAACGACGCGTTTCTGGCCCATGCGGTGGGCGCGTCCGGCGGCTTGTTCCTCGACGGCGGGGTTCCACCACAGGTCGTACAAGATAACCGTGTCGGCTCCGGTCAAGTTCAGACCCGTTCCACCTGCCTTGAGGGAAATCAGGAACACGTCGTTCTCTCCTTCGTTAAAGCGGCGGCACATATCTACTCGGTCACGCGCAGGGGTGCTACCGCTCAGATAGAATACTCCTGCCCCCTCCTTTTCCAGTGCGGAACGGATTATGTCCAACATGCTGGTGAACTGGGAGAAGACGAGCATACGTCTACCGCTGGCGCGTGCCTCGGCAACGGTCTCCAACAACTGTTCCATCTTGCCCGAGGAGCCTCGATAATCCTCCACAAAGAGGGAGGGATGACAGCACAACTGGCGCAGCTGGGTAATTCCTGCCAAAATTTTCATACGGCTCTTTTGAATTCCATTTGTTTGCAAATCTTGAATGGTGTCATCCTGTAGTTGAGACAGGTATGCGGCATAGAGCTTCTTTTGCTCTCCGGATAGCTTTAGGCTTATGATATGGGTAACTTCCTATATTTTCAGCACAATAGTAAGTCCATTGTACAGTATTCCCCCATACGATACACCGAAATTTACTAATGAGAGAAGAAGCTTTGTTAGCTTATAAACAAAAGCAGACCGCTACCCGGAAGAGGGGAACGGTCTGCTATATTCGCCTTGATGAATTCCTATGGAATTCATCAAGTGAGTTATTACGCTTGCTTCAGAAACACTATTTCACCAACTGCCCGCGTGTAACACCCAGTTGGTTCGTCGCTTTAAGCGTCTTCCAGACTTGCGTACCGCTGATCTCTCCGCGCAAGGCACGGTTGTAGAGGTCAATCACCTCTCGTACCTGCTCCGGTGTCTCCTCCAAAAACTCCACGCGGTAGCGGGACACACCCAGTTCCATAAAGTTGGACAGGTACTCGGCGCCGGATTGCTCGATGGCGTTGTAAACTGTGTTGCGGCAGCCTTCGTCCACACGAACGGGGTGAGACATACCAATACGGTCGCGCAGGGATGCTCGATGGTCCTCACAAGGACGCCCGCAGTTGGTGTAGTCCGTGCCTTCGCTCATGAAGGTGCAGTATACGCAATGTTCGGTATGGAACATCGGCATATGCTGCTGAATCACGATCTCCAGCTTATCGGTACGCGTGCGTCGGAGCATATCGACCATTTGCTGGATGTTCAGGTCATACGACGGCGTAACGAGGTCACAGCCGGAATCCAGGAACAGATCAGCCGCTTTGTGGTTGGCAACATTCAGCGAGAAGTCACCGATCAGCTGCGGATGATGTGCGTCCGGATTTTCTAACCGATGACGCATGTAGAAATACAGCGCCCCCGGATTGCGTACCAGCACAGCATCTGGCTTGAGCCGCAGGATGTTGTTGTGGTAGCCGTTTTCACCCGGCATGTGAATACGCGGGGTCACTAGCGCAATTCGACGCCCTGCGGCGTGCACAGCCTCTACGGCTGCCGGGAATTGCTTGATGAACTCGAAGTCGGCGTAAATGAACTCCACGCCGGCCTCCAGCGCAGCCTCAACCTGTGGGAGGCTGCGGCACAGCGCGGTCAGCTCTGCCTGACCGCGTGCCACTGGCGATGCGGGAACCGATGCATCGCCATACACCTCTACCGCCCGCTTCGTGTACACGGGCGGTTTGGGGCGCTCGCCCGCGAGCAATTCCACCGCCTGACGGCGGATGCTGTTCAGCTCGCGCATCGGCACGATGACGTCCCCATGCAGGTGGACGTCCATTTCTTCCAGTTGGAACACCGTTCCGCCCAGTCGGCCGAACTGTTCTTCGAGCAGTTCGCGCGTCATTGGACGCTTCTGGGCGATTTCAAGTTCCAGCTCGGAATCCACGCGGACCGTCGTGCCTTTCTGCACATCGGTCCACCAGGTCGACAGCGGCTGCCCTGGGGAGCCGCTGACACGCACATGTACCGGGAAGACACGGTACGGCTTGTCGGTGTCGTACGTCTGGCGCAGACGCTTGTCCAGCGCCGGGTCGTTGGTCTTCCAAATGCGGTCGCCGACATGTACACGGCGCAGATCCACATCGTTGCGTCCCGCTACGATGTCGATGATCCAGCCTTCTCCGGCTTCGCCTTCGATCTTTACACCCTTGCGGCGGATATCGTATACGCGTCCGCCTTCTTCTTTTTGCGTGGGATCTCCCGCATCGAATACAATACCGTCGCCACGTTTCAGCGGTGCATCAATACGGCACACTACGCCGTCACGAAGGATTTGTTCCACCCGGCCCAGATAAACGCCCCGGCTTTTCGGGAACGTACCGTCAACCAGCTTCTTGTTATTCGTTCCTTCCAGAAAACCGTGCGTAAAGCCGCGTGAAAAACTTTGTTGAAGCTCGCGGATATCTTCTTTGCTGGTCTTGGAAGTGTCACCTTCAAAATACTTATCAATCGCCTTGCGGTACTTGCTGACCACGTTGGCTACATATTCAGGCGTTTTCAATCGTCCTTCGATTTTAAAAGAGATGACGCCCGCGTCAATTAATTCTGGCAGCAGATCAATGGCAGCCAAGTCCTTAGGTGACAACAGATACGTCACATCGGCCATCGGCTTTTGCTCGCCATCCACCATCAGATCGTATGGCAAACGACATGCCTGTGCACATTCACCACGGTTCGCAGAGCGTCCGCCCCACATTTCAGAAGTCAAGCATTGACCCGAGTAAGATACGCATAACGCGCCATGCACGAATACTTCCATCGGAAGTCTCGCTTGCTCACCTATTTTTTGAATCTGTTTTAAGTTATTTTCACGTCCGAGCACAACCCGTTCAATGTTGTACGGTTTCGTAAACTCTACCGCCTCCGGCGAGGTAATCGTCATCTGGGTAGAGCCATGGATCGGAAAATCCGGTGAAATATCGCGAACCATTTTCACCAAACCCATATCCTGTGCAAGCAACGCGTCCACACCCGCATCCACGCAAGCATCGACCAGCTCCTTGGCATCCTCCAGCTCGTTTTCAAACACCAATATATTGAATGTCAAAAAGCCTTTAACCCCATAGCTATGCAAAAACGCCATAATTTCAGGCAGTTCATCCATACGGAAATTGTTCGCCCGCGCCCGTGCGTTGAACTTTTCCACTCCGAAAAAGATCGCATCGGCCCCGTTCGCTACCGCCGCACGCATGCAATCCCAGTCACCGGCCGGTGCCAGAAGCTCGACATCTTCTCTTCGTACTGCTGCTTTCATCATTGTCCTCCCTATGCTGAGAAATAACTGTTATCCTTGGGCTAATCGTTATTCTTCAAGGCAGCTATGCTGCTTATTTTAAAACCTCATGAACTATCATCCTATCCGATCATCCCTACTCTGAACCATAGGCTCACGGGATCAATGACATCCAACTCAAAAAATCCGCATGACAAACATTTGCGGCATAATCATTCTTATCTTGTAACTAATCTAGTGTACCAGACTGCGTCCCAAGCTTCTACTCTTTCCAAACGATTCCTTGCAAAAATATCTCGCTACATCACAAAAAACACCCCCAATTCCGTCAAATGGTACTTTGGGGGTGCTTCCTACCTCACTCACTCTTTAAAAAGATTAACACTCTTATGGCGGGTACCAGCGAAGCGGACCATTTGAATCCGTAGAAGCGCAGCGATCGCAGGAGCAGATGGCTCGCGTAGCGCTCCCCCGCCATAACTGTCTAACCTTTTCCCACTCCCTCTACTTCACAAAATTAAACGAATTCAGCGTCGAATCCAGTGCAGTAGACTGCACAGCCGTATTGTTTGCGTCATTCAGCGTCGTTGCCACGGTATACGTTTTTCCGTCACGCTCCAGAACAATTTGGCGGCCTGTATAGCCAATGCCTTCTTCCACGCGGTGGAATGTAAAGGAAGCTGCCGGAACTCCGGCGAACGTCACGTCCTTAACCTCTTCAACCTTGAGGTTTTTGTAGCTTTTACCCTGCTTATCGTAAAAGTCCTTGAGCCGGGATACCGTTAACTCGAACGATTGGTCATTGTCGACTTTGATAGAGAAGCGTCCTCCAGTAAACTGGTATTCCACATCACCTAATTCAAATTGGTCACTGATCGCTGTCCAGTATCGTGGAATATTTACTGTGTACCCATAGGCTTTGGAAGTCTTTTTGATCGTTTTCGTTTTGTCTGCCAAATAATCGTCCTCTTCCAACTGTCCGAAGTTGCCCGCTACGGTTTGGAAATCGATTTGAAGCGAGGAGATGAGCGCATTGAACTGGTCGTTCTCTTTGCTTACTTTTTCCGGCACAGCGTATTCAGCCAGATAGCGGTATCCATTTTGCTGAATCAGCACGTTGTATTCCTTGACCCATCCGTCGCCAAAGTTGTAACGATACTCCTGAACCAAGCCCTGAACCCCCGCCACCTTAAGTGGATAGGTCTTCTGGGTCTCATAAGCTGTAGATACAAATGAATCACTCAGCCACTTTTGTAGCTGTTGTCCCCAGTTCTCCAACGTGGCATCCGCAGGAGCTGAAGTCACTTTCAAGCGGAAATTCGATCCATCATTGCTTTCGTACTGCATCCGCTGATCGTCCATTTTCCAACCTGCCGGTATGTTCAGCGTCACACCATAGTCCGGGTTTCCAGCCTCACGTGTGCCCCCCATGACGGTCGACAGGTCTTTAATACTTTTATCCTGTGCATTGAAGGAAGTCTTAAAGGAATTTAGTAGACTCGCATACTGTGCGAGATCCTTATAGTTCGTTGCTTTAGCATCAGAAAAATAAATCACATACAATCGCCCGTTGTCATAATACTGACGGTTTTCCCACAGCACGCCATCTCCATCCTTCGTAATGACACGCGCATAAGGTACCTTTGATTTCGGGAAGGATTTTCGATCTACAACGATTTCTCCCGTCTCTTTGGCTGTTTGCACCAATTGTTGGAGAAGATCGTCCGCATTCAACGGGACCGGCTGTGAGGCCGTATGCACTTCCATATAATACGCACTATCCTCGTCCATAAAAGTGGAAATACTCTCATCCCCACCACCCTGACCGATGACCAGCCCTGTTGGATAGTTCATGGACCAATCATAGTAACTGTTCCCGATCTGCGTCTTGCCCTCATCCTTATCAAAGCTCGGCGTCTCATCAGCTACCGTGCCTGCCTCTTCTTGCGCCTCCATCCGAATGATCATTCCCGCACCATTCTTCTCCAGCTTGCCTCCGAGGCCTTCTGCTACTTGACGCAGCGGAACCATCAGGATACCTGATGACATTTCCGGTGGGGCAGGAAGCGTCACTTTATGACCGCTCACCCAGGCTGTACGGCTACCGATGGTTAACGATACGACGTGAGCGCCGCTGCTAATTTTGACCACATTATCTTCAGCCAGTCGAATTTTACTTTTAAATGCTTTTTTGAACACACCAGCCGGAACCATCAGTGAACCGCTTTTCGAATAGGGTTTTGCAATACTTGCATTCTGACCGTTCACGATGGCTTTATTACTACCACCTTGCAGACGCAGCTCCAAGATCGGTTTATCGCTGTCCGCCGCAACTGCTGGCAATGCAGATAGCAGAACAGACAATGCAACGGCGCCAGCTCCCAGCTTATGCATCATTTTTCTTTGGATATGCTTCACAGTAATCTCCCTCTAGCTATATTTGATATCATAACGATCCGTTTTCATTTACTTCCCTGTAGCGGCCGCCTCTTGGACCGACTCAGATGCTTTCTTGGACGGCACTACATTGCCATCATCAGCCGACTCATTCGAGTCCCCGGAATCCTCTCCGACCTGATTAGATTCATAAATTTCACCATTATCCTGTGACAGTACCAACTTGCGTTGCACAATATCGCCGTCCGTCTGCATGAGCAAGCTCACCGTCTGCCCCGGCTGATAGCTTTTAAGCATCTCGTTAACGTCGATCACGGAAGCCACACGCTTGCCGTTTATACTATATAACTCGTCGCCTTCCTTGATCTTGGCCAGAACAGCACTGACTGAAGTAATTTTTGTGACTTTCAAAGGGTCCTCCGTAGGCAGCCCCACGATAGCCGACCAGCTCTCTTCCAACCCTAGACCAAGACTGGCACGCCGAACCTCACCATACTTAAAAAACTGAGCAATAACATATTTTACCGTATCCGAAGGAATCGAAAAGCCCATATTTTCAATACCGACAGCCGAAAATTTCATCGTATTGATCCCGATTACCTCGCCCTTGAGGTTTACGAGCGGACCGCCGCTGTTACCAGGATTGATCGCGGTATCGCTTTGGATGAGACGATAAGCAGCATTGACTCCACGGTTTAATCCGCTGACGACACCCGAAGTTGCCGAATTACGCAGGGAAAAGGAAATGGGCGTACCGATAGCCACTACCTGCTCTCCTACTTGAAGATTATTCGGCGAGTCTGCTAAGGTAGCAGATTTAAGACTGCTTGCTTTGATTTTAACCAATGCCAAGTCACTGACCGGATCGCTGTAGCTATCTGTAATACTGTAAGATTTACCGTCCGAGGTCACGACCACAGCATCATTTAATCCTTCAATGACATGCGCATTTGTGACGATCCATCCATCTGACCGGATAATGACCCCCGTGCCGTGAGCAAGGTTGTACCGATCTCCACCTGCGGTTTGTCCCGTTGCTGAGCGACCAATGATACCTACCACAGAGGGAGATACATTTTTAACCACCTGCGGCACACGATCGGCCGATAACGTATATGTACCATTTGCGCTGTTATACGCGCCGCTGGTTCCTAATACTTTATTCACATCGCCTACATTGACATAGACCCCGCCGTTAATGACCTTTGCCTTCAAAGCATTTCCACTGCTGGCTGCACCTGCTGTTCCAGAAACACACAAAGCGCTGCACAAAGCCAGTATGACAGCCCTTCTCCCCAACTTACACATATGTTCACCCTTTCCTCTCTAGCATGACCCTGTTCTATCAGTTAGTCCAAATCTACCATAGAGGAGACACGCATACAATCGCTTTAAGCCCTATCTTTTTCTAAAAAAGCTCCGTTTGCTGCTTACATGACCCCTCATGTAATTTATACTATAAAACTACCAAACCCTTATATCAAAAAAATAAGCAAAAACGATAAATAATCGTTATAGCGTTTGGGCCATTTCTCCGTTTACGCGCACATCCAACTGTGATACCATCACATTATATCTCAGTTCTATTGTCGGAAATAAAGCATAATCTTGAATCCCTGCAAACAACACTTGTGAAGGAGGCTACAAGGATGGCTTACGAACCAATCTGGACCGCTCATCCCGATAAACTGAACAAATTCGAATTTACCAAGCTGGAAAAGGACGGCCTCGACGTCATACGCACCATTATCGAAAACTATGCAAGTGAAGGCTTCGATTCGATCTCAGCGGACGATATGGATCGTTTCAAATGGGCCGGAGTGTATCAGCAAAAGCCCAAGGATGGTCATTTCATGATGCGTGTCCGCATTAACACAGGTATCATGACATCAGCGCAGGCACATGCATTAGCGGACATAGCCACGCTGTACGGACGCGGCCTCGTTGATGTCACCACCCGTCAGGCTATTCAGTTTCACTGGCTGACGGTTCAAGACTTACCTGATATTTTCGAGCGGCTGGAAAAAGTAGATTTGTACTCTTTTGAGGCTTGCGGCGACTGCCCGCGTACCATTGTTGGCAATCCACTGGCCGGCATTGATCCGAATGAATTGGTCGACACCAAGGACATTGTGGATGAAGTCAACCGTTTTTTCGTGTTAAATCGGGACTTCTCCAATCTACCGCGAAAATACAAAATGTCCATCTCCGGTAATACGTACAATAACGCGCAGGCTGAAATTAACGATTTGTCCTTTACGCCAGCTATTAAAGCGATCGACGGGGAAGAAGTCATCGGCTTCCATGTGATGGTCGGCGGAGGTTTATCCGCCAAGCCGCATTTGGCGCAATCGCTGGACCTGTTTGTCCGTCCTGAAGAAGTTTTGAAGGTTTCCATTGCAGTCACCACCATTTTCCGTGATTACGGCTATCGGGAAAAACGACACCATGCTCGCCTGAAATTCCTCATCGCCGATTGGGGCCCGGAAAAGTTTTTAGCCAAGCTCACCGAGTATATCGGCGAAATGCCGGGCCGAGGCGAGGATAAAACGATCGGCTGGCAAGCAGCTTATTTTGACGGTGTGCATCCACAAGCGCAGCAGGGTCTAAACTATGTTGGCCTGAACGTTCCAGTCGGCCGCCTGGATGCTGACGAGCTGCACGAGTTGGCTGAGCTGGCTGACCGCTACGGTGACGGACAGATTCGTACCACTATGTCGCAAAATATTTTACTGAGCGGTGTTCCGGACGACCAGGTAGATGAATTACTACAGGCTCCCGTGCTGCAACGCCTGACGCCACAGCCCAAGCATTTTATGAGTCGTACAGTTTCATGCACCGGGAATGAATTCTGCAATCTGGCGATTGTGGAGACTAAAAGGCGGGCGGTTGACGTTGCCGAGTATTTAGATCAGCACGTAGAGCTGGATGAAAAAGTGCGCATTCATTTCATCGGCTGCCCGAATTCCTGCGGACAAAAGCATATTGCGGACATCGGTCTGCAAGGCTCGCTTATTAAGACACCCGAAGGTGTGGTCGAAGCATTCGACATTGCTGTCGGCGGAGCGCTCGGATCGGGTGCCCAGTTCAATAAAGCGCTCAAAGGCCGCGTACGTGGTGATCAGGTCGGCCCTGTGCTGGCAGAACTGATTCTGTTTTACAAAGAAAATCGAAATGCCGACGAAACCTTTTATGCGTATGTACAACGGGTAGGCATTCCGACTTTTCAGGAAAAGCTATCTGCTATTTTGCAGGCCAGCACCGCTGCTTCCTGAGTCTTATAAGTAAATAGAAACAGCCATCTAATCACTTGAAATTGTGACACGATGGCTGTATTTTTATCCTTAAATAAAATAGTCCAAAGAATGTGACTCGTTGCACTTCCCATAAGCAATCTCTAATCCGCGCTTGCTCGTATATTTGGCCTTATGACTTTTACGATCTGATCTGGTTTTAGGATTTTTTCGTCCGTTCGTGTGAAAAATAATATATTTCACATCATAGTCGATTGAAACCCATGAGTATTTCAACTTTACCATACTCAGTACATAGTCAACAAAGTGTTTTCCTGCTCTTAGCTGTTTAATGCCATCATCAGGATTTCGAGATTTCAGCTCCATAATAAACACAATAAGCTTCTGATTCCTGACCTCGATTATTCCAGTATCAATATTTTCGCAAAATCGAGCACTACTGGTTTTCGGGCGCCGCTGGATGTGGATGTCACCACTGCATAGCCTGTCGGTATTTTGTATATGAGTCCCGTGTCATATCGGATGCGGAAGGAATTGTCTTCCTTGTAATAGGTAGTAGTTTCCCAAATCTTCGTACCGTTTCCTTGCGAGCCTGTGATCGTGATCCCATGCATCTTCGTGGTTCTTCCCATCGGATCATATCGGTCACTAAACTGGACGTATACCTGCTCCTCCGGCAGATATACCCGGTCAACCGGATAATCCTTTGTATCGCCGAGCAATTGCAGCCCATTGTTCAAAATCTGTGTGCGCTTGCTGTTCCCTTTAAGCCCTGTCACGGCAATATGGCCGCCAGGCAACTCCCGTACTTCTGTAATGTCTTTACCAGAGCCCAAATCGAACTTAATGTTACGGATTTCCTGGCCGTACACATCTGCCTGTACCCCTACCGGGCCATGCGGACTGTTCATAAGTGCAAAATATCCATCGTGATTGCCGACCAGCCAACCTGAGGTCACCCCATCCTTCGTTCGGTTCCACAGCTCTTCACCAGTTTCTGAGTATTTGCGTACGGTAAATGCTTGTCCCGCCCGGTTCAGAGAGGATACAAGAAATCCCCCGTCCGCAAGCGGTTCCAAACCTATAAGGGAGTTCTGTCCATGGGATGCCAATCCATCCTTTTGTAACGTTCTTGACCACACGCTATTCCCGTCCTTATCTAACCGTGAAACCTGTAACTCCCGTATCCCATCCGGCTTCGTATAGTCGATAAGCAGCAGCGAGCCACCATCCGCCGTCTCCCGCTGGACTCCCCTACTGCTTGCACCAGATTGCACGTTCAGATCCAGCTCATGTTTCCACACACCCTCCAGCGAGCTGTCCAGCATGCCGTACGTGACATGCGCCATACTTGTCTGGGTGTTGTTTTCGATGTTCAGTACCAGAAACCCACCATTCGCTGCGGGCTGAATATAATTGTGTGGATTCCCTTCATCCTCAAAGCTTCCAATCGCCGCGCTTGTTTCAATTTCAGCCTGCTTGGGCATAGCCGCCTCGGATGCATAAGACGGAACAGCGCTAAACCCCATGACCAATGCCGCTAAAGCAACTCCTGCTGTCCATGAATAAACACGTGTACGTAGAAACCCGTTTTGCATTCCCTTCAAACATTCCAGCTCCCTTCATGACTTTACCTCAGAAATGTTTTTTAAAACCTTGGATGTAAGGCCCAAGCCCAAACATTTTAAACTCCAAAATGATGACTGCTCAGAGACTTTCTACCGATGAATATCCGTATAGATTTATTTTACCAGCGCTTGGTAAACTATGTGTCACATGCTTTAACGCAAGACTTGGATAAAACTTCTCTTTTTCACGAAATAAAGCCCCACCAAGGCAAAGGAACGAATACGCTAATTCGTATTCTGCCTTCATACCTGTGTGGGGCTTACAAGACTTACTTAAATGATGTCTACAGATCGGCTGTCTGAAGCGCTTGGCTGCGCTGTGTATCCCGTTCAAGGATTGGCTTCAAATACCGTCCTGTATAAGATTCCTCGACCTTCACGAGCTGCTCAGGTGTTCCCGTAGCCAAAATCGTTCCGCCGCCGCTACCGCCTTCCGGTCCCAAATCAATCAGATAATCGGCTGTTTTAATCACATCCAGATTATGCTCAATGACCAATACTGTTTCTCCCGAATCAACCAGACGATGCAGCACCGTCAGCAATCTGTCAATATCGTGAACATGCAGACCCGTTGTCGGCTCGTCCAAAATGTAAATCGTCTTACCCGTGCTGCGACGATACAGTTCGGAAGCCAGCTTCACGCGCTGCGCTTCGCCCCCGGACAAGGTAGTCGCAGGCTGTCCCAGCTTGATATATCCCAAACCTACATCCAGCAGCGTCTGAATCTTGCGATGAATCTTCGGAATATTTTCAAAAAACTCTGTCGCATCCTCTACTGTCATTTCCAGCACATCGGCAATGCTTTTACTTTTGTACTTCACTTCAAGAGTTTCCCGATTATAGCGTTTGCCCTTACACACTTCACACGGAACATATACATCCGGCAGAAAGTGCATTTCAATCTTGATAATGCCGTCGCCCTTGCAAGCCTCGCAGCGACCACCCTTAATGTTAAAGCTAAAGCGACCTTTTTGGTAGCCTCGGACCTTGGCCTCATTTGTTTTTGAAAATAAATCACGAATATCATCAAATACCCCGGTGTAGGTTGCAGGATTTGAACGCGGCGTGCGGCCGATCGGAGACTGATCAATCTCAACGACCTTATCGATATTCTCAAGCCCGCGAATTTCCTTATGTTGACCTGGACGCACTCTGGCCCGATTCAGATCACGCGCCAGCGTTTTGTATAGGATTTCGTTGACCAGCGTTGACTTCCCGGAACCGGATACGCCAGTAACAGCCGTGAAAACACCTAACGGGATTTTAACATTCACATTTTTGAGATTGTTCTCCTTAGCCCCGCGGACCTCCAGCCACTTATCCGTAGGCTTGCGCCGTTCGGTATTGACCGGAATGAACTTGCGCCCGCTCAAATATTGCCCGGTTAAGGAATTCGGGTCTTCCATGACTTCCTGCGGAGTCCCCTGTGACATGATCATTCCGCCGTGGATTCCGGCCCCCGGCCCGATATCAATAATATAATCGGCTGCCATCATCGTATCTTCGTCATGCTCCACCACAATCAGTGTATTCCCGAGATTTCGCATATGCTCCAATGCACTAATCAGTCGGTCATTATCCCGCTGGTGCAACCCAATGCTTGGCTCGTCCAAAATATACAGTACGCCCATCAGGCTGGAACCGATCTGTGTCGCCAACCGGATACGTTGTGCCTCACCACCGGATAACGTGCCCGCTGCACGACTTAAGGTCAGGTATTCCAATCCGACATTAACGAGGAATCCCAAACGGCTGTTAATTTCCTTAAGAATGAGATTGGCAATGGACTGCTCTTTCTCACTCAACACCAGCGTTTTAAAAAATTGAGACGCTTCGCCGATGGACAAATCCGTTACATAGGCAATGTTACGCTCCTGAATAGTCACCGCCAGGGTTTCCTTCTTCAAACGATGTCCCTTACAGGTGCTACAGGGTTTTGCGCTCATAAATCCTTCAATAAATTCACGGATACCATCAGAAGCCGTGTCCCGATAGCGACGCTCCAGATTCGGGATAATTCCCTCGAAGGTCACATAGGCTTCCTTGCGTTGACCAAAATCATTTTCATAACGGAATTGGATCTTCTGATCGCCCGTTCCATGTAATATGGTGTTCATTTGTTCCGTGGTCAGCTGATTGACAGGAATGTTCTGTGGAATACTATAATGCTCGCATACGGACTGTAAAAATTGCGGATAATAGGTGGAAGTTCCTCCACTCCACGCCTGAAATGCTCCACCTTCTACACTTTTTTCCGGGTCAGGAATGAGCAGGTCGGGGTCGACTACCATTTTAATGCCCAATCCGTCACAATCCGGGCAAGCGCCAAACGGACTGTTAAAAGAGAACATCCGCGGCGACAGCTCGTCTATACTGAAACCACAGATCGGGCAGGCAAAATTAGAACTAAAGCGCAGCTCTTCTTGCCCCATCATGTCCACCAGCAACTGACCTCCCGAAAGGTTCAATGCTGTTTCAATAGAATCGGACAGACGTGCACGCACATCCTCCTTAACCACGATCCGGTCTACAACCACTTCGATGGAATGCTTCTTGTTTTTCTCCAGCTCAATCTTTTCGGATAACTCACGCAGTTCGCCATTGACACGCACCCGTACAAAGCCTTGCTTGGCAATATCCGCAAACAGCGTTTTATGCTCCCCTTTGCGTCCCGAAACCAATGGAGCCAAAATTTGCAGCCTTGTCTTTTCAGGGTATTGCAAAATACGGTCCACCATTTGTTCAACCGTTTGTGATGTGATTTCAACGCCATGTTCAGGACAATGAGGGTGACCAATTCGGGCAAACAGCAGCCGTAAATAGTCATAAATCTCCGTAACCGTACCTACGGTAGAACGCGGGTTACGGCTCGTAGTCTTTTGGTCAATGGAAATCGCAGGAGACAGTCCGTCAATGGAATCCACATCCGGTTTCTCCATCTGCCCCAGGAATTGACGCGCATACGCGGATAAAGACTCCACATAACGCCGCTGTCCTTCTGCATAGATCGTATCGAAAGCCAGTGACGATTTACCTGAGCCACTTAGCCCCGTCAGGACGACAAATTTGTCCCTTGGGATGGTCACGTCAATATTTTTGAGATTATGCGCCCGTGCGCCTTTGATGATGATGCTTTCATTCGCCAAATGTTTCATCCCCTTAACCATAGTTCATGACATGCTATATTCCGATGGAATACCCATGCAAGTGATATATCGCAAAGAGAACGACCACATGGGCCGCCCTCTCTATTTTTAAAAGCAATCATAAGTTTCATTTTTAATGTGTTCGCGCTACAAGAGGCCCCTGAAAGCTTAATCAGCCCGCAGCTCCAACAAAGCGTCACGCAACTCGGCGGCGCGCTCGAACTGAAGATTCTTGGCGGCATCCTTCATTTCCGCTTCCAAACGCTGAATCAGCGACTGACGCTCCTTCTTGGAAAGTTTACCCGTCTCACCAGGAAGGTAATCATTACGTGCCTCGGCCACCTTAGTCGCTTCAATGACATCACGAATCTTTTTACGAATCGTTTGCGGGGTAATGCCATGGTCTTCATTATACTGAATTTGAATCGCACGGCGGCGTTCGGTTTCTTTTATCGCTTTATCCATAGAATCCGTAATTTTGTCACCGTACATAATAACACGACCATCGCTATTCCGTGCTGCCCGTCCAATGGTTTGGATGAGCGAACGTTCGGAACGCAGGAATCCTTCCTTGTCTGCATCCAAAATCGTCACCAGCGATACTTCTGGCAAATCCAGACCTTCCCGCAACAGGTTGATTCCAATCAGGACATCAAAGGTGCCCAAACGAAGATCTCGTAAAATCGCCATCCGCTCCAGCGTCTTAATCTCGGAGTGCATATACCTGACCTTGATACCCACTTCTTTTAAATAGTCGGTCAGATCCTCAGACATTTTCTTGGTAAGCGTGGTGACCAGTACCCGTTCCTCACGCTCTATCCGAAGCCGTATTTCATTAATGAGGTCGTCAATCTGTCCTTTGCTTGGCCGCACTTCAATGATCGGGTCAAGAAGCCCCGTAGGCCGGATGATCTGTTGCACTGTGGTTTCGCATTTCTCCAGCTCATAGGGGCCTGGTGTAGCCGATACGTAGACGATCTGACTCACCTTGTCTTCGAACTCTTCAAACTTCAGCGGGCGGTTATCCAACGCAGATGGCAGACGGAAACCATGCTCCACCAGTACATTCTTACGTGCTTGGTCACCATTATACATCGCCCGAATCTGCGGCAACGTAACATGAGACTCATCAATCACGATCAGCATATCATCCGGAAAATAATCCATCAGCGTATACGGCGTCGCCCCCCGCTCGCGGAATGTCAGTGGACCTGAGTAATTCTCGACGCCGGAACAAAAACCAACCTCTTTCATCATCTCGATATCATAGCGGGTACGTTGCTCCAAACGTTGTGCCTCTAGCAGCTTCCCTTGTTCCTTCAGCTCCACTAACCGCTCTTCAAGCTCACGTTCAATGTTGACCAGTGCTACCTTCATCGTATCCTCATGAGTAACGAAGTGAGATGCAGGGAAAATGGCAATATGCTCACGTTCACCGATCAATTCACCCGTAAGCACATTAATCTCGGTAATCCGTTCAATCTCATCCCCGAACAGTTCTACCCGTATAGCATGCTCTCCTTGGGAAGCCGGAAATATTTCAACAACATCTCCCCGTACACGGAAAGTACCCCGCACGAAGTTGATATCGTTCCGCTGATATTGAATATCGACCAAGCGGGACAAAATCTGATTGCGGGGTTTCTCCATGCCGACTCTAAGCGAGAGCAGCAGGCTTGAATATTCTTTCGGGGAACCCAGACCATAAATGCAGGAGACACTCGCTACAATAATAACGTCACGACGCTCAAACAAAGAGCTTGTGGCAGAGTGGCGAAGCTTATCAATCTCCTCATTGATGCTGGAATCCTTCTCAATATACGTATCGGAAGACGGGATGTATGCTTCCGGTTGGTAGTAATCATAGTAGCTGACAAAATAATCGACAGAATTATTCGGAAAAAATTCCTTGAACTCACTCGCCAGTTGGGCAGCCAAAGTCTTGTTATGTGCAATAACCAAAGTAGGCCGATTCAGCTTGGCAATGGTCTGCGCGATGGTAAACGTCTTACCTGTTCCCGTAGCACCCAATAGCGTTTGATGCTTTTTCCCTTCTGCAATCCCCTCTACCAATTCAAAAATAGCCTGGGGTTGATCGCCTTGAGGCTGGAATTCCGACTGAATTTCAAAAGTCTTATCGCTAACAACGATATCACTCATTGCCCTGCATCACCCTTATCGTCTAAAATGGAAATATCATGTTTCTACAACAGTCGAGCTTTAACGTCTTTACTTGTAACTTTATGTCGATATTTCCCGAACAATGATACTTGGGAAATATGGTTCAATAAGAATGTTTGTTCCCGTATTATACCTCTTCTTTATCTTGGATGCAAACGATAAGTCTTGAATAGGAGTGAATTAAATTTTGGATATTACCATCGTATTGGGCGTCATCGTCGGAATCATAGCATTAATCGGTGGCTTCTTATTGGAAGGCGGAGAATTTACAGGGCTGCTTCAAGGTACATCGGCTCTAATTGTATTTGGCGGAACGTTGGCCGCAGTCGTCATCAGCTACCCCGTTTCCAAGCTGAAGACCGTACCAGCTGCCCTTCGGATGGCGTTTAGTCGTGAGGACAACCTCTCCGAGCAATATATTGAAGATTTGGTTTCCATGGCGGCCACCTCCCGCCGATCCGGGGTGCTTGCGCTGGAGCGTATTTCCTCAGAGCATCCGAATGCATTTCTGCGCGAAGGTCTTCAACTGGTCGTTGACGGCACCGAGCAGGAGCAGATCAAGCAAATTCTGGAACTCGAGTTAGATACCATTGAGCATAAGCACGAAGGATATGCCAAAATATTTGAATCCGCAGGCGGATATGCCCCTACGATGGGGATTATCGGTACTGTGATGGGCCTTGTCCATGTACTGGGCAGCCTGACCGAGCCGACAGCGCTTGGACCGTCTATTGCTGTCGCCTTTATCGCTACATTATACGGCGTTGCCAGCGCCAATCTGATTTTCCTGCCCATCGCATCCAAAATCAGAGCATGCAGCGAAAGTGAAATGGTCACGATGGATTTACTGGTGCAAGGCATTCTCGCCATCCAAAACGGAGAGAATCCGAAGCTTGTACGCAAAAAACTGGAGTTCTTTATCCGTTCAGAGCAAAATCGGGATCATAAGCCGCCTCGTCGCTCACGTACAAAGGACGCTGCTCCAAAGGAGGATTCCTTCCATGAGAGCGCGCGCTAAGCGCCGTGGGCGTCAAGGGGGGGAGGATCATCGTGATCGCTGGATGATTACCTATGCTGATCTAATCACCCTGCTGCTCATTTTTTTCGTGGTGATGTACGCCATGAGCAGCCTGGATGCCAAAAAATATGAAGTCGTTGTTCAATCCCTCCAGGATACGTTCCGCAAGAGTGATTCTATTTTAGATCAAGGTTCAGGCATTACGGGTACTTCGGATCAGCACACAATCAAGCAAGCATCATCTGATAACAAAGCAGTTGGACCGACCAAGCTAACCGAACGTGAGCAGGCATTTCGCAAGCAGGAAAAAGAACTTCAAAATTTAATGAGCGTCATAGAGCAATATGTTTCGGACAATAAGTTGCAAGATCAGATTTTCGTATCTGATCAGCCGCGTGGTATTGTCATTACGCTGAACGACCGCTTTTTATTCGATCAGGGCAGAGCTGCTCTCAAACAAGACTCCGCGAACACACTATCCAAGCTGGCGAGTCTATTTCGGGATTTGAAAACGCCGATCAGTATCGAGGGCCATACGGACAATACTCCGTTCACACACTCCTCGAACTCTTCCGAGTACAAGGACAACTGGGAGCTTTCTGGGGCACGGGCACTGTCGGTGCTTCGATTCTTTCTCGACAGAGAAAAGCTGGCACCCTCGGAATTTCAATATGCGGGGTATGCTGATACCCGATCGGTTGGTGATAATACGACCGAGGCCGGGCGACAAAAAAACCGCCGAGTCGAAATTACCGTACTGCGCCAGCTTCAACAGTAAATACCAAAAACCTCCTGAGTCACGCAACAACGTGAATCGGGAGGTTTTTTTGGGATACATATCATCATATTACATGGCTTCCGCTCTGATGTAGACGCAGAACAATAAACCGTACGAACAACGTGTAAAAGAGCGGCGTACGAGATGCAATTGAGATTATTTTGTTTAGTCTATATCCCCACTATGTATAAGAAGCCAGGATGAAGTTAGGTATATCTTGTCATGTTGCTCGTAAATCAATAAGATAGGACAAGCTCATGTTGCTTCTCTTGCACTGGTGAATTTTTGGGTATGCTATGTTTATGATAACTACATTTACAATCGCTGTACTTATTAAGGAGCCGATCCAACTCCATGGACTTGATTAACACCCGTCGATCCTTCAATCCCACCTCATTCGCCAAATCAATTAATTCCTTACGCTTTTCTTCGATGCAATCCTCCAATTCTCGCAATTTCACATCAACAAACCTCCTGTTTGGTATGGTACTTACAGTTAGTTTACAAGCTGATACCTTACTTACAGGTTAATAATATAATAAAACCCATTTCATCCCTTTAAGGGGATGAATCAAAAAAAAGCCTCACTAGGGCTGTTTTTTTGATAACTATAAAACTCCAGATCCATGTCCAAAACAATAATATCATGGGAAAATACAAAGAAGCTAAAAACCCCTATAATTAGCATGTATTTCAGGTTTTTTACTTGCATTGGCTAAAACCTCCTCCATGATTCTTTCATATTCTGAATTTTGATCTTTCGTAGCCTCAAGTCTAAATCTTTCAAACAAAGCCGTACAGACCATAAACTTTTCTTTGTTATTGATTTCAAGATATTTTCTTAAGCTTTTTAAAATATAATAAACACCTTTCTCATGGAAAAGGTTATTAAACATATATATAGCCAGTTGGTAGCACAGATCAGCATATGTGTCGTAACTAAATGACTGCTTGTAATAACTGGTGCCAACAGATAATTCATTATGAAAGGACGTCAATTCGTTAGAAAACTGCTGTAGAATATGTTCTATCAAAAAACCATGCTTGTTAGCCGACTCTACTATCGTTAATAAACCCAATAAAATTTCGGGAGGGTTACTTTTAAGAAATTGAATATACATTGGCAAACCGCTTGTATCGCCCATAAGAATATTCAAGCTAAGTTGATTAGCATTTGCCCAAAGAGTAAACCTTTGCACTTCTTGCTGACCTATTTCCCCTAAATCTTTAAACCAACTCAAATCGGCATATCCAGAAATATACTTCATAGCTTCCTCGTATTTCCCTTGTTTCTCCAGTGCATTTCCCTTCATCAAGTAACCTTGACCGTAGTAGACGACTAAATGTCTTTCGGTTTTTAATGTAAACCTCTTTTTATTAGTTTCCCTGCTCTTACGTACAGTATTCGCAAGAGCTCTTAATTCATCTGCATAACGCTCTGCTTCTTTCCATTGATGCGAGTTGTAATAAAGATTTGATAGTTTAAGCAGACCATCTAAATGATAATCTAAGGGTACCCGATTTCTAAAGGGTACGAATCTTAGTGCAGCTTCCGTATTTATTTCTAGATTTTCATTAACAGAGAATGAAAAAATTCTATAATGACTAATTGCCAACCTCTCGGAATGTTGGTACTTCTCATTTTCGATTACACATTCATAGAAAGGAACTGCTTCTTGTAGCTTCCCTTCTTCATACAACTCTTCTGCCAAAGCAAAGATCGTTGGAATGTGGTTAAGATCCTCCATCAGCCGTGATAGCACCTTCTCCACACACCGCAGATTCCCCACCTCAACACAACGAATCAGAAATGGTTTTACCCTTTTCCAATGAGGTCTTCCATCATAAAAGCATTCATCTACATATAAGTCATACAACCAGCCAGCTGGATATTTAAGCGCTTTAGTAATTAAGTCCATTTGTCTTACGGAAATCGGTTTAGGCGGATTGCCATTAAGCATAGCACTAAATATGCCCCTATTAAGCCCTGTGGCTTGTCCAAAACTATTAAAAGTGAAGCCTCCGAGTTTCATTTCTTTCTCAATTTCCGAGCGGATCGTGGTCGCATTTTCCAATAAAAACACCCCCGGTGTATTCAGATGATTTTTAAAAATCACCCTCCTCAACAAACAATTACAATATACTAAAATTATATGAATAATATGGATGATGGTCAACTCTTTTTTGCACCATTTTTATATAAAATGGGATTTAATGTTTGTAAAAGTCCTCATAAAGACTTAATGTTATATTATTTAGGCAATATAATTACCTCTACGTATGAAGTTCCTTTGTCTACACTCATATTATAGGGGTGTGGGTGACTATGGAAACGACAAAGCTCATAGGAGCGAAAATACGCCAATTTCGGACGTTGCGTGGTATTACACAAGAACAGCTGGCGGAAGCATCCGATTCAACGGGTTCCTATATTGGGAAGTTGGAGCGCGGCGAAGTCAATGTACAGATCAAAACTCTGGAGAAAATAGCCGAAGCGATGGGAACAAATGTATTCGCATTTTTTGACTACGATCCATATGAAGAACTTCGAAGCCAGCCTTGGACTTGGGAATGTGTTCATTTACTCTCCCAGCAGAATGAAGCCGATCAAAATAAGGCATATCGGATATTGAAGGAGCTTTTCACTTCCTCGGAAAGCAGACTTACAGCAAGTAACCCCGATGAGTCCGGCGAATAACGAAAAAAATTAACTTTTTCCCGATTGATCATGAACATAAAATTTCAAAAGGGCTATGTTACTCTACCTTAGTAGTAGGTTACATAGCCCTTTTATGTTCTAAGAAGTCATCTGCTTGATGTTATACTCCACAGCTTTAATCACCTTTTCAAATTCAGTCCGTTGTTCATGCGTCGAGTGATCTTTATACTTCTCAAACAACAACGTGATGGACTTGATATAGTAAGCCTTATCGTTCAACTGTGAGGATGCTTTGAGACTGTTCAACATACTGTCGATCGCCTCAGAATAGTTCCCTTTATTAAAATAGTAGCGACTAAGCTCAAGAAAAAAACGGGAATAGATCACCAGATTATAATTATTATGATAGTAAGTAATATTTGCACGTAAGTCTCTGAAATCATTAATATTCTCAGCAAAAAGGATCAGGATATCGTCTATTGTGTGATTGTAAATATTGGCCGATTCCATAATGGTTAGTAGCCCCTGAAGTATTTCTTCAGGATTACTTTTAATAAGCTCAACATAGACAGGCAAACTAGTCATATTTCCCATTAGAATTTCTAAATTTAAGCGGTTTGCTTCTGCCCACATTTCAAATTTCCTCGCCTCTAAAATTCCTATTTCATCCAGTCCTTCAAAACCAGTCAAATCTGCATAGTAAGGTATGAATTCCATTGCTTCTTCATATAGTCCTTGCTTTTCGCGGGCATTCCCCTGCATTAAATATGCCTGACCATAATATACGATTAGATGTCTTTCCGTGTTTAGAGATTTTACTTCACGATTTTTTATTCTAGCTTGAATCTGCTGCTGATAAATATTTGTGGCAAGTGCCTCAAGTTCTTTCGCGTATTGTATAGTTGTCTCACAGTCATAAATTTGAAAGTATACATTTGCCAGCTTTAATAAAGCATCCAGTTGATGATACTCAGGCAAGTTTTTGCGATAAGGAGTAAATTTAGTAGCCTGTTGGCGATTATTCTCCAGATCTTTGTTTAAAGAGTAACAAAATAATCGATACTGGCTAATCGCCCGCCGTTCCGAGTGATAATATCTT
Source organism: Paenibacillus sp. NPDC055715 (assembly GCF_053617595.1). NCBI lineage: Bacteria > Bacillati > Bacillota > Bacilli > Caryophanales > Paenibacillaceae > Paenibacillus > Paenibacillus sp. NPDC055715. Next base: position 47,466 of record NZ_JBSHGA010000006.1, read on the forward strand.
TCGTTCTCTACTACGCACTCGTAAAAGGGAGTGATCCCCTTTTCCTTGCCTACTTTATGCAATTCTTCTGCAAGCTCAAATATGGTCGGCACATAGGACAAATCCTCTGTCAGCCTCGACAACACCTTTTGAATGAAGTCCTGTCTTCCTAACTCCACACAACGCAACAGAAACGGCTTAATCCGCTTCCAGTGCCCTTTTCCTTCGTAAAAGCATTCATCTATGTACAGCTCATATAGCCATCCCTCGGGATATCCCAGTGCCTTGGTAATCAAGTCCATCTGCCGAACGGAGATCGGCTTGGGCGGGTTACTGTTCAGCATGGTGCTGAATGTGCCACGGTTAATACCAGATATTTTACTGAAGCTGCTAAAACTATAGCCCCTTTGCTTCAATTCTGTCTCTATCTTTGAGCGGATCGTAGGTGTATGTTCCATGCTAATCCTCCTCATCAAGCTTCAATCATATGAATATGTAAAATAATCCCTATAAGAAATCTTAAAATAATACAAAAGTGTGAAAAAAGAGAAATAAATGGTTTGAATGTTCATTCTAATTTATGATGCCTTAAAAAGAAGTCTTGTTTTAACGAATCCCGTGATAATGGATAAGTTGAATGAAGTACATAAAGAGAAGCATTAAAAGCAAACTTTAAGTTTTTTTATTTGAATGTCACAAATGCATCCCTTTTTCAGTTATATAGGCAGAGAGGAGGGAAGTTCATGGAAAAACTACATGTAAATAAGCAAGATGCAGATATCAACCTTGTAATAGAACAGGTACAAACGGGCGACAAACAAGCATACACACATATCATACAGCGTTATCAACAACAGATCTTTTTATATTGCTACTATTTACTTAAAAATCAGGAAGAAGCGGAAGATGCTGCTCAAGAAATATTTATTAAAGGGCTTGAGCATATCCATCAGTTCGTACCTACAGTCTCCTTTTCAGCTTGGCTATACAAAATTGCTCAAAATCACTGTAATGACTTATTAAAAAGAAACACTAGAACGTTTAAATCGTTCATCCAGTATAAATTGAACCTAAAGCAACAACCAGCACACGAATACACAGATTTAATTCACGAGTTACTGGATCATCTAACGTTAGAAGAGAGGCAAATTTTATTGTTGCGTTCGTTGGAAGAATACAGCTATGAAGAGATTGCAACAATTATGGAACTAAAACCATCAAATACCCGGAAAAAATATGAGCGACTCCGTAAAAAACTAAATCACCAAAAGGAAAAGGGAGGAAAAAAGTATGAACATTCCTTTAAAACCGGAAGATAAAGAAATCGAGCATTTACAAAAGCTTATTCGGAATACTCCAATACAAGTTGATTTAATGGATAAAACGATGGAACGCTTTGAGAAAGTAGGCACAAGACGCTATAAGCGATCTAACACTCGACCAAAAAGGACACGTAATACAATTATTGTGACTTCTGCTATGCTTGCAATGACGTTTATGCTTGTGGTTGGTACTGGCTTTATTTCACCAACTATGGCTGCATCTATTAGACAAATTCCAGGTATGAATTCTATATTCCAGCTAGCTGGTGATCTTGGTTTACAAACAGCGGACGAAAAAGGGCTGCTATCAAAACCAAATCTTAGTGACACTCACGATGGTCTGACTCTCAGCGTACCGGAAGTCATGTTTGATGGAACACGTGTATCAATTGCCTTAGAACGACAAACCACTGACAAAAGATTTTTAAATGAAACGGTATCATCACTGATCAACGATGTTACACTTACTATTAATGGAAAAGAAATAAACTCTTATGCACCTGCTAACACAAGCAACTCCATTGATCCTTATATGATTCCTGGAAAAAATTCTAACTCAACAATTATACAATTTTCAGATTTACGTAACCAAGGGGGAAAATCTTTCCCAGATAAGTTTAATTTAACGCTTTCCATGCCCGTGTCTGGGATACAACAACCATTTAAAATTAGTATTCCTGTAGAAAAAAACACTAAAAACAATCTAGTTCTGATGCCTTCCATTAGTCGAGATTATGGAGATATTCATCTTAAGTTAGAAAAGATCGAATTTACTCCGATTACAACCAACATTACCACACGTATTGTATTACCTGAACATTCAAAAATTTCCTCATTACCTTTTCTAAGTTATGAGCTTTTTGATGAAAAAGGAACTTCTTCAAAATTAATAGGTGCTAGTGGTTGGAGCGCAACAGATGATAATGTTTTAGTTACTGATTCCCAATTCGAACCCTTTAAATCCATTCCAAAATCAATTACCATTAAAACTTACAAGAATATCTTTAAAAAAGAAGACAAAAGTCAGTTTGAATTAGATAAAAAAGGAAACGAAATAATAGAATATTTTCCTAAACTAGAGTTCACCTTGCCAATAAGTAAATAAGAAATAGCTGTCGAGATTTTCCTCGACAGCTTGATATGAAGAAAGTGAATTTCACTCGCTTTCTTCATATCATTATCTTTTTACAATAAAGGTGTATACACCTAGCTCGGCACCATTAGATTTAAAAGCTTTTACCTGAGCTGTACCATAACCAATAATAGTAACTTTATTGCCAGAAAGACTAACGACATTGCTTCCATATAAAAGCATCCAGTTGGAGCCATCCATATAATATTCGCTCCCCATACCTAACTTAACATCCTTCTGTGGCTTGATAGGTAGCTTTTCTCCGTTAGCAGGTTCAAAAGTTACTGTGACTGTCGCTGGGGTTACAGCTGATTCCGTTGAACTTACTGGTGAAGCGGAAGCTACTCCCCCCAAAGATAACGCTAACGCTGAAATTGATAGTGCTAAGATGGCTTTTTTCATTTGTCATTTCTCCTCTTGAATAGTTTTCTTTAAAATTTTCCAAAATAGTAAATACTTTACTTTATGTCTGTGACTACGTTTCTGTTATTCTCAAAATATTTACCTTTTCATTTCTCCACCCTCTTTCTTCTAATTAATTTCATTATAATTCTTGATGTCTTTTGAGAAGGATATTTTTAAACATATCATTTCTTTTTTTACAAATAATCAATAAAAAGGTCAATTCCTTAAGATTGGCCTAGCCTACTTCATCAGAGTGATGCTTGAGGAAAGTTATATACTCAGGAAGGATATCTCTATACCCAAAAGTAAATCCAAAGTATACGAGTTGGCTTTAGCCCACAAACGGAATTGCTTCAAATCTCCATTACTCCTTTTTGCTCGCATCGTTCCCTGTTTTTTTCCGATCTCTAGTTTCAATTTCTCGTAGATTACTTGTCTTCTATACTTCCGAGCAAATAGCTATGATAATTCCTGAGCCTCCCAGTCGAACTGGGGGGGGACAAAAAAATGAACAGGTGGGATACTAAATCCCCCCTGCTCATTTCAGCGATGGTACTTATATAATTTAAAAATGGCAGTATCTCCCGTAATCCAAACTAGAGTGTGCCATTCATAGCCGTTTGATCAGCTAGCGAACCCCGCAGTGCTGGCTCTCCCCATCGGCGCAAATCATCGTTTGATTCACATGTTGCCGTATAACGGACGCTTGTCTTAATTAGCTGTCGGTTCGGCTCCCCAAACAAGTACGCCATTATGATACAACGTAGCTTTCGTATGATCAGCAAATGAAGTTTGCGTGCCTTTATACGAGTAATCGTCACTTTCGTTATAGTCCGACCAGTCTGTTTTATTCACACGGGTTTGAATTTGGCCCGTGCTTTCTCCAGGTGCTAACACGCCTGCATTCGAGTTGAAGCTGACTTCCAAATAATAATCAGCCCCTGTTACAGCTTTATCCATTTTAACCAGCTTGCCGTTCACCTTCGAGCTGCTCAGCGTCGCATAGTCGCAGTTGAATGTCTGCGCGCGGTCGCCGTCGATCGTGTAGTAGTAGCGAATTTTCAACTCGTTGATCGGTACGGAGGTTGTACCTTTGTTTAAAATTTGGAAATACGGCTTAAATTGATTGTCGTTCACACTGGTATCCGCTGCGCGATACTGGAGCACCAGTCCCTTTGGCGGCTGCTGAGCATCCGCTTTCGGCGCTGCGCTAGCCGTGTTCGACACCGTTTGGCCTGCATCATTCTTCGCTACGACTTGGTAGTAGTACGTCGTGTCTGCCGTTACGGCTGTGTCGGTGTAGCTGCTTCCGTATACATCGCTCGCTACTGTGGCGAACGCGCCGTTTTCAGCCGTCGAACGCTTCACTTCATAGCTTACCGCATTCGCCGATGCTGTCCAGCTCAGTTTTACTTTCGCCGTTTCGCCCGCTGCGTTTAGCGTGAAGCTTTTAGGATTTTCCACAGGTGTATCATTGCCGGCAGTCAACACGATGTGATAAGCCGTCAAAGGCGGTACTGTATAGGTAAAGCGGTTGCCTGAAATTTGCGTAATTGGCGCTGCTTCCTTAATTTCCGAGCTATTTTTGTCAAAGCCCCATACTTTACCGGAACCGTAAGTCGTCTCGCCGGAAAGATTAAATTGGGCGTCGAATGCGCTGTCCATGCTTTTATTCATGACAACGAGGTGCAGTTCTTTGGAGGATGCATCCGTTACGGAAGCATGCACCGAGCTATTAACAATATCTGATGTTTGTGCATTAACGCTGATATCGCCGAAGGTAGAGCTTTTTCCGTCATAATTGCGGTAAAGCTTGTAAGCGGCACTAACGTAGTTGTTGGCATCATCTTTTAACTTCCAGTAATTTGCCATATAAACATCGTTTTTACCCAAGATGCCCAGCACATCGGTCATAGCTATACCGCCGGAAATATCATTTTCGCCCCCGTAGCTATACTCGGTCAAAGCCAGCTTGGTTCCCGGGTAATACTTGTCCACCGACTGTTTCAATCGAGGCAGTAAAGGCAAGAATTCGCTGTTCCATTGAGCGATCCAGCTATCTTCCTTGTAGGTCGAATCCCACAAAGTACGAGGCGCCTGCATTCTGGCTTTCTTCGTTTCGTCATTGCCGACCTCATTCGTAATTCGTATGCCTCCGCCCATTGCTTCGGGATACCAGTGCACATCGAAAACATCCAGCAATCTCTTGCCTTCGGCTTGCGAACTGAGGCGCATTTGATCCAGGTAATAGTCCACGAACCAACTGTAGTTGCCTTTTACAGACTTCCAATCAGGTGCATTTTGAAGATCTTTATAGGCGCCAAAACCGTAAAGAACCGGCCCAAAAATTTCCGCGCTCGCGTCAACCGCTTTGACTGCCTTGGATAAACTTACCGACCGATCTACCAACTCTTTCGCTCCGACTTTTTCACCATGAATACGCGGATGCGTATTCGACCAGAGAGCTGGTTCATTGTCGAGCGCATATCCTTTCACACCCGTCTTTGTTGAAGCGGCGCCGTACTTTTTCACTAAAAAGTTGACGAATTCATCTGCATAAACCTGATTGTCATTCAGATCAGGCTGCAGTTGAAACGGCGCATTTTTGGCGTTTACGACCTGATTCCAACGAGCGGAAGGAGCCTTTTCGCTTTCCTGCACACTTCCGTTTCCATCCTTGGCCACATAACCGGCCATCGGCAGCGTAACTAAAGAATAAGTGCCAAGCTTCAGCGATTGATCATGAAACGAAGTCGTCACCGCTCCCGGCTTTTCACATTCGGCTTTTGTCAGACCGCCTTTGTTGCATAAATAGTCACCGCTGGATTGCTCCCAATCGCTTCCTGCATTGGACATATTGTTTTCCCAGTTGTATCCGGTCATTCGATTGCCACCAAGTCGTCTGGCAGCCAGATTTTCATCGCCTGCCAAATCCTCATTGGTACCGTATATATAAGGACTAATAGGCTTACGGTCCTTGGATGTATCGACTTTAATGGTAACGGTCTTTGCTGTTTGACCGTGAACTACAGTTGTAGCTGGTAGAGTCCCCCCTACTATAATCGTGCATGCCATGACGATAGGCAACCATTTGGAATGTTTGGACAACATACTACTACTATTTTTCGCCTTCATGCCGCTTTCCTCCTTTACATTTGAAAAGAGCGGCACCCGTACGAGTGCCACTCCGTCAGGCCTTAAGTCATCTGATCTTAAGCGGGTTTATCGTTCTGGTACAGCGTCACCTTACTCTAATCTGCAAATTCATTTTTTGTAGGATCGCAGGAATATTCATCTGTCACATTGTAGTTCGTCCACTCGTTTTTGTTGATACACGCTTGGATTTCGCCAGTCGAAGCTCCAAGTATCCGGTTGACTCCACTCTCCTCACCGTCCGAAATCCAGAATTGACCCGGATCCTCAAGTGTTGCAACAGACGTATTCACACCGCACATGGTGGGTTTGCCGTTTGCATCAAGGTAGTACCGTTATAGTAGAGAACATGAATTCGCCGCAAAGTTGTTCTGGCTCTATCACCGCCTTTCTTTAGAAACTGGACAAACTTCGATAGGTTATCTATTCATGGAAAGGAATATACTGTTTTCCGTACATTCCATTTCATATTTTATCACTATTTCTCTCCCTAGAATAGAACTTAGGAACGATATATGTTTAACAGAAATAAGCCCACACATTTGAATTGCCTGAGGAAAAATAATTTCTTCAATCTATTCTAAAACTCTTGTTGATTTACACTCATTTCTCCTACCGTGCCTTATCCTTTTGAATTAGCTCATAATAGATGCGTGCAGGCTCTGATTCTCCAGTGGATAAAATGTATTCTGCCAAGGGAGCGCACAGCTTTTGGAGATAGAAAGAGTATAGCAGTTCCGCCGTGTCAAAATGAATTTTCAACACCCGTTTCATTAGTCCTTCAAATTTGAGATAATCCAGCTCCTCAGGGGTGATATCAAACGGGTATTCAGGAAAGGTTTTTTTCTGAACTTCGATGAATTGCTCCCTAAGCTTGGATAGATTGCCTGATCGAGCGGCCGAGAAATTCATCATAAAAAACGATACAAAATCCGTCTCGCGGTCACTTAAGTCATAATGCTTACACCAACGCATGAACATCATCGGTTTTTCCATACATAATCTCCTTTAACAAAAGTTCAGATTTATCGTTGAATCGCACAAAATCTAACAGATTCCAACATATGTAATATATAGGTTGTGTCCCATTTTAAAATATGATTCCTTAATCAAATTTTGCATTTTAACAAATCCCTATATCTCCGTAAAGAACTAGCCACAACGATTTCGCTATCGTAGGAGAAACAAATGCAGAAGCTATCATTCCACTGCTCATTACAGTAACTAAAGAAGCTGCTAGGATAGTTCTCTTGAATTTGTGCGACGAAAGGATGAATCCACAGAATTCGTTTGTTGATAGACAAAACCTGTCTCAATCTGGCTATATACCGTTTCCAGCCGTTGAAGCACATAGGGGGCAATGACATGCTTGTTGCGGGATCTTTCTTTAGCTGTTTTCCAATTATCATCCAGATTAATATCTTCCATGGATCGGTGTCCCCCTTTCTCCGTGCACGATACAAACGCGTTTTAACCAGACTTTCTGAAATGTCCAATGCTTTTGAAATCTCCTTAATATTCAGATCATAAAAGTATCTCAAAATAATGACGATCCGCATTGGCTCCTCCAACTGCTCTACCGCTTCATGCAATTCAATGTTTTCATACTCACCTGAAATACTCATTGGGTCTGAAAACTCAGACACCGTAACAGAGCGAGAACGCTTGTTAGCTATTTTATTTGACTCGTTGATTACAATCCGATACAGCCAAGTTTTAAAGAAACGTTCATCCCGTAACGTACCCAAAGACTTGTATGCCTTGAGTATTGCTTCTTGTAGAGCATCAGCACTATCTTGTTCATTTCGCAGGATAGAATGCGCCATTCCGTACAGGTCACTCTCCACTTCTCTAATGATGTTCACAAAAGCTCGCCTATCCCCGCCTTGCGCCTTTTTGACCTCATTCTCAATATTCAAAGGAGTCCTCCTTTCAAGTTGCCTATCTATTAGATCATTTGAAAGGACAATGCGTTACAATTTTCTTCCAAAACAATCAACAAAAAAGACCTTTTCAACATCTTAATGACGTTGACCAGGTCTTCTCATGGAAATCCGTATCTTCACATTCGTATTTTTTCTAATCCTCTACATAGCTGACCGATTACAGGCTGCAAGTGAAAACATAGGCGGGCGGGACGTTGTAATGTACCTTTTTGATTTGGATGTCGTCAAAGAAGGTACGAAAAAAATTGTGTTTGACCTTACTATACTGAAACGTAATAAATTTGCCCTCCTGACCCAATACTTCGGCCGTTTGTCCCAAAATCAGACTGGATAAAGCGGCCGGTAAACTGGTAAAAGGGAGTCCTGATACGACGTAATCCACTTTCGAGACATGATACTGTTTCATAAACCGGGCTACATGCTCGGCCGATCCATGAATGACGTGCACCTGCTCCAAGTGTCCGTACTTGCTTTGTAATGTTTTATAAAACGATTCATTGGCCTCAATCACTAGCAGTAGCGTATCCGGGTGCTTGTTCTTAATCAGTTCTTGCGTAAACACACCGGTACCTGCACCATACTCAATGATGCACGATGCTTGGTCAAAGTAGATGGGTGTGGTAATTTGCTTGGCCAACTGTCTTGAACTTGGCATGACAGCGCCTACGCTGCGTGGATGCCTGATGTACTCTCGAATAAAGTGAATCGCATTCATATTTCCCTCTCCCTGCTTGACACACGTAATAGGCATTCGGTTCATCAAGATATCGAATTACATATTCATTGTATACCGATCAGAATAGTCATTTCAAGCAGGCTACTGTCTGAATCTAAAAAGAGGGCAGCCTTATTCAAATCTAGTCAAATAAAACTGCCCTCTCTGTACCCTTTATTTTTCTATCGTGTCCAAACTTGGACTCTCCGTCTTGGAAGCCTGTCCACCTTTACGCCGCCGTGCGCCCAAGCGCATGGCAACCATCCGATAGATGGAGACCGAACGTATGGATACGGCCCAGCTTACGTCCGCGTCCGGAGCAAGCACGACTCCCAACTGGTGGTGATCGCCATTGTACATGCCGCGCTGTACAAACTTGCTCTCACCTTGCAGATTGCGTACCTCCAGCTTGCAAAAAGCGGAGTTAATACGCAAGGCTTGGTGCAATTCGTTGCGGCTGTTTACGACGACACTGTTCACGCGGTAAATGGCCTCACCGGGCAGAATACCCATCGCCGTCGCAGGACTATTCGGCAGCACAGCCAGCACACGAAGCCCTTGCTCTGGATGAACAAACATAGGGCTGAGACGGCTCTCCTCCATGTTGCCGTACCAGATCAGCGCCTCATGGGCCAGGAAGCAGAACAACGCTGCCACCAGCGTCAGCGGACTCCACCACGCCGCCAGCATGCTCAGCAGGAGCAAGGCTACACTGTAGAGAAGCAGGCGGTTAGACGTTAGCACCGCCTTCTGGCGTGGCAACTGGCCTAACGCCACGCTGCTGAAGCCCATAAGGACAGGTAAGGCTGCCAGCATATATCCGGTTCCATCACCAAACAGCGGCGTCCACGGAAGCGTAGAGCCTCCCTGAACAGGAACCAGAAGCAACAATGGAATGGGCCAGAGGTCTTCCATCCGGTAGCCTCCAACCAGCCTCCCCCGCTTGCCCTCCACGAACAGTGGAGCAGCGGCCTTTCCTCCCTGCCAGCGAACCAACAGCGCCTCAGCCACATGTAGCACGGCGACCAGCACCAGCAACGCCGGAATATCCAATCCACGGATGGCTGTCACCGATGTTCCGAGCGCTCCCTCAGGCTGCCAGGCCTCTGCCACGTTCAAAGCAAACTGGGCTACACCCAGCAGGCCCACCGAATAGGCCAGACACAGGTAACGCACGCGCACCAGCATAAGCAGCAATGTGGTCACCCACAGGCATACGATGGAAGCCGAGGTTAGATGCACACTTACGAACATCCCCAGAGCGGACAGGGTCAGCCCCGCGATTAGACCACTCCAGACTACGCGCCACGTCTGCCCCGCCCAATTGTGCAGCCTGGTATGAAAGAGCTTGCGCTCCAGCAGCATTTGCTGACGATAGCCAAGCGCGACAATGAGTATCGAGATATAGTAAAACGGCTGCAAAAGTAGGTACAAGCAAGCATTTAGAACGCTCCATCCCCATTGTAAAGCCCATTCCAAGTTCATTCACACTCCTTATACCCCTGGCCCGCTGTTTAGCGGATCACGTACATTTCATATTCATTTATTCTATATGAAATTGCCAACGTAGGGAAGACAATCCGGCAGACTGCAAATAAATCCCACAATAAAAGGAGGCTGTTTCCAGCCCCCTTTGTTGTAGCCTTATTATTATTTCGCTGCGCTGGTCTTCATTTCCTTCCGGATCTCTTCAATCCCCTGCTTGAGTTGATTGTCGTTTTTCGGATCACGGATTTTTTCGATCAGCTTGGTTTCCATCGCCGCCGCTGTCTTCGCATCAATCACACCGTTAGCCGTCAGCTTCGCCTGTTTCTGAAAAGCAAGAACAGAGCTTTCCGTCACTTTGTCAAAGTAGCCGTCTTCGCGACCCGGCTTGTAGCCCAAGCCTTGCAGAATGATTTGCGCATTTTTCACATCGCCGCTATTCATATTGTATTTCAACGGCTTTTCCTTGTTGAGTGGCGCTGCTGTGAAGAATTCAGGCTGATCCACCGCAATATCCGGTTTAATGCCTTTTTTGTGAATCCACGTTCCATTTGGCGTCAGCCATTTGGCAATCGTGATTTTGAGCAGGCTACCGTCGCCCATTTGCTTGTCATAGCTGGTTTGTACAGTACCTTTACCAAAGGAATTTTCCCCGATCAATACTGCGCCAGCCGATTGCTGGAGAGCTCCTGCCAGAATTTCGGACGCGCTTGCGCTACCTTTATTCATGAGCAGTGTCACCGGATATTTCTTGCTTGATCCTTTGGATTTCTCTTCTTCGCGCTTCTGATTTTTGTCTTCCACCTGTACGATCGTTTTGCCAGCAGGTACAAATTGCTGTGCAATATCAATCACGACGGAAAGCACGCCGCCCGGGTTATTACGCACGTCGATGACGAGCCCTTTAAGTCCCTGTTTTTCCAGCTTCGCGAGTTCTTCTTTGAAACGATCTGCTGTATTCAAGGAGAACTGGGTAATCGTAATGACGCCTACACCGCCGCTTTCCATATGAGCCGTCACGGTTTCCATATCAATGCTGTCACGGGTAATGGTGTATTCCATCGGATCAGGAGAGCCGCTGCGCTGGATTTTGACCTTGGCCTGACTGCCTTTAGGTCCACGTATTTTGGAAACGGCCTTGTTCAGATTCAATCCATCCAGCGTTTCACCGTTAACGGACAAAATAATGTCCTTGGAGCGCAGTCCCGCCTTCTCGGCCGGTGAGCCTTTAATTGGCGTTACCACGACCACTTTTCCGTTTTCTGCCGCTACCTCCGCCCCGATTCCGGTAAAGGAGCCTTCAATGGACTGTTCAAACTGCTGTGCTGTTTCTTTGCCCATATAAGAGGAATATGGGTCGCCGAGCGATTCCATCATACCGTTGATGGCTCCGTCCACCAGCTTGGTACGGTCGACGTTCTGATAATATCGCCCCTGGATCAGATCCATCGCTGTCTCGATTTTGCGGATATCACTTCTGGAGGTGGAACTGCTACCTGTCACACTCGCCAGCAGTCCTTCGCCCAGAGCGCTATTTCCCACTGTCGTCGCTCCAGTATAAGCAAACGTGAGCAGACTGCCGCCTAGCAGCCCGATCACCATCAAGAGTACCGCTGTACTTTTTTTCAACATCTAATCGCCCACCGCCTTCTATTTATCTTGTATACTATTGCCTTACAACGCATATCCATCCAAGCAGTATACGTCTAGCTTGTACGGAATATGTTAATTGTATCCTACTCCGTGTCTCAGTGCACATGTTCTTCATCGGATTTAACCATTACAGCAAAACCCTATCTGCAACCGCATTGGTTACAAATAGGGTTTACCTTATCTACTATAAATAATTCATCGGATTTACGGGTTTGTTATTCTCGCGCACCTCAAAATGACAGTGAGGTCCTGTGGAATTGCCCGTCGAACCAATTTCTGCGATTTTTTGACCACGTTTTACAGTCTGTCCTGTATGTACCACCGTACCGCCATTGCGAATATGTCCGTACAGGGTCCATAACCCGTCTCCATGGTCAATCACAACCGTGTTTCCATACCCACTCCACCATTCCGCAACAATGACAACTCCGTCTTCTGCTGCATGAATATCGGTTCCCTGTGGAGCCGCCATATCAATGCCTGTGTGGCCTTTAAGCTTGCCAGTAATCGGATGTACCCGCATGCCAAAAGTAGATGAGAGTCGGTAATGGGATACAGGTAAAGCCAATGTCCCAGATCCGCCCGTATACGTGCTGGCTGTCTCATGGCTGGAATTTGAGCTGGCCCCTGAAGAACCAGAAGCATATCGCTTGGCTTCAGCTGCACGTGCAGCCGCTCTAGCGCGTGCTGCTTTAGCAGCCTGCTCCGCTCTGAGCTTGTTTTTTTCCTGCAACAGACCCACGCGTTTGTTAGCGAGGGCTATCAGCATATCATTTTGCTCTTCGCTGATTTCATCTGACAAAGCAATATCATGATCATAATTGGCAATCAGACGCTGCTTTTCCTTCTCCTTCGAATTCAGCTCAGCTTTGGCACCCTGTTTGAGAGCATACAGCTTCTTTGCATTTTTATATTCCGTGTCCAGTTGCTTCTTCTTGCTGACGACCAGAGCCTTGTCCCTTTTATGCTCGTCCAGCAGGATTTGGTCCTGCTCCACGATCGTTTTCAGGGAATCCACCCGGCTGAGAAAATCACTAAAGCTGGCCGAAGACATAAGCACGTCCATATACGAAACAGTTCCGTCCGTATACATCAACCGCACACGAGTTTCCAGCATCTTTTCACGTGCCTGAATGCGGTCAATGGCTTCAGATAAATCTTTTTTGGTTGCACGCAAATTATCTTCGGTTTGATCAATTTGAACCGCTACACGAGTCAACTGGTCGCTGACGCTGTTAATCTGGTCGAGTACCATTTTCAGGTTTTGCACGGTTTTATTTTTGTAATGTTGGGCATACTGTTTATTTTGAGCCGCCTTTTCCTGCTGTTGCTTGGCAGATTGGGCCTGCTTTTCCAATTGATTCAGTTGCGAATTGATTTCATGCACGCTTTTGGCATATCCGTCAGAAGGCTGGATTAGCAATGCGGCTACCAGGGTAGCGGCCAACACAGATCCTGTTTTTTTCAACTTGCACTCCCCATCCTTTATCGCAAAATAACACCGGCTCCCCCGTTCTAAAGAATACCGACTGTGACGTCCACCCATGAATCTTTATACTTTCAAGAACTTGCGCATGGATAGGGTACTGCCTACAATCCCGACGAGCATTCCCAAAATGATTAGCAAGGCACTCAATTGAAACCAAACGCCCTGAAGCGGCATAAGCTTCAACATGTTCAGTGCAATATCGCCTTGAATGGCTGTAAGCAAACGCTGATAACCAACAAACAAAATACCTACAGTAATCATGGAACCCATCAGGCCAATAAGCGCACCTTCAATAAAAAACGGCCATCGTATAAAAAAGTTGGTCGCACCAACCAGTTTCATAATGCCAATCTCTCTGCGTCTTGCTAAAATAGTCACGCGGATCGTATTTGAAATCAGGAACATGGACATAAGTCCCAATCCAGCTACGAATACAAACCCCACATTACGGATGAGTTTGGTAATAGTGAAGAGTGTCTCCACGGTACCTTTTCCGTAACGGACCTTTAAAATCGGCTTCTCCGGATGTATCGTGTTCAGCTTCTCAATCTTCTCAGCCACAAATGGGACCGTCGTCGGTTCAATGACCTCTACAACGATTTTGTCTGGAAGCGGATTGCTGTCCTTATCAAAACCTTCCAACAGCTCCTTGCCGCTGTCTCCCAAATCTTTTCGCAGATCCTCCAAGCCTTGAGCTTTGGTGATAAAGGTGGTTTTGCTAATTTCCGGCATCGCCGCGATTTCCTTTTGCAGCGTTTCACGCATGTTTTGCTCTACATTCAGCTCCAAAAATACGTTAACCTCCACCTGGCTATCCGCCTGGTCAGCCAAGGAGTTGACGTTGAGTACCAGCAAAATAAACACGCCCAGTATAAGCAGTGACACAACAATCGAGGTGACGGATGCCACGGACATCCAGCCATTGCGGAATATGTTTTTGAAGCCTTCCCGCAGATGACGCAAGAAGGTATTAAAAGTCATATCCGTACTCCCCTCTCATCTGATCCCTTACGATGTTGCCATTTTCGATGGCAATGACGCGTTTACGCATGGAGTTTACGATGTCCTTATTGTGTGTCGCCATAACAATGGTCGTGCCGCGAAAATTAATTTCATCCAGTAACTGCATGATCTCCCAAGATGTTTCGGGGTCCAAATTACCTGTGGGTTCATCGGCAATGATCACGGACGGATTGTTGACGATAGCTCGTGCAATAGCTACGCGCTGCTGCTCCCCACCAGAAAGCTGGGCAGGCTCGCGATTCATTTTCGTTTTCAAGCCAACCAATTCGAGCACTTCCGGCACCCGTTTGCGAATCAGCTTCTTGGGAGCCTCAATGACTTCCATCGCAAAAGCGACATTCTCATAGGCCGTCAAACGCGGCAAAAGCCGGAAATCCTGAAAAATGACTCCGATGTTGCGACGAACGTAGGGAATTTTACGCTGTTTGAGCTTCCCAATATTAAATCCATTAACTGAAATTTGCCCCTTGGTCGGTACTTCTTCTCTATAAATAAGCTTCATAAAAGTCGATTTACCCGCCCCCGACGGGCCGACTACATATACGAATTCATTATGGTCAATTTTGACCGATACTCCCTGAAGTGCGTGGGTTCCATTAGCATAGGTCTTCCACACATCCTGCATTTCAATCACTCGATCACTTCCCGCTGCTTAATCATATTACGTATAACTTAATATCCATTCGACATATTCCATGCATTTCCTTTAAAAAATCCTGTATTTCATCACACCATTTATCATTGTAACAAATTTGTTACCTGAATAGTACCGAAAGTTTTCTGCTTTTGGCACATATATATGAATATTACGGCACATGAATACGCTATCAAGCTTACGAGACAGGAGACAGCCGCATTATGAAAAAAATTCATTTATCCTTCATCTGGATATGGACTGTAATTCTGGCGTTGACTATGTTGTGGGGAGGACTGCAACTGTACGCCGACAGGCAAACGCTGCCGAAGGGCGTCACAGTCGGAGGAGTCAATGTGGGAAACATGAATAAAACAGCCGCGCTCCGACTACTGGACACGAAGCTGAATGCATTGAAGCAACGCCCCCTGATCCTGACGGACAGCGACAGTAGCGCGCAAGATATCAAGCTTACGCTCGGGGAAGCGGGTATCCACTATGAAGCGAAGGCATTCCGTGATGCCGTGAACGCGCTCGGCTCGGAGCATCTTTGGACTCGCGCACTGGCGCGGTTTTCCTTTGGAAGAGAATGGATCATCACACCTTCCCGGCAGGAGTCGGTCTTGCAGACCAGGTTCGGAGCCGATTGGGAGGAACAGCAATACGGCAAACCTGTCAATGCCACGCGCCAGATCGACAGGGACGATCAGGTTCGCTATATTCCGGGCCGCTCTGCCAGTCGCCTGGATTGGCCCAAACTGGGCGAAGCGCTGGATAAGGCGCTGCCCAAGGATTTTACTGCTTCCGGGGAGCCGGTGCGGGTAGAGTTGCCATTCCGTCAGTTGGAGCCGGACATTACGGTGGACTCTCTGCGGAGCGAAGGGATTGAGCGCAAAATCGTCCAGTTTTCCACCAGCCTCGGCAACAGCTCGGAAGGACGTGTGTACAACGTCAATTCGGCGGCAAGCACCGTTGACGGTTTGATTCTCAAGCCTGACGAGATATTCGATTACGGCCAAATCATTGCCAAGGCTGAGCGCACACACGGCTTTCGTGAAGCCCCCGTGATCGTGAACGGGCAGTTGGAACCGGGCATCGGCGGCGGGATTTGTCAGGTATCCAGCACCGTCTACAATGCAGTGCTGCGAGTCGGTCTTGACATTGTTGAGCGCCGCAACCATTCCTTGCCGGTCAGTTATTTGCCCAAAGGGCAAGATGCGACTTTTGCTACAGAGTCCATCAATTTCCGCTTCAAAAACAATACAGGTAAGCATTTGCTCCTTCATGCCGCTGTCCAAAACCGGACGCTTACCATCAAATTTTTCGGCACATTCCCGTCCAATGTGTCCTATGAGTTGGAATCGCGTACGGTTCGTGTATTACCCATCCCAGAGAAGACAATCCGTAATGACTCACTTTCCCCCGGCTTCTATCAGGTGCTTCGGCAGGGCAAGGCAGGATACGTGGTGGAAACGTACCGAATGAAGATCGTGGATGGCAAGACCGTGGAACGCACCCGAATCAGCCGTGATACTTATCGTGCGCAGCAGCGCATTGTGGCTGTTCGCGGCGAAGGCGCATCGCCCGAGCCGCAGACACGCGAACAGCAGGAGACCATTGTAGAAGACGGCATAAGTGAATAACGTATGCGTAGCAGCATAACAAAAAATCCCCCTTCGACTACCGCCTGGATGGGTACCAGCAGAGTTAAAGAGGGATTTTAGCATGACGGGATGGTTTTACTCACTGCGTTTGCCTGAAACAGAAATTTCTACAGACGTACTTTCGTTGTCGTGCTGTCTGTACTGGTACTGCTATCTTCTGTTTCGCTTCCAGAAGTAGTAGACGTGTTACCATACGTTGAATTCGTAACATTACTGTAAGTGGAATCTGTTACCGTTCCGCCAGGAGTCGTTGTAAGATTATCAATCGCACTCAGGTTGTAACCGGAAGCTGCATCCAGAATGGCAACCGCTTCTGCACGTGTCAACGATTTTAATGGCTGGAATTTACCATCAGGATAACCATTGATGATTTTTTGTTCCGCAGCAGCTGCTACACTTTTCTTCGCCCATGATCCGATTTTGTCGGAGTCTATGAACTTGGTGACATCTGCCGCATTATCTGCTGTCAGTCCAATGGCTTTGCCTACAATAGCGGTAGCTTCCTGACGCGTTACTTTTCCATTCGGTTTGAGTTTGTTATCTGCATAGCCGTTTATGTAACCTGCATTCACCGCATTTGTCAGTTCATTGTATGCCCAGTGCGAAGCTGGTACATCTGTGAATGTTCGGCTTCCATTACCGTTTACCTGAACACTGTCCGCATACGTTACATCCGTCACGGCTGGAGTATGCTGCGTGAACGTACCGAGACTACGGTTCAAGAGAACGATAAATTCTGCACGTGTGATGGCCGCATCCGGTTTCAACGCACCGTCTAATTGTCCTGTAGCCGACCAACGTTGTACTTGGTCTCCTGCCCAATGACCGCTTGTATTCTGAGGAGCCGCTGCTGCTGCACTGAATGCGCTAAGCATAAGACCTGTACTCAATACACCAGTAACTGTATTTCTGAACTTATTCCCCATACTCTGAGTTCCTCCTTTGATTGGCTTCACCATTCTTTTTTAAACACTTTACCAGAAATCAAATTTAAATAAACCCCCAAATTAAAAAAATCGCCCCATATAACCACAACCCGTCCTTATGTAGGATAAATGGGAATCAGGACTTAATGACCAGTCATTTGCTTGGATATGTACGTTCCTTCTTTCCCTTATCCGCCAAGCGGGAAGACAATTTTGTGGCGGGTCTTTCCATGGGCGGGTACGGTGCCTTCAAACTAGCACTCCAGCATCCAGAGCGCTTTGCAGCCGCGGCCAGTCTCTCGGGGGTGATGGATTTACATGCGGCACGCATCGATCCTATTCATAGAGTGATGAGTTCGGCGGAATGGAGCTACATTTTCGGTCCAGATGAAATACGCGGAACCGATCATGACTTGCTGGAGCTGCTACAACGTTATGCAACCTTGGGAACTTCACTCCCCCGGCTCTACCAATGCTGTGGTACGGAGGATTTTCTGTACGAGGGAAACCAGACCTTTCGTAAAGCGTGCAATACTACCGGGATTCCACTGACCTACGAAGAGGGTCCAGGGACTCATGAATGGAGATACTGGGACGCGAAAATTCAGGATGTACTCGCTCGGCTGCCGCACAAGGGGCGGGAAATAGGTGTAAAAAATACCCGCAGCTTCCCTCGCCGTATCCTGGCGAAGTGGGTAAGCTGCGGGTATTGGTTATGAAGCAATATGCCAACCCATATTTAGGGTCCTGCCACACATCAAGGAGCTGTCGTCGTAGCCGTAGATGGAGATTCGGATTGTGACTTGGGTAGCACTTTGTACAAGCGCCATTCCCCGTTAAACTCGCGTTCCAGCTGAACCCAGGGCGCTCCTTTTTCATACAAATTCGGATACACCATGTTGATCTTACTCAGTGGCATGCCCGACTTGATCTGGGGTACAAGGATATAATCCACGTGGCTTTCCTGCGGATAGCTTAATGCCCTATTAAACGTATAATCACTCGTAATCAGGAAACGCTTCGGGTACTGGCTGTACACGATCATGGTGTAGGCTGAGGCCGAATCGGTCATAATGGTTGACTTTGGCAAATGTTCATCCAGCCAGACCGCAATTTTCCGGTCCGCTTCCTGTCTCACATAATTCACATTACCTGTTCGTGTGAGGAAGCTGTTCTCATCCGGCGCGATATCCGGACGAGTCAGTGCATAGGAGAGTAATCCGGCCGTAAGCACCAGACTGACGGACACCAGTCCAAAGGCCGCCCGCCGCGCTCTACCCTGGAGCTGACTCAGCTCATACGGCAGCCAGGCGACCGTAATCGGAAACACGTACATAAAATAGCGGAACCATCCATATGAGGATTGCTTCATCATGAGTAAAAATTGTAAACCCGGCACAGACAGGAACAACAGCAAAATAATCAGCGTTCCCCACCGCAACAGCCGCCCGCTTAACAGCCGAATGAACAGGATAGCGAACAGCGGCACGGAATACCAGAGGGTTTTGGAAGCAATAAATTTCAAGGCAACTAACGGATGGTTAAAGATTTCCACAAATTTATCATCATTTAGCAGCTCTGCCGATTGCGCCGTGTTGGAATACTCCGAATTGAGGAAATAAAAGGCATTTCCCATAATGAGGTAGTTAAAGAAAATCCACAGCAGACCGGAAAAGACAACGGGCAGCAGGAGAAGCATCCAAGTCGCCTCGACCTTATGTAGCTTTTCCCGTAAAGGCAGTTCACGTCTGCCCATGTTCCGGTGAAAAAACAGAACGGCCACAACCACACCGCCTGCTATCGCCAGACCGAGGGGTATTGCCTCATACCGAGTCCAGAACGCCATGGCAAGCGCTAATCCGGATACGATCAGCCTCGCCGTCATGCGGTCCTTGAGCCACAGCGCAAATTCAATCACCGTCATCATAATAAAATATATGTATAGCGAATCGCTCAGCCCGTTGGCACCGAACAATAAAATAAACGGGTTCAGCGCATAGAGCAGCGCCAGCATCCAGCTCATTCCCGAGCTAAGCCCTGTTCTTACACCCGCCCGATACAGCAACACAGCTGTCAAAGCGGCAAAGGTAGCACTCAGAATGACAGCCGCCAATCCGTAAGATGCTAACGCTGGAAATAATGGATATAGCAGTAATATCACCAATTCCAAAAGACTGGGCAACGGATTCCAGATGAATCCGATGGCACCCAAATGCGGATCACGGCTATACAGCACATAAAATGCATTGGCTACGCGACTGAGCGCGTCCGTATGCATGTATCCCAGAACGTAGCTGAAATACATGCCTGCGGACAGCTCCAGCGCAAGTATAAACACAAACAGACCTATAACCATCCATCTGCTTGCAGACCATTTGTGAAAGGACATTCCTCTCGTTCCCCCTCAAACTTGTTGCGGCGATGCGGCTGTAGCCGTACTTTCCATCATACAGCCGGATCAACCCAACCGCGACTACTCTGCTGCCAGAAATACAATTATCGCAGCTCTTTATCATGTTTTTTCTCAAAATCATGAAGTCTCTTTCTGAAGCTGTTGTGGAACGGAGAAGATCCAATAGCGATTCCAGAGATAATTATGAACGGGCACGATGATGGTGGTCAATACCTCACCGATCAGATACGGCCAGCCGATCCAGTGAATGGTTGCGTACATGAGACCTGCATTCAAGAGCAGACCACAGGAGCAGACCAACAAATATTTAAGAAATTGGGTGCGGCTTCCCTCCCCGGTAGGCTCGAATGTCCAGTTCCGGTTCAGCACATACGATACCAGCAGCGTGACTACGAATCCTATCGTAGTAGCCATTACCGCAGGCACCCTGAACATTTCCACCAGCAGTACAAGTACACCGACATGGATACCTGTACCCAGCATCCCCACAATACCATATTTAATGATTGGATACTTTAGATATGAACGTCTGATCATATTGATTAAACTCCCTGTCCACCCACAATCGGTCAGCGTTCTCCCGTTTGTCTGCAATCAGATAACGGGGTCTGGCTTTGACTTCGTGATATATGGCGGCGATATATTCTCCTACCACTCCGATGGACAGCATCAATATACTGCCGATAATCAGGAGCAGCAAAATAACAGTTGTAAAACCAGTCACAGCGGTACCCGTTAATTTGTGCGCCAAGGTTTGAATTCCCAATATAACTGAAATCAGCATAAAAATGAGTCCCATTAAACTTACTAGCCGCAACGGCACGGTTGAAAACGAAACAATTGCTTCCGCTGCCAGCCGGATCAGCCCAAACGGACTCCAGCGGCTGGGGCCCTTCTCCCGTGGAGCCACCCGGAACGAAATCTGGGTTTTACGGAAACCAAGCCATGCCGTCATTCCGCGAAAAAACGGAATCCGCTCAGGCATCGCCATCCAGGCATCCACTACCCGGCGATCCAGCAGTTTATAATCCGAGGCATCTTTGAGGTTAAAGCCCGTCAAACGGTTCAAGGTCGCGTAGAACAATGAAGCCCCGAGCTTTTTGCTCATTGACTCTTCTCCCCGGAATTCCTTCACACATTCGACCAGATCGTAACCCTCATCCTGCCATAAACGCACCATTTCCCCGATCATCTCAGGAGGATGCTGCAAATCTCCGTCCATGACGATGATGGCATCACCGGAGGCGTTTTCTAGACCTGCACACAACGCCAGCTCCTTGCCGAAGTTCCGGCTAAGCCGAAGTGCGAGCAAAGAAGGCATACGGCGGGACAATTCGGATAGCTTAAGCCACGTGTCGTCTCTGGAACCGTCATCTATGACAATCAGCTCATAGTGTGAAGTGACCACTGACAACACCCCATCAATCACCTTGAGTGAACGCTCTAGATGAGAGCTTTCATTATACATGGGAATGACAACGGATAAAAAAGGTGTTTTTGTCTCCATTCTTGCTCCTTCTTTCTTCATATTCAGGAGGACTGTGCGGGAGCATCATCCAAGTCATGCATATCGGTCAGACCATGCGTCGTCTTCTCCCAATAGAACGGTTTGGTAATGAGCTGCCAAGCAGCCTTCACCGCGGCAATACTCATAAGTACCCAATACAGCGGCGAGAGCAGCCCGTATTTGACCATCGCATATGAGAATGTACGTTCACCACGCTCTTCTAGTTCCCCGATGACCCAGTACATTCCGGCCACGTTACTGAATACGAACAAAAAGTTTCCGATATAAAATTCCGCGCTGGCCAGGTAATACACATAACCCGGGAACAGCTTGGGAATAAAGGCCATTTCCCAACCAAACCATAAAATCAGCAATCCCCAAAAAATCGGATTCAGCAAAGGCAGCATCGGTGTCGCCAAAATCATTACCTGAAAGCCAAAAAAGCCTTTCCAGCCCACCTCACGCACCAGCTTCACTGGATTACGCATATGAACCAGCCATGTCTGCATATATCCCTTGATCCAGCGTGACCGCTGACGAATCCAGTTCCCTACGCGGCTGTTCGCTTCCTCCCATGTACGGGAATCGACAATGGCGGTTTTGTAACCGCCTTTATACAGACGTATACCCAGATCGGCATCCTCGGTTACATTGTAGGGGTCCCACGCATTGATATCTTTGAGTATGGATACCCGAAAATGATTGGATGTTCCGCCCAAAGGAATGGGCGTATCTAACTGCATAATACCCGGCAGCAACAGTTCGAACCACATACTGTATTCCTGCGTGAACCAGCGGGTCAGCAAATTTTGCGTACTGTTAAAATAGTTAAGCTTCGCCTGAATGCACGCATAATGCTCAGGGAGCGAGTCAAACGCCGCGATGACCTTTTTAAGCTGGTCGGAGTCGGGACGATCCTCGGCATCATAAATGACGACAAACTCGCCGCGCGCCCGGATGAGTCCGTAGTTGCACGCCTTCGGCTTGGTTTTCGGCAAGCCATCAGGGACGACCAGGGTCGTGTAATAGGCAGGCAGCTTCATTTCACGAAGTAGCTCAATCGTCTCCATATCGTCCTCTTCAATCAGCAGCCGCACATCCAGCTTGGATTTTGGATAATCAAGCTGCTCCAAATTCCGCAACAGCATCGGAAGCACGCTCGCCTCCTTGTACATCGGTACGAGAATCGTATAGATCGGCAGCTTTTTCTCATCCATGGCGTCGACCTCTTCCTTCGTGAAGCGAAGCTGCGCCTCACGCCGGGAACCGAGATAAATAATACCGAATTTAAATAGCGTCATGGCAAAATAAAACAGCTGAATCAGCATATTGATGATCAGCACCGTATTCCAGCTGTTCCAGAAAAGACCGAGCAGCGTAATCACGCCCATCGCCGCGAACACCCACAGCTGCCCCTTCGTAAAGGTCGTACGCGCCGAATTATGCGGCTCTTTTTCCAGCAATCCGGTCGTGCTCTCCTGCATCATTTCTTCACCGTAGATCTTACCCCAGAGCTGCTCCATCTCTTCCTTGGTCGCCAGCACCTGCTCCACTGGCATGCCGAGGATTTCCTCTAGCTTCAAGCGCCGCTCTTCCGGCAACGGGTCGCTGACCGCCACAATATAACGGTTCATATATTGGTGAATGACGACCACGCCATAAGCCATCGCCACCTGCTCCGGCAGCTTGTAGGCTGCATCCAGCGCCAATTCCTCACCAATCCGTCCAATCCGGTTTTGTGTGGCAATGGCACGGTACAAATCCGCAGGCTCCAGCATTTGCAATGACAGCAAAATGTCGCCGAGCAGCCCACCGCTCTTCGCTTGGAACTCCAGTACGCGCTCTAGTTGCTCTGGTGAAATATAGCCGGAACGTACCAGCATGTCGCCCAGTCGCTCTTTGGATTCATCACCGTCCACCTGCTCATGTAGCTGATCGGCGGTAATGAAGCCCATCTCTACCAAAATGTCTCCCAGTCTGCCACCATAACGCTTCTGGTTTCGGATCGCGTCGGTAAGCTGAGCGCGGGTAATTATGCCGTTGTCCACCAATTGGTCTCCCAGGCGGGCCTTGCCGTTCCGTACGTTCTGTATTCCCGTGGCGGCCTCTCCATCTGCCGAACCAGAAACGCCGGAGACCGCTCCCAAGGCGGCTTCTGCCGCAGCCTGTTCCTGTTGAGCGCTAGCATATTGGACTTGCGCCTCCTGTGCTTGTTCATCCTGCGCACTCTCATCCAGCAATTGCTCCACCGCGGCTGCCGTAGCCGCTGCGCTCTGTAATGCCTGGATGCGCAGTTCCGTATCCTGAAGCCGCCGTTCCAGTTCCTCAATATGAAAATCCAGCTTGTACAGCACTGGGGCCTGCTCCGTCCGCTGGGCCTCCATCTGCTGCTCCAGTCGAGCGATCTGCTGACGCTCTTCTTTTATTCTTTTCTTCGTTTGGGGAATTGAAACTCCCCCAACCTGCCACCTTAGCCTGTCACCCATGGATTCCCGCCCTTTCAATCCAACGCCGCTCTTCTGCGAGCGCATCCGCAAGCAGCTGCTTCAACTCCGCGTCCCGCTGCTTCTTCCGTTCCAGCGCCGCGTGGAAAAGCTCCCGTTCCTCGCGCAGCAACTTCTCCACCTGTATCCGCTCCTCGTGCAACGAAGACACCAGTTGATCGGCGTCAGAAGCGTGATAACCGATCCATGCGCTCTTTAACTGCCGCGCCATTCTTTTACTTCTCATAATACCTCCCTGAACCGTCCGGACTCTGCCTCTTGATCTGTCCCTGCATCTATAGTCTTACGTTTTCCTGAAAAGTAGGTCATTCTCCTATTCTCATTTAAACCCTTAATTTACACATATGAACATTTTCTGATCAAAAGAGACTCCTCAAAACCTGACATTTATTCATTTGATACCAGTTCTGTCCTGATGAATTGGAAATTCAATTAAAAACTTAGTGCTATTTTAGCATATTCGTAGTAGGAGTAGGTATACAATAATGTAAATTCTAGAAACTTTCACACTAATGCATACATAGGTGTATAGAACTATTTTATAATTCTCGTGGTTGCACCTGTCCAGGAAATCTTACGCAATCTATCATTGTTCAGATCACTATTAAAGCCAAATATCCTCCGAATACCTTGAAAAGCCAAAAAGCACCGCGAACGGTGCCCTTACTATCTTGATATCCTACTATATGTGCTAAACGATCAAATTCTACACAACGTCCCGCTGCTATGCAGAGAATAATGTTTCTTTGGGTTGATTAGTTACTCCGTTTGTGCCCTTCAAACCATGTAGATGTGCTGCTCAGTAGCTGTTCACTGCGTCCGATGGCTGCCT
The DNA here is from genome assembly GCF_053617595.1 of Paenibacillus sp. NPDC055715. NCBI lineage: Bacteria > Bacillati > Bacillota > Bacilli > Caryophanales > Paenibacillaceae > Paenibacillus > Paenibacillus sp. NPDC055715. The sequence continues at coordinate 72,248 of NZ_JBSHGA010000006.1, forward strand.
GTACCTGCCCGGTTGCAGTTCCACCGTATACATTCCGGGCGTTAACCACCGTTTCCGGTTGAAGCACTTCATAGATGCGGTCGTCAAACAAATCGGAAAACTGCTGGAATTCCTCCAGTGTCAGATCAAGCAAATACTTGCCATGCTGGATGCAATACAGCACCGTTTTGCCAATAACCTCATGCGCCTGACGGAACGGCAATCCTTTTTCCACGAGGAAGTCTGCAATATCCGTCGCATTGGAGAAGTCCTGATTGACCGCTTGGCGCATGCGATCCTTGTTCACCTTCATCGTCGCGATCATCGGTGCGAACAACTGCAAAGCTCCTTCCAGCGTTGCAACAGTATCGAACATGCCTTCCTTATCCTCCTGCATATCCTTGTTGTACGCCAGCGGCAAGGATTTCAATACGGTCAGCAGTCCAACGAGATTGCCATAGACGCGTCCGGTTTTACCGCGTACCAGCTCCGGTACGTCAGGGTTTTTCTTCTGCGGCATAATGCTGCTGCCTGTGCAAAAGGCATCATCCAGCTCAACGAAGCCAAACTCCGTGCTGCTCCACAGCACCAGTTCTTCGCTTAGACGCGACAAATGCGTCATGATCAGCGAAGCTCCGGCCAGAAACTCTACGATAAAGTCCCGGTCGCTAACGGCATCCAGACTATTTTCATAAACTCCGTCAAAACCCAATTGCTCTGCTACAAAATGACGGTCTATCGGAAAAGTGGTTCCGGCCAAAGCGCCAGCACCGAGCGGCAACACGTTAATCCGCTTGTAGCTGTCTTTGAGACGGTCAATGTCACGCTCCAGCATTGACACATAAGCCAGCAAATGATGTGCGAACAAAATAGGCTGCGCCCGCTGCAAGTGCGTATATCCGGGTACAATCGTACCCAGATTATCCTTCGCCTGCCCGATCAGTGCGGCTTGTACATCATGCAGCATACCGACCAATGCCACCACACGTCCGCGCAAATACAAGTGCATATCCGTTGCCACTTGGTCATTACGGCTACGCCCGGTGTGCAACTTTCCACCAACCGGACCAATCGCTTCGATCAGATTCTTTTCGATATTCATGTGAATATCCTCGTCCGAAACCGAAAATTCAATCTCCCCACGGCGGATACGCTCCAATACCGTGTGAAGTCCTTCCTTGATCGTATCTGCATCGGCCTGCGGAATAATCCCGCATTTGCCCAGCATAGCCACATGAGCTAAACTACCCTGAATATCTTCTTCCGCCAACGCCTGATCAAATCCGATAGAAGCCGTATATTCCTCTACCAGCTTGTTGGTCTGCTTCGTAAAACGTCCGCCCCATAGCTTACTCATTTTTGCAAGATCCCCTCTCTGCAATACAAGCCGCCCTCGTCGCTTGGACAAGGACGGCCCGCATCCCGTACATTTTTAGGTTAACTCATTTATTTATTATTTTTGGCTACTCCCGCATTGACCTTCAAGCGCAGAGCATTCAAGCGAATAAAGCCTGTTGCATCCCCTTGGTCATAGGCTTGTGTCGGATCGGCTTCCATTGTCGCAATATCCGGGTTGTACAAGCTGACCGGACTTTTGACACCTGCGCCAATAATGTTGCCTTTGTACAGCTTCACGCGCACGGTACCGCTGACATTCTTCTGGCTCTCATGAACCAGTGCCTGCAAAGCCACACGCTCCGGCGCGAACCAGAAACCGTTGTAGACCAGCGTAGCATAACGGGTAATCAGACTATCGCGCAGATTCATGACCTCGCGATCCATCGTGATGGACTCCATTTTACGATGAGCTGTGAACAGGATCGTACCGCCCGGCGTCTCATACACTCCACGGCTCTTCATGCCGACAAAACGGTTCTCCACCATGTCCACACGTCCGATACCATGCTTGCCGCCCAGCTCATTCAGCTTTTCCATAACCTGCAACGGGTTTAACTGCTCTCCGTTCAATGCAACACAGTTTCCTGCTTCAAACTCCAGCTCCAAATATTCCGCTTCATCAGGAGCATCCTCAGGCGCATTGCTGAGCAAGAACATTTCCTTATTTTCAGGAGCGCTCGGATCAAACCAAGGGTCCTCCAGTACGCCGCTTTCATAACTGATATGCAGCAGATTACGGTCCATGGAGTATGGTTTGGCCGCAGAAGCGGTTACCGGAATGTCGTGTTTCTCCGCATAGGCAATCATTTCTGCCCGGCCCGGGAATTGACTGCGGAACTCTTCCAGCCGCCAAGGTGCGATCACCTTGATATCCGGCGTCAACGCTGCCGCGTTCAGCTCGAAGCGGACCTGATCGTTGCCTTTGCCTGTCGCACCGTGAGCGATAGCTGTTGCACCCTCTGCAATCGCAATATCCACCATCCGTTTAGCGATCAATGGACGTGCAATACTCGTTCCGAGCAAATATTGTCCTTCATACAAAGCACCTGCCTGAAACATCGGATAAATAAAATCCTTGGCGAATTCATCACGCAGATCATCAATATACACTTTGGAGGCTCCGGTAGCGAGCGCTTTTTCCTCCAAACCGTCCAGCTCTTCCTTCTGTCCGATATCTGCGGTAAACGCTATAATTTCAGCGTCATAGGTTTCTTTAAGCCATTTCAAAATGACCGACGTATCCAGACCGCCGGAATATGCGAGTACGATTTTTTCCTTTGCCATGATTGAAGTCCTCCCCGAATGCTTCTAGCCACTATCGTTCATTCACATCTGCATCTAATCTACAGATCATCTTCTACAAATGCAATCTTTCTAACCATAAAACATACCTTCTTTATCCCATCAAAGCAACCATCAATGCTTTTTGTGCATGCAGACGGTTCTCAGCCTCATCAAAAATCACTGAATTCGGTCCGTCGATTACACCTGCGCTCACTTCTTCGCCACGATGCGCAGGTAGACAGTGCAGGAACAGATAATCCGGCTTCGCCAGCTTAACCAGCTCCTCATTCACTTGGAAGTCGGCAAAAGCAAGCTCCCGCTCCTTCTGCTCTTCCTCAAAGCCCATGCTCGCCCATACATCTGTGTAGATCGCATCTGCATCCTTTACAGCTTCTTGCGGACTTTGGGTAATCACAATCTCACTGCCAGTTTGCTTGGCAATCTCATGGGAAGCTGCCACAACACTCGGATCAGGCTCATATCCAGCAGGACTTGCAATCGATACATGCACGCCAAGCTTTGCTCCACCAATCAACAGGGAATGCGCCATATTGTTGCCGTCCCCGATGTAGGCCAATTTAAGCCCTTTAAGCTTGCCCTTCTGCTCATACAATGTCTGATAATCAGCCAGCACCTGACACGGATGCGCCAAATCGCTCAAACCGTTGATCACAGGAACAGATGCATAACGCGCCAACTCTACCACATTATCGTGTCCGAAGGTGCGGATCATAATGCCATCCAGATAACGAGACATCACCTGTGCCATATCACTAATAGGCTCACCGCGTCCTAGTTGAATGTCGTTTTTACTGAGAAAAAGGGCATGCCCGCCCAATTGAAACATGCCGACTTCAAAAGATACTCGCGTACGTGTAGAGGATTTTTCGAAAATCAGTCCGATCGTTTTCCCCTTCAGCGGCTGATAGGTTTCTCCATTTTTGTGCTTGCGCTTGATTTCGATGGCGAGATCAATTAAATATTGAATTTCTTCGGTCGAGTAGTCGTCCAACTCAAGGAAGTCCCGCCCCTTCAAGTTCATTTGCTGCAATGCCCCGCCCTGGCTCATGCTATCGTCTCCTTTTACCCTCTAATCTAGGTAGTTTAACCACCTAAGCAATATGCTCCTGAATCAACTCAGTAATAAGTGCTACAGCCTGATCTATTTCATCCTTCGTTACATATAGGTTAGGCAACAGGCGAACCACGTTCGGTCCTGCGGTAATGAACAGAATGCCCTTCTTTTGGCCTGCCAAAACAAGTTCCGTCACAGGCTCAGCACACTCAACGCCGACCATCAGACCTTTTCCACGGATATCCTTTACAAAAGGAATCTCTCCAAGCTGCTTTTGCAGACTTTGGAACAAATACTCGCCCAGCTCAGCCGCACGCTCTGGAAGTTTTTCATCAATAATTGTTTCAATGGTCGCCTGAACCGCTGCCATAGCAAGCGGAGTACCTCCAAAGGTAGAGCCGTGGCTACCCGCTGTGAACGCTTCACGCAAATATCCTTTGCCCAGCATCGCACCAACGGAAAAACCACTTCCTAACCCCTTCGCCAACGTAAAGATATCTGGCTCTATGCCGTAATGCTCAAAGGAAAACAGCTTGCCTGTGCGCCCCATGCCCGTCTGTACCTCATCAATGATCAAAAGCAATCCATGCTCGTTGCAAAGCTTTGTAATCACGTCTACAAAAGCAGGTTCGACCGGATACATTCCGCCTTCTGCCTGCACCATTTCCAGCATGATTGCAGCCGTATTCTCGCTAATCGCCGCTTCGAGCGCAGCTTGATCATGGAGAGGAACGCTTTTGAATCCGACTGGAAGCGGTAAAAAGCCTTCTTTTACTTTATCCTGACCCGTAGCAGTCAAGGTAGCCAGCGTCCGTCCGTGGAAGGATTGCGTGAACGTAATGATCTCGTAGCGTCCGGTCTGCTTCACCTTCTGGTGATAACGACGCGCCAGCTTGATCGCAGCTTCATTCGCTTCTGCGCCGCTGTTGCAGAAGAACACGGCATCTGCGCTGCTATTGGCAGTCAGTAGAGCGGCGGCCCGTTCCTGCCCCGGAATATGAAACAGATTGGATACATGCCATAGTTCATCAATCTGCTTTTTCAAGCGTTCGGCTACAGCCTGTGGCGCATGTCCAAGATTGGTAACCGCTATGCCTGACATGAAATCGAGATAACGCTTGCCCTGATCATCCCACAGCCAGCTTCCTTGTCCTTTGACCAGTGTAAGCGGGTATCTTGCGTAGGTTGGAAAAAGAGAGCTTTCTGTCTGTGCTGCTGCCTTTTCGGTTTGTGCCCCGGCAACGGCTCCGTCCGTACCCGGCGTTTCGATGCTCACCAGCGTATTTGGCTCCTTGCTCATTATGTTCACGCTCCTTTTTCGCTTTGTTTTATAGATTGGTTTGTATAGGATGATTACTGCATGCGCACGATGCGCGTTCCAATGGCTTCCCCACCTAGCACCCGGCTCAGTACCTGCGGTTCGCTGCCGTTCACAATGACGACTTCCTTCACTTTGTCGTGGATGCAGGCTATAGCCGCTCTCACCTTAGGGATCATGCCGCCGTATATTTCACCTGTGCTGATCATGTCCTCAATCTCCTGCACGGTGATGGATTCCAGTACCTTCTTCTCTCCGCCGATCTTCTTCAATATGCCCGGTACATCCGTAACGACGATCATCCAGCTGACTCCAAGATGAGAGGCCACCGCACCCGCCGCTGTATCTGCGTTAATATTGTAGCGCTGACCGGATCTATCAATCCCGATAGGCGCAATAACAGGCATATAGTTCATATCCAGCACACCTGTAATAATCGAAGCCTGAACGGACGTTACTTCTCCGACCCAGCCGATCTCTGCGGCATTCGACACAGGCTTTGCCTCGATTAAATAGCCATCACTGCCCGACAATCCGAGCGCTCGACCTCCATGCATTCCGATCCTGCGTACAATCTGCTTGTTAATGCTGCCCGCCAGCACCATTTCCACGACATCCAGCACAGGCTCGGTCGTTTTACGCAATCCATTGATGAATTCCGTTTCGATGCCCAACTTCGCCAAATTGTCGGAGATCGCAGGGCCGCCGCCATGTACAATAACAGGTTGAAGGCCTTCCGACTGTAAGCGGGCCAGATCGCCAAAGAAGGAATCAGGCAACGCAGCCAGCGTACTTCCTCCGCATTTCATCACAAAATTACGACGCGCCAATCCCGCATGATTTGCTTGATCCGCGTTTTCCACTGCCGATTGCATATAATCTCCCCTTTTCTCCTCTGCGCAGTCCATGCCATTTTACAATAATGCTAGATTCACATCCGTGTTTATTCCGCTATCTATGTCCGATACGCAGCGTTAATCCGCACATAATCGTAGGTTAAGTCACAGCCCCATGCTGTGGCGGTTCCGTTCCCGTGATGCAAATCCACAATAATCCGCACCGTATCTCCCCGTAGATAGGAGAGCGCCTCGTCTTCATCAAAAGCGACCGGACTGGACGCGCTCAGCACAACAATATCACCCAAGCGGATGTCTACCGTATCTGGATTGATCGGCTCTCCGGCCCGTCCGACAGCGGCAATAATCCGGCCCCAGTTCGCATCAGCACCAAAAACGGCCGACTTCACCAAACTGGACCCAATCACTGTCTTCGCTATCGCTTGAGCAGATGCATCGCTTACCGCGCCGCTCACGGACACCTCTACCAACTTCGTAGCGCCTTCCCCATCGCGGGCAATCGCCTTCGCCAGCTCACGGCAGATATAGGTGAACGCCTCGGCAAAAGCAGCCCAATCGGGATGTCCTGCGTGCAGCTCACGGTTACCCGCCAGCCCGCTTGCCATCGCGATCAGCATATCGTTCGTGCTCGTATCCCCATCTACTGTTATCATATTAAAGCTGGTATCCGTTGCCTGCTTCAATAACTGATGAAGTGCAGTCTGCTCAATCACGGCATCACAGGTCATAAAAGCCAGCATCGTCGCCATGTTCGGATGAATCATGCCTGAGCCCTTTGCTGCCCCGGCGATGTGTACGGTCATACCATCCACTTCAATCGCCACGCATACTTCCTTCTTAACCAAGTCCGTCGTCAGAATGGCTTGGGTAAATTGCTCCGCTCCGTCGCTTTCCCCGTTCACACGGCCAAGTAATGCGGATATGCCGCCAAGCACACGGTCCATTTTTAAATGCTCGCCAATCACGCCCGTCGATGCAACGGCTACATTGCTCTCCGCAACACCCAACTCACGAGCAGCAGCCGAGCGCATAGCGTAAGCATCCTGCTCTCCTTGCTGTCCGGTGCAGGCATTGGCGTTCCCGCTGTTCACCACGACCGCTTGCAGTCGACCATCCACGAGACTTTCGCGAGTCACTTTGAGTGGTGCAGCCTGAAATACATTGGTGGTGTATACCGCAGCAGCCGTCGCCTCTACCTCACAGCGAATCGCGCCGAGATCGTTGCGGTCCGTATTTTTAAGTCCGCAGTGCAATCCTCCGGCTGTAAAGCCGCGCGGAGTTACGATATTGCCCCCATTTACTACTGTAAACCCTGATTTGCCCATAATTGTGTGCCCTCGTCTGCGACGCTTTCTATAAGTAACGGTTTCCATTTGCGAATCCATTCCCGCCCGCTTACGTTTCCCGTTTCCATATTGCGGCTACTTGCTGCTTACGGATATACCGGTATGAAGCCCAGTCCGAGGTTCTCCTCCCATCCCATCATCAAGTTTAAGTTCTGAATCGCCTGTCCGGCGGCACCCTTCACGACATTATCAATGACCGAAATAATCGTAAGGCGCCCGGTCCGTGCATCTGCTGCAAAGCCGATATCACAGTAATTGGAGCCAAATACTTCCTTCGTTGCTGGCCATATACCTTCACCGCGCACACGGACAAAAGGATGGTCTTTATAATAATCCCGGTATAACCCAATGAGATCCTGATCTGTATGTTTACCCTTTAATGTGACATAGATCGTACTCATAATTCCTCGGGTCATCGGAACCAATTGCGTCGTAAACGTAACCATAACATCCTCACCCGCAATATCGCCCAATACCTGTTCGATCTCAGGGATATGCTGGTGCTTGTTAATCTTGTAGGCTTTAAAATTCTCGTTCATCTCCGCATAATGCGAAACGAGACTTGTTCCCCGGCCAGAGCCGGATACCCCGGATTTGGCATCTACAATCAGCGTCCGATGGTCGACCCAATCCGCCTTCAACGCAGGGATAATTCCCAGCAAGGTAGCCGTTGCGTAGCAACCCGGATTAGAAATAAAAGAGACGCCAGCAAGCTTTTCTGCATGCACCTCGCTGAGTCCGTATACGGCTTGCTTGAGATATTCGGGTGAAGCCGCAGGCTTTTTATACCATGCTTCATACGTTTCCCCGCTTCGCAGTCTGAAATCCCCGGAGAGGTCAATGACCTTCAATCCGGCATCCAGCAGCTGCGGCACCAGCTTGGTACTGACACCAGAAGGTGTAGCTGTGAAAACCAGATCAGCCTTGGCAGCAATCTCTTGAATATCGACACCGTCCAAATCCTGAACCACAATGTCCGTCAGATGTGGAAACCCGTCACTGATCGGAACACCCGCGTTGGACGAAGAAATAACAGATACGATCTCCACCTGCGGATGATGAACCAAAAACCGAATGAGCTCCACCCCGCCATACCCGGTGGAACCGACAATTGCCACTTTTAGCTTGCTGCTCACAGACCTTCCTCCATTCCGTTCCTATGAAATATGTATTATTATACGATATTATTAATATAAATACAACATACTCATGTAAAGTTATTCACCCAAATTTGAAATGATTGTCTCATGCATGGATATTCATTTAGATTATCCATTTGCTGTACTTGATGTCGAAGTTCCTATCAGAACCTGTATAAATACAAAAAGGGAGACCTCGTTTTGCAAAAACGGAGTTCCCCCTATTTATTAGCTAAACCCCTGCCTCCCGACAAGTCATCCTGTTTTTAGCCTTCTTTCTTAAACCCTTCACCCAATACTTCACGCGTATTACTAATAATCACAAAAGCATCCGGATCTACCAAGCGAACAAGCGTTTTGAGACGGGTCACCTCATTTTGGCCTACGACAACCATTAGTACAGGGCGTTCTTCGTTCGTATAACCGCCTCGTCCTGCCAGCTCCGTCAATCCCCGATCCAAGTCCTGTAAAATAGCCTGTGCGATCTTTTCCTTCTGATTGGATATGATATAGGCCACTTTGGAGTAGCTTAACCCCATTTCCACAGCATCAATGACCTTGCCAGTTACAAACAAACCAATCAGTGCATACAGCGCCCGTTCCGGCGATAGAGCAAAACCAGCCAGTGTGATGACCGTGCCATCCATGAGCATGACGCAGAGTGATAGGCTGAGGCCGGAATATTTTTGAATGATCTGCGCCAAAATAGCCAGCCCACCCGTCGAGCCTCTGCCCCGGAACACAGTGCCCAATCCCAATCCTACTCCAATTCCACCATACAGCGAAGCCAACAGCGGATTCGTTGTCGGAACTGCCCAATCCTTAGTTACGTACACAAATAACGGCAGCATGATACTCCCCAGCAGGGAACGCAAACCGTATTTCTTTCCTAACAACAGCACCCCCGCTAAAAATAACGGAATATTCATTCCCCACTGCGTATAAGCTGGTTCCAGACCAAACAGGTCCTCGCCCAAAATAGATAAACCCGACACACCCCCGGATGCAATTCGGTTGGGAAGCAGGAACATATTGAAGGTCAGCGCCGTAATGAAAGAGCCGAGCACAATGAGCAGAATATCCATCACATTGCGAGCGGGGCCACTGGCGGCAATCAAAGGCTTACGGCGCCTTCGCCGAGCAGTGGGGAGATTCATTGGGGACATCTTTCGTATTCTCCTTTATTTTAAAAATACCGTGTACACAAAAACTCCTACAGTCCATAGGCACATGGCCTACGGGTCTGTAGGAAAACATACAGGCTATTATTCTACGTCCAGTTTGATCTGACTGCGCAGGTAACCGTCGATGAACGGGTCCAGATCGCCATCCATGACAGCCCCTACGTTGCCTGTTTCTACACTGGTACGATGATCCTTCACCATGCTGTATGGGTGGAACACGTAAGAACGAATTTGGCTGCCCCATGCAATATCGGACTGTTCCCCACGGATTTCGTCCAATTGTTGCCGTTGCTCTTCAATTTTGCGCTCGTAGAGCTTGGAACGAAGCATTGTCATAGCCTGCTCACGGTTCTTGATCTGGGAGCGCTCATTTTGACAAGTTACAACAATGCCGGAAGGAAGATGCGTAATCCGAACTGCTGAATCGGTCGTATTAATATGCTGACCGCCTGCACCGCTGGCCCGGTACGTATCAATTTTAAGATCCTCTGTCCGGATTTCCACGTCCACATCATCCGCAATTTCCGGCACGACATCGCAGGATACGAACGACGTATGCCGACGACCCGAGGAATCAAATGGAGAAATGCGAACGAGACGATGCACGCCTTTTTCTGCTTTGAGGTAGCCGTAAGCATTATAGCCCTTGATCAGCAGCGTTACACTTTTGATCCCTGCTTCATCACCCGCCAGGTAATCCAGCGTTTCTACCTTAAAGCCGCGTTTTTCTGCCCAGCGTGTATACATCCGTAGCAGCATTTGACCCCAGTCCTGCGACTCGGTTCCGCCTGCCCCCGGATGCAACTCCAAAATGGCATTAAGCTTGTCATATGGCTGATTCAAAAGCAATTGCAGTTCGAACTCCTGAAGCTTGCTCAGCAAGGATCTAATACTGTTTTCAATTTCTCCAGCCAGTGTTTCGTCGCCTTCCTCATCAGCCAACTCAGCCATCATCCCCGCATCCTCATATTCCTGACGGAGCTGTTCATAGCTGTCTACAGAAGACTTAACCGCGTTCATTTCTGCGATCACGGCTTGGGCCTTATCGTTATCATCCCAAAAATCAGGTGCAGCCATCTTTTCTTCAAAGTTCGCGATCATTTCCTGCTTGAGATCTAAGTCAAAGAGACCCCCTAAGGTTTGTTAGTTTCTTGCCTATTTCTCTTAAATCATGCTTTACATTTGGATCAATCATTATGTTATTCTCCTTTGGGTATGAGGTATAAATGCGTTGTGAGTTACGGCTGGGTGAGCAGACGCTACGCAAATGATTTGATCTTATGATCGCTGTTGCAGTGAGATGCCTCTGATTGAAATAGAACATTCAAAGGTGGGCATCTCACTGCAAAGGCGAACGCTGACGCTTCTCCAGATTCAAATCCTTCGCTTCGCTGCCGACCGCCGTAAGGCCAAACAGCTTTTACATAATCGGTTCTGGTAGGTGAGCCGGATCAAGAACTGAAATTCAGCTTGATCCCCTGTATGGCACAAAATGGCCGACGGTCAGTTGGGTAAACTGCCGCCTGCCATTATATGCATTACAGGAAATGAATGCTTCCCTAAATCCGTCCTTCAATCCGTTATCTTCTGCGCGGACGCGAAGGGGCAGATTTCTTTTTAGGAGCAGCAGGTTCGCCACTCGTCGAAATTTTGTCTTCGTCGATAACGGCCTGACGCTCTTGGTTGGATTCAATTTGCGCCTTCATGATGTAAGTCGCTACTTCCTCCTGGATGCTGGCGATCATAGCATGGAACATTTCAAAACCTTCAAACTGGTATTCACGCAATGGATCGGTACCGCCATAAGCACGCAAGTGAATACCTTGACGCAGCTGATCCATAGCATCGATATGATCCATCCATTTGCTATCCACTGCACGCAGTACGATAACTTTCTCAAACTCGCGTACCATATCTTCGCCAATGGTTTCTTCACGTCTGTGGTATCTTTCCGTAACTTTATCGAAGATCATTTCAACGATCTCTTCTTTTTCTTTACCCCACAGGTCATCACGGCTGATTGCATTTTCATCAAGCAGATTGCTGTTCACATATTCTGCTACTTCTTCAAGTTCCCAGTTTTCAGGAATGTCATCGCCGCAATGAGCTTCCACTACACGATCAATGACAGGCTTGATCATGTCGAACACAACTTCTTTAATGTTCTCGGATTCCAGCACTTCACGACGCTGTTTGTAAATAATAGTACGTTGCTGATTCATCACGTCATCATACTGGAGAACGACTTTACGTTGGTCAAAGTTGTTGCCCTCAACGCGTTTTTGCGCCGATTCGATAGCACGTGTAATCATGCGGCTTTCAATCGGTTGGTCTTCCTCGAAGCCCAAGCGTTCCATCATATTCAGCACGTTGTCTGCACCAAAGCGCTTCATTAACTCATCGCCCAGCGATAAGTAAAATTGTGTGGAGCCCGGATCACCCTGACGTCCTGCACGTCCGCGAAGCTGATTATCAATACGGCGAGATTCGTGACGCTCTGTACCGATGATGTGTAAACCGCCAATACTCGATACACCTTCGCCCAACACGATGTCTGTACCACGTCCCGCCATGTTCGTGGCAATGGTTACCGAACCCGCTTCACCTGCACGAGAAATGATTTCAGCTTCTTCGGCATGATACTTGGCGTTAAGCACTTTATGCCGGACGCCCTTGCGTTTCAGCATTTCGGAAAGAAGCTCCGAATTTTCAATGGAAATCGTACCTACCAATATCGGCTGGTTGTTTTTGTGGCGCTCCACAATTCCATCCACTACCGCATGGAATTTACCTTTTACGCTCTTGTACACTACGTCAGGCATATCCACACGCTGATTCGCCCGGTTCGTAGGAATCTGGAGAACTTCCAGACCATATATTTTTTTGAATTCTTCTTCTTCTGTTTTAGCTGTACCCGTCATACCCGCCAATTTGCGATACATACGGAAATAGTTTTGGAAGGTAATCGTCGCCAGCGTCATGCTCTCGTTCTGTACATCGATGTTTTCCTTCGCTTCAATCGCCTGATGCAAACCATCGCTGTAGCGGCGTCCGGCCATCAGACGTCCTGTGAACTCATCGACAATCAGGACTTCGCCGTCAGCTACGACATAATCCACATCCAGACGCATAATGGCGTTAGCCTTCAATGCCTGTACAATGTGGTGGTTGATTGTAACACTTTCCTGGTCGTACAGGTTCTCCAGTCCAAAGAAATTCTCAGCTTTGGATACACCATTCTCAGTTAAAGCAACCGACTTCACTTTAATATCCAGTGTGTAATCTTCTTCGACATCCAGGCTCTTCACAAAACGGTCAGCCGCAAAATACAGCTCCGTCGATTTCTGAGCTTGTCCTGAAATAATCAATGGTGTACGGGCTTCATCGACGAGAATGGAGTCCACTTCATCAATGATACAGAAGTACAGCGGACGCTGTACCATCTGTTCTTTGTAAAGCACCATGTTGTCGCGCAGATAGTCGAACCCGAATTCGTTATTCGTGCCGTACGTGATGTCGCAAGCATATGCAGCTTGCTTTTCCCCATGACCCAGACCGGACAAATTCAGCCCGACCGACATGCCCAGGAAGTTATAGATTTGCCCCATTTCCCCGCTGTCACGTTGCGCCAAATAGTCATTGACCGTAACCACGTGCACGCCTTTACCCAACAGTGCATTCAAATAAACCGGCAGTGTTCCCACCAGTGTTTTACCTTCGCCGGTTTTCATTTCGGCAATTTTACCTTCATGCAGCGCAATACCACCAAGCAACTGTACGTCATAATGACGTTTGCCCAGCACCCGCTTGGACGCCTCACGGACGGTTGCAAAAGCATCCGGCAAAATCTCTTCCGCCGTAGTTCCCTGCTCGATCCGGGCTTTAAACTCCGCCGTTTTCGCTTGTAGCTCCTCATCTGAGAGCTTCTCAAAATCCGGCTCTATCTTATTGATCAGCTCAACCGTCTTCATTAAACGCTTGACGTCACGTTCATTTGTATCTCCAAAAATTTTCTTTACAATCCCTAACATGGTTTACCCCTTTCACGCAAAACAATTAATTGAATCAATTTCACAATAAGAAAGGGTCCATGATGAAATTGATTCCGATATGTTTGACAGGCCCGGCTATACCAGCCTATCGTGCGATGTTCTTTGCATAAATTGTAACAGTTTGTAGGACATGCCGCAACACAAGCGCTCCCTAGATTTGCATCCGGTTAAAGATACCAAACCAGTTGACGTATGAAATACACATTTGGTTACGCTTATTTGCATCGAAATTCACATTTCATTTTCAGAAAAACATATAAAAGAGCCTTACCCCGCCAGGTTCGCAAGGATAAGGCTCGTCGTTATTTTCATTCTTCCCAATCCAATGAAGCATGCTTTCAATTGGGAACCCTCTATTCACTTTAAAACATGATAAGTTCCTGTTCTTACAGATTATTCACGTTCGATCAGGCCATATGTGCCGTCATTGCGCTTGTAAACCACGCTAACTTCTTCGTTATCAATATTGGCAAATACGAAAAAATTATGTCCAACCATGTTCATTTGAAGAATGGCCTCTTCCACATCCATCGGTTTCAATAAGAAACGCTTGGTGCGGACGACTTCCAGCTCATCCAATTCCGCGTCTTCAGCAACAGCCACGCCACCTGCCGTCTCTTCTACAAAAAGGGTTTTCAAACTGCCTTCCTGACGGAATTTACGGTTCAGCTTGGTTTTATGCTTGCGAATCTGCCGCTCAAGCTTGTCCACCACGGCATCAATGGATGCATACATGTCGTCGCTTTCGTCTTCGGCACGGAGTACAAGCCCCGGCAAAGGAATGGTTACTTCTACAGTGTGCAAATCTCTGGTTGTGCTTAACGTTACACTTCCGTCAGACGTCGGGGGGGCATCGAAATACTTCACAAGTCTGCTGAATTTCTTATCAACGTAGTCCTTCAAAGCGTCGGTAACCTCGATCTGTTGACCTCGTACTGTTAAGTTCATAGGGCACGCCTCCTTTGCCCCTTCAGTATAACACATATGTTAACGCCAAGTAAAAAAACAACCAACATTTCGGAGGTATTTTACAAAAATCTGCTTTTTTCGATAAAGCGCCTTCAGAAATCTCATCTTTTGAAAAAGATCATGTTTCAAAGAGACCTGCATACACATGTGAGTAATGAACGCATATAAACATAGTTGATCTGCTGCATCGTGACATTTTATGTATTCCCAGCTTTACGCTCAGCTACTTTAACGAAAAAGGAGGGAGGCCTTTTCACACTGAATCCGGTGCAAGCCTGTGGTGCTTGCACGACTTAGTTACCCTGCGTGACGATTTTATATGAAAGGATTATTACGTTCAGCCTAGCTGGCTCTTCCTAAACGACGATCCTAAAAAAAGCTAAATATTGTACAGATAGAAAGTAGGAAGCTATCCATGGCTTTTATTCAGCGTTATGAAACGAACCAGACGGGGGCTGTTACCTTTATAGGGAATACGCTCGGATTGGCCCGTTCCACTTCGGTAGGAGTACCGGGAACTGTAACCAGCATTGGCGCTTTCATCACAACCAATACAGCCTCTCGCTTTGGCACGTATCCATTGGGCACAACCTCTGCAATTACAAGTAACTCATCGACAGCATTTCTTGTGCTTCCTGCGGGCAGTATGGTGCTGTATGCTGAGCTTATTTGGGGAGGAAGTTATGCCAACGGCAGCACCAATGTGTTGTCCAGCGCCAGCAATCCGGTCACATTTCAAACCCCCGCCTTGTCCACTACCGTCAGCCCTGAATCTGCAACCTCAGTCAATGTAACCAGCCTCAGCACCTATGTGAGAACGGCGAATGTGACCAATCTGGTCATTCAAGGCGGCGCAGGGGCATATACGGTCGGAAATGTAACAGGCACCATCACGGTTCCAGATTCGACCAACACGAACCATGCGGGCTGGACGCTGGCTGTGGTGTACAATAACCCGTCTCTGCCCTTCCGCAACCTGTCGCTGCGCGTAGGTGGTGAAGGGGTGAGTAGCGCCACAGGCGCCGTTAACGTTGTGGTGAGCGGCTTTGCCACGCCTGTACAGGGGACCTTGCGCGGCAGGGCACTGATTAGCGCCCAAGAGGGTGATGTAGACATCACTGGAGACCGTGCGCTGTTTGGACCTACCACAGCCAGTTTGACGGCGCTGTCGGGGCCCAACAATTTTTCAACTAACTTTTTCGCTTCCCAAATTAACGGGGATGACGGCACATTGGTCACGACGGGGACATTCGGTACAACCAATGCCCTGAATGGGGCACCCGGAACGCAGGTCACGGGTGGACGGCAGGGTTGGGACATTACTAACGTAGATATTTCCTCCACACTGCTTAACAGCCAAACCAGCGGTGTCCTCCAACTGACAACAAATGGCGATATTTACACAGTGAATGCCAATGCAATTCAGATTGATATCAACGCCCCGCTGGTAACCCTGACCAAAACAGCCAGCGCTACAGGCTCGGTTATCGGCGATACACTTACGTATACAATCAACATATCGAATACTGGCCTGGTTAGCGCCTCCAGCACAGTGCTCACCGATACCATCCCGGTCGGGGCTACCTTCGTAGCCGGCAGCGTTGTCGTCGCAGGTACGGCCCAGCCGACAGCCAATCCCGCAACAGGGATTACCGTAGGTACGGTGGCTCCTGCTTCGACCGTGACCATTACGTTCCGAGCAACGGTCACTTCATTGCCAGCAAACACTCAACTGGGCAATCAGGCATCGGCAGCCTTCTCCTTCCAGACCGTGCCTGGCGGGCCTGTCATTTCCGGTAGCGTCCCGTCCAACACAGCGAGCACATCGATCTACCAGCCTGTTATCGGGATTGTTAAAAGTGCCAATACAACGGCCGCTACGGTTGGAGATACGATTACGTATACATTCCAAGTCTCCAACACGGGCAGCATTGCTGCAAATCTCAGCTTTTTGGAGAGCATTCCCGCCGGATCATCCTTCATACCTGGCAGCGTGACCATTGGCGGTTCTTCCGTACCTGCCGCCAATCCCGCCACAGGCTTCTCGGTAGGAACGATCAATACGAGTGCTACTATACCGGTCACCTTCCAGACCCTCGTCAATTCCGTTCCCGCCTCCGGAAGCTTGACTGATCAGGCAACGTACACGTATACCTTTACACCGCCTGACGGGCGTGTATTGAACGGAAGCGGTACATCCAACACCCTCATCATACCCGTATCCTCACCGAATGTAACTGTGACAAAAGCTTCTTTACTGGCGGCTGCCGCAGTCGGTGAAACCGTTCAGTTTACGATAACCGCTACGAACAACGGAAAAGCTAATGTGACCAATGTAGTGGTTACTGATCCGTTACCTACCGGAGTTGCCTTCGTAACTGGCAGCGTCACCGTGAACAGTACAGCATCGGCGTCTGCTACGCCCGTCAGCGGCATTCCGATTGGCACTTTGGCTCCGGGTGCATCGGTTACCGTAGTGTTTCGGGCAGCTATTAACTCATTACCGTCTCCTGCACAGATCAACAACCGTGCAATCGTCAGTTTCACTTCCGGTGCCTTTACAGGATCATCCCTGTCTAATCTGGTGACCATTCCTGTCGTTATTGCAGCTCCGACGATTACCAAAAGCGCAAGCTCCAACCGTGCCAGCGTAGGCGGCACAATCACTTACTCATTTCTGATTGCCAATACAGGGACTGCTGTATTAACCACAACCTTGACGGAAACTGTTCCAGCAGGCTCTACCTTTATTCCGGGAAGTGTCATTGTCGGAGGGTCCTCAGTGCCGGGGGCCAATCCCAATACGGGAATTTCGGTGGGTACTGTAAATCCCGGTGCACAAATCACCGTCTCGTTCCGTACTACTGTTGACTCCATACCATCCGGAGGGGGATTGAACGATCAGGGGCTGCTCCAATACACGTATCAGTTGCAAGACGGAAGAACCTTGTCCGGCTCGCTGCTATCCAATATCGTCTCCGTATCCATCTCCTTGCCCAGCGTAGCGGTGACAAAATCTTCCGGATTCACATCCGTTAGTGTAGGTGAAACGCTGACCTACAGCGTGACCGCTACAAACAACGGAATTGACCCGATCACCAGCACCGTGATTACCGATCCACTTCCCGGCAGCGTGTCCTTTGTCCCCGGCAGCGTGACGGTTAGCGGCTCGCCTGTGAGTGCTGCTGACCCCAGAAATGGCATTCCAGTCGGCACGATTGGGGCAGGTGCATCTGTTCAGGTAGCCTACGCTGTGCTGGTCAATGCCGTCCCGGCTGTACAGCCGCTGCAAAATACAGCCAGGGTCAGCTTTACGAGCGGCGCTTTTATTGGAACATCCCAGACGAATACCGTCTCTGTGCCGGTCTATCAGCCCCGCATCAGTGTGGTCAAGTCCGCAAACACAACGGCCGCTACGATAGGCGATACGATTCTCTATACGCTATTAGTCACGAACAGCGGCAACTATAACGCTTCGGTGACGCTGACAGATGCTATTCCCGCCGATTCGACATTTATGGAAAACAGTGTGGTTATCAATGGCGTCAGCCATCCTGGAGCCAGTCCGGCAGCTGGTATTTTCATCGGAACCGTGTCGCCGCAAAGTCCTATCACACTGACATTTCAAACGGTGGTCACCTCTCTTCCGTCACCGTCCCAGCTAACAAATCAGGCGACCGCCGCTATTTCTTTCACTTTGCCCGACGGCCGGGTACGAACAGATAGTGCATCGTCCAACGTGTTATCCATCCCTGTGTCTGCGCCAAATGTATCCATATCAAAGACTGCAAACCGTTCCACTGCCATTCCGGGTGATTCGGTGCTGTACACCCTGACCGTACTCAACAACGGAATCGAGGCAGTGAACAATATAGTAGTTTCCGATCCCATCCCTGTGGGCTCTTCGTTTACAGCAGGCAGTGTAACGCTCAATGGTTCACCGATAACCGCTGGTGATCCATCTCTGGGCATTGCAATCGGCAGCATTGCCCCAGGAGGAGGCGCTACGATCACCTTCAGAGTGGTGGTATCCTCTCCATTGCCGAGTCCACCGCAGCTCACCAATCAAGCGCGTGTCAGCTACACCAGCGGTGCTTTTTCAGGTGTATCTGTGTCCAATGCGGTGACGGTGACCGCAAATGCTCCAGTGCTAACCGTGAGCAAAACCGCCGGGCCTGTACGGGCAACGGTTGGTGATATCGTAACGTATTCCGTGGCAGTAGAAAACAGCGGTAATATTGCTGCTGCTGCCACTTTGACAGACAATATTCCCGCAGGCTCAACACTGGTACCGAACAGCGTAGTCGTCAATGGTGCTCCTGTTCCGGGTGCCAGTCCCGCAACAGGTCTATCTATTGGCTCCATCGCACCCGGAGCCGTGGTTCAAACAACTTTTCAGGTGGTGATTACTTCCGTGCCTTTGCCTCCCCAACTCACCGACCAGGCGAATATCAGCTTCTCCTTTCAACCGCCGGATGGCCGGATTATCAACGGCAACGTTTCGTCCAATATTGTCACGATTCCCGTATCGTCGCCGAATGTACAGGTTACCAAAAGCACCTCGGCGGCTGATGCTGTTCCCGGTGATACGATAACCTACTCCATTACAGCTACGAATAGCGGAATTGAAACGGTCACTGATGTTCGCGTAACAGATACGATCTCAGCAGGCTCTACTTTTATTTCTGGCTCCGTAACCGTCAATGGAACGACACTAGCTTCAGCCAGTCCCCTAACAGGAATTCCGATCGGTTCACTGGCTGCCGGAGTATCTACGACTGTCACCTTTTCCGTATCTGTCAACAGTCTGCCTCAACCGCCGCAACTGAGCGATCAGGCTTCCGCTTCTTTTACCAGCGGCACACTGAATTTCACATCACTCTCCAACACAGTCACCGTTCCCGTTTATCAACCGATTATCAGCCTTGTTAAAACCTCTGGTACGAGTCAAGCGACTGTGGGCGATACGGTGGTTTATACTTTGACTGCGCAAAATACAGGCAATTTAGCGGCAACTGCCACCTTCACCGACGTCATACCGTCAGGCTCCTCATTTGTACCCAACAGCGTCACTGTAAACGGTCTGCCCGTTGCCGGAGCTGCGCCCCAAGCGGGTGTAGCGGTCGGAAGCATTGCTGCGGGTGCATCTGTCTCCCTTACTTTCCAGGTTGTCATTAACTCTGTTCCTGGCAGCTTAGGCTTGTTAAATCAAGGCTCGGCTACATTTACCTTCCAACCGCCTGACGGTCGGACACTAAACGGAAGTGTTCAATCGAATGCGGTGTTTATTCCGGTATCCAATCCGAATGTCGCCGTGACCAAAACGGCCAACCAAACCTCCGTCGCTTTCGGCGATACTATTACGTATACGATTACCGCAACGAACAACGACATTACACCCGTGACAGGGACCGTTTTTATCGACCCGATTGCCGACGGCACTACTTTTATACCTAACTCCGTACAGGTAGGCGGTGTAACGATACCGGGGGCCAACATCGCTTCAGGAGTCTCTGTAGGCTCGATCCCTGCATCCAGCTCTGTAACCGTCACCTTCCAGTCTACCGTAACGTCACTGCCTGCCTCAGGCGTGTCAACAGATCAGGCGATCGTCTCCTTCAACTCCGGGGCATTCGCAGGGCAATCTGTCTCTAATCAGGTCAATTTGCCTGTCTTGCAGCCGATTTTGAACGTGACCAATACCATTAGCGCGGACCGTGCAACCGTTGGGAATACACTGGCTTTTGTCATTACTGTAACCAACACGGGAAACGCCCCTGCACAAACGGTTGTGCTGGATCTGTTGTCCAACTCGCTCAGCCTGAATCAAAACAGCGTATTGGTTAACGGCTCGCCCCTCCCCGGAGCAGACCCGATTACGGGGGTGAATATCGGGAGCGTTGGACCTGGCGCTACGGTAACGGTCTCGTTTAGCGCCGTGGTTATATCTGTACCGCCCGGTTCTATACTGACCAATCAGGCAAGTGTGAACTATACATTCCAATTGCCGGATGGACGAACGTTGACCGGAAGCAGCTCGGCCTTACCCGTGTCCATTCCGATCTCGTCACCTAACGTTACCGTCACCAAGGCGGCTAATGTTGCCGACGCTGTCGTGGGTGATTCGGTTCCTTACGTCATTACTGTCTTCAATAATGGGCTTGATCCCGTTACTAGCGTCATCGCTACCGATACAATCCCTGTCGGAACTGCGTTTGTGCCTGGCAGCATTACAATCAATGGTGTACCTGTTGTTTCCGCAAATCCGCAAAACGGCATTCCTGTAGGGACCCTCGGTCCTAGCGGAGGCGCTACCATTCGCTTTTTGCTGAATGTACAGTCTTTGCCGACACCTGCTGTCATTACCAATGAAGCAACCGTCAGCTTCACCTCAGGTGTCTTTAATGGATTTTCCGTATCTAGTCCCGTTACTATCCCTGTGTATCAACCGATCGTCACGGTAGCCAAAAGCGCAGAAAAGGGAAAAGCGACGGTTGGGGATACCATAACCTACACGCTTTCAGTTACTAACGGTGGAAATATCGGTGTAGATACCGTGCTTAGTGATCCGATTCCAGCCGGATCAGCCTTTATTCCCAACAGCGTGGTTATCAATGGCACAGCAGCCCCTGGCTCTGACCCAACGGTCGGAGTTGCACTGGGTATTATAGGAGGGAACACAACCGTTACCCTGACATTTCAGGTAGTCATTACCTCGCTACCCGCATCAGGTACATTAGTCAATCAGGCAACCGCTGCTTTCAGCTACCAACCACCGGATGGTCGTGTGCTGAGCGGAAGTGCGGCATCTCCATCTGTGACTGTCTCCGTCTCTTCGCCAGATGTGGATGTGGTCAAAACGGCCTCCGCTACAGATGCCGTGGTGGGGGATACGATTACGTATACCGTGATTGCTACAAATAACGGGATCAGCACAGTCGTCAATGCCGTCGTATCTGATCCACTGCCGCCCGGGACCAGCTTTGTCTCTGGTAGCGTAATCGTGAATGGAGCACCTGTGCCTGCTGCCTCACCAAGCTCAGGTATCCCTGTAGGCACCATTGCGGTAGGCGGCTCAGCAGCAGTCACTTTCCAGGTTTCTGTCGTCAGTCTGCCTCAGCCGCCGCAAATTACCAATCAGGCGACCGTCAGCTTCACTTCAGGCGCTCTGACCTCGTCTTCGCAGTCCGATCCTGTTACCTTGCCAGTTTATCAGCCGATCATCAGCCTGACCAAGACCGTTAATACAGTCAACACGCAAATCGGATCGACGCTGGTCTACACGCTGACGCTTGCCAATACGGGAAATATCGCTGTTATTCCTGTACTGTCGGATAACATTCCCGCAGGCTCAGAGCTGCTTCCTAACAGTGTCGTCGTTAATGGCGTCCTTGTACCAGGAGCCTCACCAGTTGCAGGAATCACACTTGGTTCCCTTGCTCCTTCGGGCAGTATCGTGGTGAGCTTCCAAACTGTCGTTTCGTCCCTACCTAACCCGCCGGTACTGACCGATCAAGGGCAAGCGAACTTTACTTACTCACCGCCTGATGGCAGAGTTCTAAGTGGTTCCGTCACATC
This sequence comes from Paenibacillus sp. NPDC055715, assembly GCF_053617595.1. Taxonomy (NCBI): domain Bacteria; kingdom Bacillati; phylum Bacillota; class Bacilli; order Caryophanales; family Paenibacillaceae; genus Paenibacillus; species Paenibacillus sp. NPDC055715. The sequence goes on from NZ_JBSHGA010000006.1 coordinate 94,427, forward strand.
CAATACGGTCAATGTCACTGTATCCGCTCCTAATATTCAGGTAGCCAAAACGTCCAGTCTCACAGCCGCTGTAGTCGGAGATACGATCAGGTATACACTGAGCATCAACAACAGCGGTGTGGATACAGTCACAGATACCGTGGTAACCGATACGATTCCGTCTGGTACCTCCTTTGTTCCGGGTAGTGTTCTTATCGACGGAGTAGCCTTCCCAAATGCTTCGCCAGTTGCAGGAATTGCCATTGGAAACGTCGCGCCTGGAAATACATCTATCGTAAGTTTCCAGACTTCCGTCCAAACCTTGCCGCAGCCACCCCTACTTACAGATATCGCGGCTGTCACGTTTACCAGTGGAACGTTCACCGGAACTGCCTTTTCCGTCCCGCTCATCGTGCCTGTGTTCCAGCCGTTGATTGCACTTACCAAAACATCCAGCACCCTTAGCGCATCCGTCGGTGACACACTAACCTACATGATTACAGCCGTGAATAACGGAAACATTGCAGCAGCCCTTACGATCAGCGATAACATTCCTGCCGGATCATCTTTTCTTGCCAACAGTGTCAGTATTGCAGGCATTCCGCAGCCCGGATTATCCATTGAAACAGGCGTTCCAATTGCCTCCATATTGCCAGGCGGAACTGTATCCGTGACTTTCCAAACCATTATCAACTCGCTGCCTAACCCACAGGTGTTGATCGACCAGGCATCTGGATCGTTCACGTTTCAGCCGCCGGATGGCAGAACCATATCTGGATCAGCCGTCTCCGACTCACTCAGCATCTCCGTATCCTCACCAGATGTCAGCATCGTCAAAGGTACAGCGGCTACAAATGCCATTGTCGGAGACATCATCACCTATACACTAGCTGTCTCCAATAATGGGATTAGCACAGCCAATAACGTTGTCGTTTCAGATATGATTGCAGCAGGAAGCTCCTTTGTAAATGGCAGTGTGACCGTAGGCGGAACCTCCTTCCCTAGTGGAAATCCGGGATTTGGTATTGCTATCGGTTCACTCGCTCCTGGGGCCGTTACGACCGTCACGTTCCAGGTTCAAGTTAATTCCTTGCCCACGCCGACACAACTATCCAACCAGGCTTCAGTCAGCTTTACAAGCGGCGTTTTCACTGGCAGCTCTACATCCAATATCGTGACCATTCCAGTGTTCCAACCGATCCTGACAGCAGCCAAAACAAGTAGTACCAACAATGCTACGATAGGAGACGTCATTACCTATACCATCGTTGTAACCAACACCGGGAACATCGCAGCCTCGACCACTGTAACCGACAATATTCCGGACGGCTCCGTTTTCCTGCCAAACACCGTGTCGATTAACGGCATTGCCGCTCCCGGCGCAAGTCCGGTTTCTGGCATCCCGACTCCAGCCATATTTTCAGGCCAATCGGCGACCATCACTTTCCAAGTACTGGTATCTTCCATCCCTGTAACTGTACTGCTGGTGGATCAGGCCGAGGTAGACTATCGCTTTAGTGCTCCAGACGGACGGGAGGCGGGAGGCTTCCATTTATCCAACATCGTCCAGGTTGCCGTTTCACCGCTGAACATCACATTAAGTAAAAGCGTAAGCTCACCTTTCGCCACTGCTGAAGATACCTTGACTTATGAGCTCGTTATCCTTAACGAGGACGGGGACACTGTGCAGAACGCTCGTTTGCTGGACGCTTTACCAGAAGACATCGAATTTGTTACAAGTTCCGTTAAAATCAACGGGACAACAGTCGCAGGAAGCAATCCCGAGAATGGTATTTCTTTGCCGCCGCTAGAGCCGAAAACGACGACAGTGGTTTCCTTTGAAGCCCATATCGCGGCAACAGGCAAACCGGGACCACGTACGAATCAGGCCCGCTTGCTGCTTACGGAGGGAGAAGAAGCGAGTGCGATCCTGTCCAATGCTGTAACCATTGCCGTACTCCAGCCTGTTCTGAAGCTCACCAAATCTGCCGATACAGACAGTGTGCTGCCAGGACAGAGTATCATTTATACCATCACCGCAGAAAACACTGGAAACATCGGTGCCTTCGGATTGCTGAGTGACTCACTGCCGCCGGAGCTCTCTTTTGTACCTGATTCCGTCTCAGTGAACGGAGTTGCGCAGTATGGTGTCAGTCCGGGGCAAAGCATCGCCCTCGGTACAATCGCACCGGGAGAAAAGGCTACTGTCGTCTTCTCTGCTCTCGTACTCCGGGTCTCCGAATCAGGCACACTCGTGAATGAAGCTTCATTGGCCTACTCCTACCAATTGCCGGATGGACGCAGTTTACATTTGGAAACCGTCTCTTCCCCCGTCACAGTGAAGGCAACCCGATCTGTAGAAGGAGACTTATCAGCCGTGTTAAGCACAACCGTATCAGCTGTCGTATTGGGTGATACAGTACCTTACCAGTTAGCTCTTGCGAACGACGAGGCCTCGGTTAGTACCGATGTGGTGTTAACCGATTATGTACCTGCTGGAACCGTCATTAATCCAGACAGCTTAAGAGTTAATGATTCACCTGCCTTGATCAAACCAGGTGAACCATTATTCATCGGCAGCCTTCAACCGGGGCAAAAAGTGAATGTATCCTACACCGTGAACGTTCAGTCACTGCCTGCCGGAGGCCGTCTAAACAATAGCGTGCAGCTCCGGTATGCTGATAGCAACGGTACGAGCGAGGTCACCAGCAACATCGTGACTGTAACCGTCTTTGACCCGCAGCTTGATGTAAGTATCTCCACGGAAAATGCTGAGGCCGTAGCAGGAGAACCCCTTACCTACACAGTGCAGCTTAACAACTTTGGCAACGTAACTACCGAAGTTACCCTGCAAAACTTTATTCCTGCTGGAACTCTGTTCGTGCCTGGCACCATTCAGTTGAACGGTCAATCCTTGTTGGGGACCAATCCTGCTGTTGGTGTTGGTCTCGGATCTGCGGAACCCGGACAGTCCTTAACGCTGACTTATCAAGTGACCGTGGCCGAAACAACTCCATCCGGCTACATCGTCAATCAGGCTACGCTTACCTATTCGTTCACACTACCTGGAGGAAGATCCGTATCAGGCTCTCTGGCCACAAATGCCATCAACACTCCAGTCGTATATCCACTGCTTGAATTAGTCAAAAATGTGAATACCGCCGATGCCTCCGTAGGCGATACGCTCACATTTACCGTACAAATCACGAACAAAGGCGGTATCCCGGCGCTATATCCATTGTTCACAGACCCGTTGCCGCAAGGACTGATTTACGTACCTAACAGCCTGACGATCCAGAGGGAAGCTCAGTCAGGCGCTAATCCGGGCACAGGAACCAATCTCCCGGATATTGCTCCAGGTGAGACTGTCACCCTTACACTACAAGCCCAAATCCGCGAAGCACCCGTGGATGGAACCTTCAGCAACCAAGCCACCGTCGCGTATACCTCACGTCGTAGCGGAGGTGAAACTGTTCAAGAGACTGCTCAATCCAACACCGTCGGCGTGACCGTCATCGCAGCTATTCCTAAACTCACACTTAGCTCCAGCGCTCTACGTGTCGGGCAAGAAGATACCTTGTCCTTTACCGTCAACGTGGAAAACATCGGTAACACTCCGCTGGAGGAGCTAGTACTCACTGCACCATTCGCAGCCGAAGATTTCCTTTTACTGCGAACGGTCACTGTGAACTCTGTGCCACTTCCATATCCTAAATTGCTCCAAGGTATCCCGTTGGGCCGTCTTGACCCAGACCATAAGGCCGTCATCGTCTTTTCCTTGGACATTGAATCCGCACTTCGTGCTTATCTAATCGCTCAAGTCATCCTGCGCTATCAATTCCGCTATCCAAACGGACGCGTAGAGAAGCAGTCTGCCTCCTCCAACACCATTTTCGTGGAGATGGCTGACTTCGACGGTTCTGTAGAGTAACTTTTCACCGTGCTGTGTATCACCTAGCTCCTTACCATCGTGTAAGGAGCTTTTTTATGTTTTTATGTACACCTGCTCATCTAGAAAACATAAAAAAGCCCTGGAATATATTCCAGGGCAGTTGCTAGCGCGTTATCCATTGCTAACCATCTTATCAATTATGTAGGTCGGCTATGCCGGGGATGATTATAGTTTGGTTACGTTAGCGGCTTGTGGTCCACGTGCGCCTTCGACAATGTCGAACTCCACGTCTTGTCCTTCTTCAAGTGTTTTGAAGCCTTCTGTTTGAATTGCGGAAAAATGAACGAATACGTCGCCACCATCAGCAGTTTCAATGAAACCATAACCTTTTTCTGCGTTAAACCATTTTACTTTACCTTGCATGCACTAACATTCCCTTCGTCATCAAATGAAGTGAAGCTCTCGCCCACATTTCCGACTATACCACCCAAAGTTATCCATTGTCAATTGGAATTGATAATGTTTTCATGTATAGTTATTCCATATATAACACAATGGATAAATAGTCAATAACTTTATTCCTAGGTCTAATAGAAATTAAACTAAAGAACACTTATCTAATTATATATTAAACTACTTCTTAGTGCCTGAAACGAGGAATTGATAGATTTTTTTGTGCGCTTCTTCTTTCATTTAAATTCAATAGAACTATACAAATCTTAAAAAGCTCTCTCCCACACAAAGCGTGCTTGGGAGAGAGCTTTTTAACTTATTTCCTACGATCCATTAGAAAGCTATCGGGCGTGTAGTTAGATTCGTAAACACTGCGTTGCGATTTAGCCTTATTTCGCTGGACAAGCCAATTTTGGGCTTCCAGCTTTAGCGATTGCATATACTGATCAATTATTGCATCATGGCTTAGAATATACTCTAATTTCTGTTTTTGCTCCGCTGTCATGGGAGTATTCTCCAAGGCACTCAGCAATTGATCTACCTTCATTTGACGAACTTCGACAAAAATATCAACTTCCTCGTAATTTGTCTCATTCAATCGAAGTATAAATTGTTGGGTTAGTTCCTCCAAATGGGATAAAGCCTCATTAATCATAGCTCACTGTTCCGAAGACAATGACATACCTGCTGTCAGCTTGTTCACTGCAATCCAAGTTTCACGCAACTCTTGCAGGTAACCCAAAACTTCTTCACCTGACTCAATCTTCTTTTTAATATTGGTTTGGATCAATAAATAGTTCATATACTCATATAAAGCGTATAAATTTTTGGATATGTCATACGAATGATTTAACGTGGACATTAGCTCACTAATGATGGTTTGTGCCTTGCCCAGGTTCATGTTGGCTTTAGCAATATTATCTGATGATATTCCCTCAAGACCGGCCTTTACAAAGCGAATGGCACCATCATATAACATAATGATGAGCTGCACCGGAGTAGATGTCTGCACCGAAGATTGTTTATATTTTTCATAAGGAGATGAAATCAAAACGGATCACCCTTTTCTTTACTATTTTAAAAGGTTTGCCAAATTGGACGACTGCGATTGGTACTTACTCATAGCTTTTTCCATTGCCGAAAATTGCTTGTAATAACGGTTTTCAGTATCAGCAAGGTTTTTGGTCAATTCTGTAATACTGCTGTTGAAGCTTTTAAGTTGCTTTCCCATTATACTATCAGCTTTTAAGGTCAAACTTGCATCGGAGTCAAATTTTGACGTACCTACTTTTTTTACTAACATGTCTAGCGTAGTATCAAGCTTACTTCTTAGTTCGCTATAGACCGGCTTGCTATTTATATCAGCAGAAGACCCAGTGAATATATTCAAAACCTTATCCGGATTGGTCGTCAAAGCGGCCTTCAGTTTTTCTTCGTCAATTTTCAGTTTACCATTCTCATAGTATTGGCCTGTAGTAATACCAACCGAACTCAGATCTCCTAATTTACTGGAAATAACCGTTCGCATAGAAGACACAGCAGAACTCAAAATGGAATCATTTTTGAGAAGGCCGCTTTTGGCCTTTTCTTCCCACTGCTTAATTTCATCTTCCTTCATCTCTTTCCTCTGATCTGCTGTCAATGGCGGAAAACCGCGGTACTTTTGTTCGTTTACTTTTTTATTAAATGTACTTAATAAGTCATTATAAATATCTACAAAAGATTTAATGGTCTCCACAGCTTTTGTAGGATCGGATTGGGTTGTTATTTTAGCCGGTCCCGTGGCCCCCGTAGTCTCTAGCAGAGTGAGCTTTACTCCATTTACAATGAGAGTACTCTTATCAGGATTATAAGTTTTAGAACTTGAATCCGCAGTATTCGTTACTATAACTTCTCCTTTTTCAGCCATCTTTACGTCTGTAGAACTAATTTGGAATAAATCCATAAGTGTACTGCTCTTAACCTGCTTATCCGCACCTGTTAATTTAATATTATTGCTATCCCCATAGTCATTAGCTGTAATAGAGAATTTGCCACTGATTTCATCGAAGGTCGCTGTTACGTTCGCCCCTTCCGAATTGATACGGCCAATCACTGCAGATATTGTATCGGTTTTAAGAAAAGTGATTGTTTTGTCATTTATATTTAACTCATAAGTATCTGACGCACTACCACCTGCAATTTGCTCCAATGTTGTATTTTTAGTAGCATCTGCTGCACTACTTCCAGCAGTACGTAAGCCTGTAGAGGTTTGCATATTGGACTTTGTTGCTAACTTGTTAACGACTACAGACATAGGTGTGGGGTTAGCATCAGCATTCGCGTCTGCTTTAATAGCCGTTAAATTACCAGTTACTGCTGATTTTTGAGTGTTCATAGCAACTGACTGGTTCATATCCTTCATTTTTTGGCTAAATTGTACAATTTTAGTGTTTAATTCACGATAGCTATCACGCGTCCACTCCAATGTCTGTTTCTGCTGATTCAGCTTGTTTAGCGGTGCTCTTTTGGCAGTCATCATTGATGTGACCATACTATCTATATCCATTCCTGAGAAGCCGTTTATACGCATTGTAATACCCCCTTATATTTTTCCATCTATGAGAATTCCTGTAATTCCCATCATCTTTGCAACTAAATCCAAAGTCTTTTCAGGTGGGATTTCTCGAATCAGTGCACCTGTATCTTTGTTCAAAACCTTAACCAAGATCTGATGGGTCTTTTCGTGCACACTCATTTCCAAGGTTGTAGTAGGACCTTGAAGAGCCTTAACGGCCCGATCTATCGCTTTAATAAGCTGTTCATCTCCCAAAGGAATGGGGAGTCCCTGCCTTTCAAGCCTACTTAATTCTGATCCATTTCTTACGGCTTGCATTAATTGGCTGTCCTGATTGGCTATAGCGTCGTTATGTTGGCTTATACCGCCTGTTCTGCCACTCACCGCATTCGTCAAAAAAGAGAACTACAAGTTCATCGTACAACCTCCGATGGGATTATTTATTATATTTATCGGTTCGCAATGCATGAGTTTGAATAGAATGGTTAAAATTGATGACCTCTATACATGTGGGCCATTGAAATTGCAATCTTACATTTCTAACATATATAAAATAAAGGTAACACCCTCAACACTGTCCGCTTGAGGGTTTCACCTTTATTTCGTATGAAAACTAATACTCTTATCTATCCAAACAATCTGCTTCATATTCAGCAATCTGCTGCTCACACAGTTCCTTTATATCTCTGCCTTGCAAATAACCAACAACCCATTGAATAGTAGCATCCAATGCTCTATCCAACTGCCACCTTGGAGCCCAATTAAGCTCTTTCAACGCCTTGGAGCAGTCCAGCTTGAGCATATTTGCTTCATGCATATGATTCTGTCTTATTACCTGAAACCCAGGGTGCTCATAAGGCCATCTGCTGAGCATCTGTTCGACTATCCATTCAACTGACTTAGCATCGCCGTCTCGCGGCCCAAAATTCCAGGCTTGAGCAAAATCGTCGCCTTCTAAGTATAAGTTTTGGCAAAGCAGTAAATATCCCGATAATGGCTCAAGCACATGTTGCCAAGGGCGGATAGCCTCAGGATTTCGTATTTGAATCTGCTTTCCACTCCTCAATGACTTAACCAAATCAGGAATTAGTCGATCTTCTGCCCAGTCACCTCCGCCGATCACATTGCCGGCTCTTGCCGTTGCCACTCTTATCTCGGATGATTGAAAAAAGGATCGACGATATGCTGAGGTAACCAGCTCTGAACAAGCTTTGCTACTAGAATATGGATCATATCCACCCAGGGTATCAATCTCCCGGTATCCCCACTGCCATTCCTGATTCTCATAACATTTGTCCGTTGTTACATTTAATATAACACGTATCGAAGGACAACAACGCGCAGCCTCCATTACATTAACGGTACCCATTACGTTTGTGGCGTATGTTTCGACCGGACTCTCATATGATTTTCTAACCAGAGGTTGTGCTGCCATATGAATAATGACCTCCGGATTCGCCTTCTGCATGGATTGTTTAAGTTTTTCAAAGTCTGTCACATTACCATCTATAACAGACTCAACCAAAAAATCCCCTACATTTCCCAAATTAAACAAAGATGGGGTTGAGGGAATATCCACAGAATAACCCGTAATATGCGCACCCATACTATGAAGCCAAAGGCTAAGCCAACTTCCTTTGAATCCTGTATGTCCAGTAAGGAATATACGTTTTCCGAACCAAAAGTTACGATTTACAATACCTGATTTCCCCATACAAGCTTCTCAACTTTCATATAAATTATTTCCAATATAGCTCATTTGATATATTTGATACGTACTATTTAATAGGGACTTCAGGTAATTCACTTCGTTTTCCCTTTCATTACCCAAAAACTGAGCTATGTTCTCAACCATTTGGTCACTCTCAGGATTACGTTGTGGGGCATAATTCACAATTGAATAAAGTTCAAAACCATTAATTCTTGCCTGTGCGCATACCATATCTCGAATGTAGATTTTACGATTATGAACTGAATTTGACGAATTCAAAATTTCATATAATGACTCAATACTAATAATATTATTAACTGTGAAGACCAACTTACCATTAGCATTCATTGTGTGAGAAAGGCCATTAAAGATAGTTTCCAGATTATCCGAATAACAATCCAGTGGTTTTTCAATGTATACTAAGTCAAATTTTTTTTCCAGAACTTCTGGTAGCTGATTTAAACTGTCGAGTGGAAATACTTGTTCTGCGATACTACAAACATCCACGTCATACTTTCGCTCTGTTGTACAAACAGATAACTTTGGTTTATTTCCATGTAATGACCAAATACGATTTTTTATTTGCAATAAAGTAGCTCCGCATTTTACATCAATCCCTAGAATTGAATTTACCTCAGACAGAAGAGGTGTTTCTATATCCAGATATGTCGAACTCATACGCGCGTCCATCCAAGCGTCAAGTCCATATTTTCCTTTGAATGTTTCCCGACCTTCTTCAAGAGAGTTGGTCTGATGGTCAGTTACCGTGGTCAGACTACCGTAATGGTGCGTTACTGTATCTCCACAATATATGAGTTTGTATCCGGCACGTCTAATTCTAAAACTTATATCGTCATCCAAAAATTCACCGCGGAAAAAGCGAGTATCATAATATCCGATCCTATTTAGAAGTGCTGTTGGACAACATAAAACGTTAGGTAGTAATACCACGCGTTCTTCCCATTTAGAAGGATCGCTTACATTGTACTCTTTGGATTTTTCTTGAAAATCCTCTTTAGATATAAACGGTATAGAAATCTGTTGCAAATTAGAAATAGAGGTCGCTCCTGGGGAGACAAAACCGATTTGATCATCTGATTCAATGCAAATAATTAAGTTTTCCAACCAATTTGGAGTGAAAATAAAATCGTTACATACTGCAGCAGAATATTTCCCTTCTGCTGCCATCAACCCCATGTTGAACCCCTTAACAAGGTGTATATTATATTTTAAATGAATAACTTTCGCACCTGGAATTGAATCAAAATACTCCTTAGTACCATCTGTAGATCCGTTATCTACTAGAATCAACTCATAATCTACATCACCAGTATTCATTAAGATACTCTCCACACAATCTCGCGTATAGCTGAGATTATTGTATGCTAATAAAACAATACTGACTTTACAGAGTGAATTCGCACCTTTTGCAGAAATATCACCATGATCCACGTCTCCTATTTCCGGATAGAACCGCGGATAATCTCGTTTGCTAACCACATTCTCTGCAATATAGGCAATCTCAAACAGCAATATTCTATACAATGAACTAAAATGAAAGCGAAAATCATACAAAAATAGTTCCACATTTTCATGGATTGCATTTTGTTTAAGCTCATTGATATAAAACATAATATTGGCGTTAATTTCCTTCACACGGTTAGGTGTAGATACTGTAGCAGTGAAACTCTCCACCGCACTCAGTAAATCTGACAGATCATCCAGTATTGCAAGATCCGAGATATTTAATTCACCACTTTGAATACAATTTTCCAAATGCCTGATTCCTTCATGTCCAACTTGCAAAGACTGAAGTAGTTGCGCAGCTGTATAATTATCCATCTTACTCTCCCTTTTGTAACGAAACTCCATCGGTAATCATATCGAATTCTTCCCAACTTTCATCCTTCTTTGAAATAATTAAATGCTCGACCTCAGGCCACTTTATCCCAAATGCCTGATCATTCCAACGAACCCCGGACTCATGGGAGGGGGTATAATTTTCACTAACCATATAATGGATGCTTGCATTATCTGTTATAGTTAGATAGCCATGTGCAAAACCTTTCGGTACATACAAAGATAAGCAATTTTCATCAGATAGCATTAAACCGTACCATTTCCCAAACGTAGAGCTTTCACGATTGAGGTCAATAATAACATCATAGATTGCACCATTAAAGCAAGTAACAATTTTATCTTCACAATAAGGAGGCAATTGGAAGTGCATACCTCTAAGAGTTCCCGATTTTAGGTTAAATGCCACGTTAGATTGGGTCATTTCAAATGGAATCCCATGAGTATCCATCGTTTTTTTGCAGAAACTTCTAACAAAATGACCCCGGCTGTCCCTAATAGGTTCTAACTCAATTACCGCTGCCTTGTTCAACGGTGTAGGATAAATTATCATTAATATCCTCCTTATAATCTGTCGTGAGCTATTCTAGCAACATTTTATTCAAAGGCTAACAGCTTTCCAGTGAAATTAATTTGTATAAGTTGTTCTTGTATTTGAAGCTTATGTGCATTGGCAAAAAGAATAATAGTATCGAATGAACAAACTTCGTTAGGTGTCGGTTTTTTTATAGGAATACATGAGAGATAATGACCATGCTTGGCCTCGTCGCTATCAAACAGGCAATGAACTTGAACCTTCTCCTCCAACATGGCAAGAAAACATGCTGATTCCGCTCCTGCTCCCCACGCTGCGATCTTAGCATTCGGTGAGAGTTGTGAAACAAGTTTATCAAGAGATTTTTGCCGCCTAGTGCTAAAATTATCGGGGGACTTTGGAGTTTTCCTCATATAGAGTTCAAGCAGGTTAGGGTCTGTTGATTCTTGAACACAAATAACGCTCAGACCAGCTCGACAAGCCATTGCAGATAGACTGGTTACGGAAAAGTATTGGATATGATCCGTACAAAGATTGTAATATAATTTATTTTCAACAATACGCTGTCCATTAGGAACCTCTACCAGAATAATACCGTTTTCGTTTAAATGCTGCGCAGCTTTAGTAAGCATATCCAAAGGTTTTTCAAGGTGTTCCAACACTTCAATTATGGTTATTACATCAAAACCTGAATTAAAACTCATTCCTTCGTGAAAAAAATCATGAATTACCGAGAATCCTTTCTGACGAGCAATCACAACACTGGATTTTGAAGGCTCTACACCGTAAAGTTCTTGAAAATACTTGTGTGCCAAATCAAGATAATGTCCCACACCACAACCAATATCGAGGAATCTTTTATGTGTTGGTGCAAGCATTGCTAAACGCTCAATTTGTTTTTCTCGCACACGTTTAAAACTCGTACCCCAAAAAGACCCCATGGAGTAATCCTCGTAATACTCTTCATTAATATATGCTGGAATTTGAGTGTGCCCACATGAAGTACAATGATAAATCTCGAGATCACATAGTTGAAGTTGGCCTGAGTTGTACTCGCTCATCAAACTGTGAGGAGCTCGGCTAAATTTCTCTTCAAATGTACATGTCTGCCCACAAATGCAACATATCATATTTGGCTATTTCCTTTCTATTAACGTGCAAGAAGAACTTTAAGCATTTCATCCACAAACGTCTTCATATTATCTATTGGTAAAAGTTCTGGATTATCATATAAACTTGTAAACTGAAATTGAACGACCTGTTCTTCTCCTTCTGGGCGAATGATCTGCACAGGAAGATTGAAGTTGTCCAACGCAACTTTTTGGACAAGGTGTGCGTAATGCAAAACGCTTATAGTTTCTTTTCCATAAGCATGTAAAACACGATTAACCGGCCGTTTCTCCAATATCCATTGTATTTTTTTACACACATCAGAAATGCCCACAAAATTACGAAGCTGGCTCCCTGAAGTTAAAAGAGTTATTCTCTGCTGCTCTACTGCTTCCTTGCAAAATAGAAAAGGTATCAAACTCCATCTCTTGAACCTTTCTATATTTGCCGGGACTCCAAAAAGATTAGATGGACGGATTATCCAGGCATTGATCTGTTTGTTACGATCAAACATTCTAGCTGTTTGTTCAGCTGTATAATGCGCAAGTCCGTAGTCATTACTAGGTGTGACGTAAGAATCCTCCCTTAATAGTCCACCTTGTTTTCCAAAAACATGAAAACTGGAGATATATATAAAATTACGAATGTTATTATTTTTACAAAAATCGATTGCAGCATGTATTCCAGCTGCATTTTCTGATAAGGCACGATAAGGATCATGTCTGTAAAGATCTTCATTTGGTGAAACCGTGTGTATCATCGTATCAATACCAGGGCAATTTAAGAGAGATACCTTCGATGGGACCGAGAAATCCATCATAATATCCCCATCCGAGTCCCGTGTGGCTGTGATAACTTTATAATTATTGGATCTCAGTAACTGGGCTATGTGAAGGCCTATATAACCACTTGCACCGCTGATTAAGACTGTCTTCACTTTTAGAGATCATCTCCATCCGGTATGATTGAGACATTGAAAAACGACTGGGCCCAAGGTGTTTTAGCCTTTTGAATAGCATGCTGCCCTGTATCAATATCGCGATAATACAGCGACCTGCTGTCCAGGTTCCTATTTCTAAGCAAGGCCTGATTTCCAATTGTAACTAGGTCCCCCACAGTGCAATTTCCGATAATCGATGACTGAGGAGCTAAAATAACTCCTTTTCCCAGCTTGGGATAGATTCCATTAATAGCACCTACAGTACATCCTTGATAACACACAAAAAAATCACTGTAGGATGCTTTGCCCAATACAACACCACCGTGTAGAATGAGAAAAATGTTAGGCATATTTGCATCGTACATGCATACTACCCCATTTAAAGCCTTATTTAAAAAAAATAGCTTGGATGACAGCTCAGTATCTTCAAATCTCTTCCATACCGAGTTAGACAAAAACCATAAAAATAACGTGTATTGATCTGAATGCAGATGAGAGAAAAATGTAGTCCCTTTATGATGATACGCTTGTAAGGCTACATGCTGAAAACAATACTCAGTACGTTCAAGCGCATGACTAAACGAATGTTTGAATAATATATCTTTACACAATAAGTCATTGTCAGGATAAAAATTATTCAACTGATGAAGAACATAATTCTGCAGATCATCCGTCGTTAAAGTTAATTTAAACATACTGCTCCTCTCCATAGAACATGTTTTATAAATCTGACCATACTTTCCAGGGAGCCTTCTGCTCTTCCCAAAGCTCATCAAGAATAATCCTTTCACGTATCGTATCCATAGGCTGCCAGAAGCTGTGGTGTCTGTACACATTCAGTTCTCCATCAAGTGCCAAGTTCTGCAATGGTTCCTGCTCCAAAATTGTCTTCTCTGTGTCTTGAATATAATTGAAAACTTCAGGCTGGCAAACCATAAATCCACCATTAATCCATCCCCCATCCCCTTTTACTTTTTCAGCAAACCCTGTAACGGATTCACCCTCTAATTCAAGTCGACCAAATCTCCCATCTGGTTGTACGCCGGTAATCGTAGCCAATTTGCCACTTTCTTTGTGACACTTCACCAGTTTCCCAATATTGATATCCGCTAAACCATCACCATAAGTGAGCATAAATGGATTGTTCCCTACATAAGGCTCAATTCTCTTTATGCGGCTTCCAGTCATTGTATTTAGTCCAGTCTCGACCAAAGTGACTTTCCATGGCTCCACTGAATTTTGATGGACTTCTACAGTGTTGCCAGAGCCAGAGGCGAAGTCGTAGGTAATTGCTTCTGACATGTGTCGATAATAATTAGCAAAATACTCTTTAATAATATAACCTTTGTAGCCCAAGCAGATGATAAACTCATGATAACCATAGTAAGAATAGGTTTTCATAATATGCCACAGTATTGGTGCATCACCGATTTCAATCATAGGTTTAGGCCTTAAATGCGATTCTTCACTAATTCGCGTTCCCCTGCCCCCAGCTAAAATAACAACTTTCATCTTTCTCACATCCTCGTTTAGTATCAACTTATGATCCCGCCAAGCTAAACATCAGCTTGCTCAATTTTACCTTCCAGGGAACATTCCAACCATATATTAAACTTCTCAATAACTTTCGATACCAGTACAGAAAGCGCTTGTAGGAAATCATATTATACGTAATTTGAAAGCAGGTTTGATGAAGCTTTTCATCGATGTCTGCGGCAAACTCCTTCGTTCCTCTTCCCCAGAGGTACATAAGATGTACGACGTTCCATGTAGATCTGTTAGGAAGTTATTCATTCCCAGAAGGTGTCGAACTTCATATTACAATACGTTGTCGCATGAAAAGTGAATCTCTTAAAGCTCATTCTAAAACCCACAAACAGAGAGGAAAACTCTCTTTTATACTCTCCTTTATAATGTACTGATTTTCTTTATCGTCCAATTTCTCAAATAGCCTATAGCACCTTTCATATGAACTATACTCAGGGCAAAGCTCCAATAGTTTACTATAAAAAAGCTGTGCATCCTCTAAATAGTTCAACTTATAACACATATCCCCCAGCAATTGTATTACCTTTATATTATTAGCGTTAGTTTTGAATATTTTAATTAGTAGGTCAATAGCCACTTCATAAAAACCGTATTTAATTATCTTCTCTATTACGCTACAGTTAAAATTTATAGAACCTAGCTCGGCATAATTGAGAACACACTGAAAAACTTCATATTCTTTTAATACAAGTAAATGCTCAATTATCTTCACCAAAATATTCTCTATACGACTCGAAAATTTCAATTTTTTTAATTCTTCATTTAGAATTATAGTTCGGAGCATTTTTGTCTCTCTCATGCTTAAGTTTAGATAAGAGAGTGATAATTCAAATAGCTCTAAGTCTTTCAAAATAAACGCAAGTAACAAGATATCTTCGCCATTTTCATCAGTAATTTCTACCATTTTAATCCACAATAATTTTGCTTTTTCATATTGTTTATCGTATTGGGTAGCCACTGCGCTTATTTTTGCTTCAACCTTAATTTCATATTCATTTAAATACCTGTTTAAGATAGGATGTCTCATAATATAAAGTATTTCAATTAAAAGTTGAAGTTCTTCGACTTTTGACATTTTATATATCTGACTAAAATTTTGGTAGACATCCTC
This sequence comes from Paenibacillus sp. NPDC055715, assembly GCF_053617595.1. Taxonomy (NCBI): domain Bacteria; kingdom Bacillati; phylum Bacillota; class Bacilli; order Caryophanales; family Paenibacillaceae; genus Paenibacillus; species Paenibacillus sp. NPDC055715. The sequence continues at coordinate 110,120 of NZ_JBSHGA010000006.1, forward strand.
AAGTGGAATGTTGGCCATTGTAACAATTTGAAAGTACTTTGATATTCCTACGGCAAAGCTTTTACTATCACGTACAGCATCTATAATATGTTCGTAACTTTCTGATATACGGTAGCTCTTCTCATATACCTCAGCTAGCCTAAAATGTGACATATAACCACCATTACCTTCAGTAATGGTTATTCCTTGATCTCCGAGACTAAGACAAGTTTCAAAAGTTTTGATGGCATCTCTGAAATAGCCGAGCTCCAAAAAAAGAAGAGCTTGAGTATGCCGTAAATCAGTTTCATTTGGAAACAAAATAGCTGCATCATTAATTATCTTTAGAGCTTCATGTTCACGCTTTAAACTAACTAAACAATTACTTAAATTCATCAAAAGATCAGGCATAATAGTTAGATTTTTACTCAAAGGATATGCACTTTGAAAGTAATGAATAGCCTTTTCATACTCTTCGACCCATTTGTAAGTTCTACCCATGTTAAATAAATTATAAGCATTCGGGTTTTCCTGCACTTCCCGCAACATAAGGGGAAGATTTCTTTTCTTCTTGTCTCGATCTTCCATCATATCATCGGTATAACCCGTATGTTGCAATGCTGAACTACCAAAGTCATTTGTAAAAACTTTATCCTCAACTAATATATTTAAATGCTCGTGGAGACGATTTTGAAAAAATAACCCTTTATTATTAGCAAAAAGCCGTACAGCAATATGAGTTATTTTTCGTCCCTGTGATAAAATATTATGAATTTTTAAAAAATACCAATCCTTTTCTGTAGAGATATCATCTTGCAGGTTCGAATCATCTTCCAAATACTCATCCGCATCCATTACCAAAATATAATCAGTGGTAGCATATTTAATAGATTCATTTCTGGCAGCTGAAAAGTCATCAATCCATTTGAAACTGTACACATCATTAGTATATTCTTTAGCAATACTTAAAGTATTATCAGTTGAGCCCGTATCTACGATAATAATTTGGTTTACTTTGTTCTTGACACTGTCCAAGCATCGTCTTAAGAATTGTTCTTCATTTTTCACTATCATACATAATGCTATCGTTTTAGCCATAAGTTTAGGTTTTCCTTTCACCACTAAATAAATTCTATTACTCTTTATATCGGTTATATATTAGAGAGTAGTTAGTGTTAAAAGGAAGAATTATAAGGAATTAAAAGGAATTATAAGGAATTTGGCAAATCGGGTAGGAGGCTACCCATTAGTCGAGTAGCCGACCTCCCACACCACCGTACGTACCGTTCGGTATACGGCGGTTCCTAAGTTTACGTTTTGACTTGTCAGTAATAATCCCAAAAGGATAAGCATCCGTGGTCTTTAAGGTTACTGTTTCTGAGGGATTTCGAGAGGATGGGGCTATTGGATATTCTCCAGTAGCCTTTTCTTGTGTTGGCATATTCCCATGCTTGTTGGGCTCGGATTCCAAGTCTTTGCAACATCGCATACCTTCTCCTCACTCGTTTCCACTGTTTCCAGTAAATCATGCGTATTCGCCTTCTCATCCACTCATCCGTCTTTGCAGCAGCTTCTTCATATCCGTGATCTTGAAGTAGTTTATCCATCCCTTGATGTATCTTCGAAGCCTGCTTGCCCATTCCTCATTCCAATTGCTTCTCGCCGTGAGTTTTTTTATTCGAGTTCTCATCTTGGCTACCGATTTGGCGGGGATTCAATTCTCGTTTCCCCTTGTTGCTGATAAAAGGCGAAGCCCAGGAATGAAACCCTCTTCACATCATCCACCACTGTTTTCTCTTGATTCACTTTCAAGAACAGCTTCTTTTCGATGTACGGTAGAATCTTTATGTGCACTCCCGCATATCCTTTGTGTTCCGCACTATCTTTCTGCGTGAAGCCTTCCTTTGGAAGTTGGCTGCCCTTTGCTCCTGTTTTGGTAACTTTCATGGACCTACACCTCTTTAGGTTCAGCCCTTCCCTCAGTTTTTTTCTTAAACCAAGGTACTATGGCGTCTGCTGACTTCTCATGATGAATCTGGTTTCAACCGCGATTTGAAGTCCATCTCTTCACGTCCATGAGACCTCCCACGTTAAGACGCGCAACTTTCATCCCATGTACCCGCCTCATTTACATCCTAGTGTCTGGACAGTTTATTGGATTTCGCCTTGCTTTGCAGGCTTATCCCACTTTGGATGCCTGATGCGGTTCCTGTTCCTCAGGTCGGAATTTTGCCGCCAGCTTCCTTCAGATTCCGCCTCACGGCGGACACCCTTGCTCTTGGCTAATGGTAGGCGCTCGCCAGCCCTCGTTCAGGACTTTCACCCTAGAGGCGTACAAAGAAAAAGCCCTCGTCTATTTAGACGAGGGCTTTTAATACTTTAAGGAATATATTAATCTTAGCGAAGCAATTGAAGTACAGCTTGCGGTTGTTGGTTAGCTTGAGCCAACATTGCTTGGGAAGCTTGAGCAAGGATGTTGTTCTTTGTTTGGTTCATCATTTCTTTTGCCATGTCTACGTCACGAACACGGGATTCAGCAGCAGACAAGTTCTCGGAAGTCGTTCCCAAGTTATTAATTGTATGCTCCAAACGGTTTTGGTAAGCACCCAGTTTAGAACGCTCGGAAGATACTGAGGAAATAGCTGTATCCAAAGACGCAATTGCAGCATTCGCACCTGTTTGAGTAGAAATATCAACTGTACTAATTGCTAATGATGTAGCACCCATGTTACTAATTGACAATGTAATTGCTTGGCCTTGGTTAGCACCAATGTGGAACACTGCGTTACTGACTCCAGCACCATCCAGCAATTTCTTAGTATTGAACTCAGTATCTGTAGAAATACGAGTTACTTCTTTTCTCAATTCAACTACTTCTTTTTGAAGCTCAGCACGGTCAGCATTAGTATTCGTATCATTCGCAGATTGTACAGCCAATTCACGAACACGTTGCAGAATGCTGTGTGTTTCGTTCATTGCACCCTCAGCTGTTTGGATCAAGGAGATACCATCTTGAGCGTTTTTGGTAGCCATATCCAAACCGCGGATTTGATTACGCATTTTTTCGGAAATTGCCAAACCAGCAGCATCGTCGCCAGCACGGTTAATACGAAGACCGGAAGACAGTTTTTCAATGGCTTTGTTTGTGTTAGCAGTGTTTGCATTCAATTGACGAGCAGTGTTCATTGCAGCGATATTGTGATTGATAATCATTTTAAATTTCCTCCCTGAAAGTAAATGTCCCACATCCATGTGGTTTATTGTTGTTACAGCTATCCGTTGAAGTCGGCCGCCCCTCCGCAATAGCTTGTACTATATATATCGACATTCTTGTCGATCTTTTAATAGCATTTTAGGATTTTTTTTATTTTTCGTTATTTTTATTTATCATCTTGCGCAAAGCATCCAAATTTGACTGCGTATGGGCAGCAGATTCACGGTTGGATTCTTGAATGGATAAATAGATCTCCTTGCGAAAGATGTCCATCTGTTTGGGCGCTGAAATCCCTATACGGACTGTGTCACCCTCTACTCCGAGCACCGTGACCTCAATGTGATCCTGAATGATAATGGACTCGCCTTTCTTACGCGAAAGTACCAGCATGATTATTCACCTTCCTTTGAACGGATGGTTGCGTCTTCCTTCATGGGCTGCAGTGAATGCTTGGTCTGATACGGCGACTGATGTAAAACAACTTGCTTGGCCTGTCTATTATCAGGGTTGAACACCAGTGGTGCCAATAGATTGATCGTTGAGTTCTCAATCTGCTCATGTAACGTTAGTATGCTGCGAACGACTAAATTAGATTCAATCTCCAGTTCTTCCGTTTCACTATGAGGGAGCTCAAATTCATATTCAGGATAAAAAATAAAAGGGTCCACTAAGACAAAAGTGAGTTCTTTCTGCTGTACGGACTGGAGATAGTACAAGGGTGCCTCGTCTTGATCAAGCAACACAAATTCGGTCGTCTCTTCAAACCCAGGAATTCCTTTTTCAAAACGATATATTTCTTTTTCATCAACTTCGATGTCACCCCAAATAGATGTGGAGATAATCACAGATATTCCCCCAATATTTAATCAGATATATACATTTTATTATAAAAAAAAGGCTATAGACGGCTTGAACAAATCCTCTATAACCTTAACTTATTTCACATCGTAACATCAATTTCAGGCGGAATATAGGCAACAGATGGATACTGCTGCATATAAATCTCCAGTTTCCCTGGAGTATACTCAATCTCGGGACGATTAACGGTCACATGCATTTCCGATACTGCAGGTGTATATGTAATATCAGGTGCATGCGTTTCGACATGAATATCCACATTATCCATGGATGCAGCCCCCCTGAATTCAGGAAGAACATGAGTTTCTGTATCCGTTCCAAAGACATTGGCTATAGTATTCCCTGGAATGTGAATCGCCGCCATCCGGTTGCCTTGCTCCACCTTATGGGCAATGGCTTGTAAAAAAATTTGCGGCAACCCTGAATAAATTCGATTATTCATCTCCGGATAGTTGCCTCCGTTATATGCAGAATAGGCGGCACTTTGATCTATTGTAAGCTGTGGCTTGTACTGGTGAATTTCCAGTTGAGCACGTCGTGTCGTTAATTCCACATCAGCTGAAGGCTGTCGAATCGAATATTGCCCGGGGTCTGCGTCAATATGCAGGATAGCCGGAGTTTGCCGGATCTGAAGCGTCGGAATGATAGCCATCCATCCCCCTCCTTAGCCTATCTTAAGAAATCCATTAATGATGGAGATACTATTTTCGCTCCCGCTGACAAGGAAGCATTATATATATTCTCTTGAATTTTGGAATTCATTAAAAGCTCGGAGTAATCCGCATCTTCCGTTTTAGACTGCAAATCCGTTAGGTTCACTTTCAGATCGCTTAAACGGCTTTGCATTAGCTCCACCCGATTGGATTTAGCCCCCATTTCCGACCGGACCGTCAGCATTTTATCCACACGTGAATCAATATTAGCTAATTGATCCCCACTCACTTTAATATCGCCACTTGCCAAGGCTGCAGATAGCTGATTAAAAATAGTAAATAAATTATCGACATCCGTACTTGTTCCTACGATTTCATTACCGGTAGCATTAATAGGCAAAGCAACATTTTCACCCACGATAAAATTTACATTCCCTGTATCGGTAACAATTGATGCTGCTCCAGACGTATCATGCGTATTATCAGCATTCAAAGGAAGATCGTACGGTTTCTTGTCATAGGTTTGACCATTAAATATATATTTACCGTTTAATTGGCTGTTCACAACATCAATCATCTGTTCCTTAAGCTGACCAATTTCCTTGTTAATGCTATCCAAAGCAGACTGTGGGTTGGTTCCCGTGGAAGCCTGCACCGTTAGTTCACGTACTCTCTGCATAATTTGGCCCGCCTGATCCATCACCGTATCATTGAAATCAAGCCACGACACCGCGCTGTCTACATTCCGTTGGTATTGTTCATTTGAAGACAATTCAGACCGGTACCTCAAGGAGTACGTAATACCTACAGGATCATCAGAGGGCTTGTTCAGCTTACGCCCGGTCGCCAGCTGATTCTGCGTATTATTCATACGCTCAGAATTTCGATTTAAATTCAGTAAAAGCTGTGAGCTTAGCATATTGTTAGTCACTCGCATAATTATATCCCCCCGTAATTAAATATTCACTTTATATAAAAGCACAAGATATTTAATGGCCTTCTTATCTTCCCACTACACCTGTGGAATTAATTAATTTATCCAATAATTGATCGAATGTGGTCATAAACCGAGCAGCGGCGCTGTAGGCATGCTGAAACTTGATCATATTAGACATTTCTTCATCCAGTGAAACACCGCTCACAGACTGGCGCATAGTTTCTACCTGAGATACGAGAGCTGTAGAGTTTTGCGTCTGTCTTGATGCCTCTTGAGCCTCTATACCCAACTGACCAACCATAGAACTGAAAAAGCTATCAATAGTAGCGGTATTCCCTGTAGAAACAGAAGTGAAATTATTTAATTTCAGATTGGACATCAGGGAAGCCAAGGTATTATTACCTTTAACCAATTCCTCGGTAGGAGCAGTACCTTTTACGCGAAGGGATGCTGCAATAGCGTTAGGATTATCCGCTATGGCGGTATTCAACGTAATGTTTCCTGCTGTAATCGTTCCGCCAGTTCCGGATGCCACAAAAAAAGGTTTTCCTGCAGCCATATTACCATTAGCATCCTTGCTCTCCTGAGTGTAGCCAAGCTGATGCAAGCCATTAAGCCCTTTAACGGTAACTGTCAAATCCGATTGAAGCGTTCGATTGGTACCTGTATAAGTTACTCCGTTTAGTACCGTTCCCTCTGGTAGCACTGAGCCTTTAGGGAGTGTGACAGAAACGTCCCCATTGGCTAATGTATTCGCCAGATTATTCAGCTGAGCGGTATAATCTGCTACAAACCGATCTCTGGAAATGATCATGCCATGCACTTCTCCACCTTGCAAATCGTTGGAGGCAAAAGCCGCTTGCAAAAATGCACCGTTAATTCCAGTAGTGGGCGTAAACCCAGCAACTAAAGCTTGGCCTCCCATATTTACATTGTAGCCCTGATCTGTATCAGTCACCGTCACATTCACGATTTTCGAAATTTTATCAACGATCAAATCACGTTGGTCCCGAAGGTCGTTGGCGTTATCCCCCAGGCCTTCAATTTTAGTAATTGATTGGTTTAGGTCCGCTACGGAGTTTACATAGCTTTGCAGCTCACTAGACTTAGCTTCCACATTTAAGGTTAAATCCGCAGATAAATTACTTAGTTGCTTACTCATATGATTCATTGCATCGGTCAAAGCAAGTGCATTTTCTTTAACGATAGTACGTGCGGATACACTTTCCGGGTCTTTGCTCAAATCAGACCAGGATTTATAAAAGTTATCCAAAACTTTTCGGATACCCGTATCTGATGGCTCATTAACAATCTGTTGTAATTTATCAAGCGTATTGCTTCGGATGGTCCAACTGCCTAACTCTGTATTTTCTCCACGATACTGGCTGTCCAAAAACTTCTCACGTATACGTTCAATAGCATCAAATTCGACACCTGTTCCCAATTGACCAGGGACGTTGGAACGGTTAATACCGTAAGCCTCCATCGGTATAGAAGCCCTCATTTTAACCGTTTGTCGTGTATAGCCTTCTGTGTTGGCATTAGCAATATTATGACCGGTTGTATTTAAGGCTGCCGTTTGTGTGAAAAGGCTCCTTTTCGCTGTTTCTATGGAATGAAATGTAGATACCACTCTATTTTCCCCCTTGGCTTAAGCCTTCGTGTCGAACAACCCGGGTCGTGCCACTTGATTACTTTTCTGATCCGGGTGCATATAAGTCATTTCCTGGTTAGGGCGACCTACAAGTAGATCTAACGAGTAATCAATAAACACCAACGATTGCTCGATGAGCTTTTGATTGATTTCATTAATTTCCTTTAATTCTGCAAGAGTTTGGGATAAGCGGCTCTGGACACTGAGGAGTTTCTTCTTATCTTCAGGATCAAAGACAAGGCGTGCCAGCTCGGTTATAGTCAAATTAAGTTGAGACTTAATTCCACGTTCACGAAGAAGCTCATATGAAACCTCCATACGAGCCTCTTCCAGCTGCTCAACCTGTTTAAGGAGTCTGGACTCTTGGCTCAAATGCTGAACCAGGCTGTCCATATCATTTCCCATGACAATCTTTTTTTTACTATGCGCCAGTTCCAACAAGATAAGATGTTGTTGTTCAAGCTGCACTAGCACATCAATCAGGCGCTCTAAAGGCATATTCCTTCACCTAGCTTTCGGAAGAATGCTTGAAGTAAGGTAACAGCTTCTCTGCAATTTTGGCTGCTTCCACACGGTAAGTTCCCGAAGCCACTTGCTGCTTAAGCTCCTGAATCTTTTTAACGCGGTCTGCATCACTGCTGCGGTTCAGCATTTCCATTGCTTCCGGAGAAATGGAAACCTCGTCCTTGCGACGGGATTTCTTTTGCTCCTCATGGCGCCCTGTTTCAATATTTCGCTGGTATGGATTAATGGCTCCAATGCGGTTGGTCTCGTTAATTTTCATAACTTCCACCTTCCTTAGTTATTTGATATGGGCAGAATATATCAGACGACATAGCGTCGAACATGGTTCGTATTATGCCTTACTTCTTTATTTTGTGCATGGTTGCTAAAAATAAAAAAACCGATAAGCTCTATAAAGATTATCGGCGGTATTTAAAACTTTTTGAATAGCTGAATGCGTTTTTAATTCCCCTGTACTACTTTCTCCGAAGTTTATCAATCGCACTGTAGGTACCTGAGCCCACATTATTACTTCGATCCTGATTACTACTTTCTCGGACGGCCTGATGCAGGTCTTTGGTCAGTCTTGTTCGACAAGAATCGCACATATGACCCTCACGAATCGGTATTCCGCATACCTCGCAAGGATACGTCATATTGGGCGCATTGGCAATGGAAATACGTCCCTCACGTATAAACGTAGTGATTTGCCTAACGGAAACCCCAGTAGCCTCGGAAAGCTCATGCATATGAATTCCCTTATTTTCACGTATGTGTTTGACACAGCACTCGTATTCAATCTCAATTTCTTTAATACAGTTCTGACAGATTCCCCTGACATTCATAATAAACAGCTTTCCACAGCGAGAACAGTTATCCAAGTTCATCCTCTACAGCGCCCCTTTCCTGTTTCCGGTCTCGTATTAGTGTATCCTTACATGATCTTATACCTGAGAGCCTCTCGTCTAGCGAATATTTCAAAAATATTTATAGATTTTACACAATTGCACATTTGGTACGATATCATAATAAGGGTACAAAATGCTTAACGTACTCTGTATTAGGAAGTGCAAGAAAAGTCCAAACGTTTAAAAATTCCACACCAGCTAACGAGGCCATAACCTAACATCAAATCTTTCCTTACATCTATATAATGATATGCAAATTGTATGTAACCTAAAGAGGAAAATGATCCTCCCACATCAATCTTTTGCATGTGTATATTTATCGTCATACAGCGCTCAGGTTTTTAGATTAAAATAAGCGCCATTCCGGTTATTATGGGAATAGCGCTTTTCTATAATTAAAATATCCATATATGGTTATAATTGGACGTAAATAATTCAACAAAATGAGGAAAAAACCTGGCGAAACAATCCTCAGAAGAATTCATGTTCACCTGTGCCCCGAATACTGCCAAGTAACTGCTACAAATCCGGGGGAGCGGCGCCCATACGAATGCTCCGCACATGGAGTGTGGGTATTCACTATAACAATACGAATAACATCATCCCAGCTTAAAATCTATCTGAAGATAGGATAGACGCACCATTGGAAATTTGCAGCCCAAAAAAACAAACTATTTCACAAATAATTGTTCAGAAAAGCATTGTTTTAATAGGGGCGTTCCCGTATACTGTAGTCAAACAATTGGTTTAATAAAATTATTTTATTATGAATTTATAATGAATTATTTATTAGTGTTGGCTTGCGGAACTTTCAGTTCTTGGCCTACTTTAATCAAGTTGTTGATTTTAACCAGTTCTTCAACAGTTACACCGTATTTTTTAGCAATGGAAGCCAGTGTGTCGCCGACTTGAACGCTTACTGTAGTTGTATTTACAGTAGCTGGTGCTACAGTTGTATTTGTTGGTGCTGTAGTTGTTGCTTGATTCTTGTTCTCAGTAGCTGGTTGAGCTGGTGTTGTTGTAGCATTTTCAGTTGTTTTAGTTCCAAAAACTCTATCTTCAAATGCTTTTTGTGCTGCTTCTTGTTGTTCTCTTACAAGTTGGTCTTCTGCTTGTTGCTTTTCATAATCAGAACCAGACTGTGCGAATACGCTACTTGTAGCCAAAGGTCCTACCAAAGATACTGCACCTAAACTAACTGCCAACATGCTAGATACTGCTACTTTTTTCATTACGTTTTTCATGGTATTTTTCTCTCCTCTTTTTAAGTTGAATTTTAATTAACTGCTTTACTACTGAGCGAGACACTCCCAATGTCCGCTCTGTTGTCGTTAGCTAATCATTTATTACCAAACCATGTTAGCTATCAACAGTTAGAAATTGTACTCCACTTTTCCAAAAAGATCAACCTCTAAATTAAAATGTTCTGTTTTCATTCCTCACTGTCTTACTTTTTGTGCGCCTCTATATTTTTATTATATACCTCTCTCTATCTCGTTGTCAAATATTGCTTATTGTGCAGTTTAAAAGGCTTCTCTGCTCTAGCATTTTGGCTTTTCTCGCAACGATATGAACCTTGTTTCCTTAGTTCCAAAACCAAACCTCTCGTAATGGGGACATGAAATTCAGGCTTATGACCTTGCCAAAGTCAGACAAAAAATGGTCATATGTATTCCCTCTTCGGATGCCTTTTCACCTAAGACACGCGCACACGCTTGTAAAGTACTGCCGGTTGTATAAATATCGTCCACCAGCCAAACAGTAACACATTTCTGATTTCCCATTTTACATTGAGACTCAGCGTTTAAAATAAAATACTTAATTAACTCCGTCATACCTGGTACAACAGAGAACGCATTATACATCGTGTCTGTGCGTTCTTTTTTTGTTTTAAAGCTTTGTTTACCCGTATCTTGTGGACGAGCAAGTAAAGGTAAAAAGGGCAGCTTATTCCGCCTGGCAAGCTCCTCAGCCAAAATTTGAGCCTGATTGAAACCTCGATCTGTCAATCGTGTCTCGCTTACCGGAACACATGTCACCAAATTCACGCTCCGCAGAGACCGATTGAAGCGAAAATATTCCGGACCAGCAAATTCATGCCTCATCGCCTGATAAGCCCGATACATCATCTCGCCGAGCGGTGGACCGTACTTTTCATTTCCGCGATACTTAAACTGCCCAATCCATTCTCTCATAATAGGCGTATAGCTAGTCGCACTCCGATTACACACATAGTAGCGCGCTGCCCGGTCAGACCTTACACAATCAGGACAAAATGTCGGGCGTCCACAATGAACACACCGAATGTTGTGAATCCAAGGAATTTGAGCCGAACAAGAAGTACATATCCCGGCGAACTTGGAAAAACTCCCCGTATGAGTTCCACAAGCGATACATGTTTCTGACTGACGCTGAAGTAGCCAATTCAAAAAAAGTTGGGTTCTGCGCATCATTTTCATACGGAATGCACCTTTCTTGGTAGTTTACGTGTCAACATTGTATCAGGTTTCACATTTCCAAAAAAAATTTTTTTTATTTTGTGCATTTAATGTTTCACCTCCTGTAGATAGCCCTTTTTTCGCGCTAGTGTATTCATGCGCTTAATTTGTTTAATCGCCCTCTTTTGGCCGCGAGTCCATTGGGGAGATGTGAAAACGACACTTCCACACGGGTCATCCTTCGACCTTCCTGCTCGACCAGCCATTTGTACCAGAGAGGCTTCATCAAAAAGACTACTATCCGCGTCCAGTACATACACATCACTCCGTGGAACCGTCACACCACGCTCCAAAATAGTGGTTGTGACCAGTACACGTATTTCAGTTGCACGAAAGGAACGTACCTTAGCGCTTCGTTCTTCATCCTGGGATGAAGTGCCCGCAATTGGGATATCAGGCAGGCGTTTGATCAACAATTGTACTAGAGATTGAATATGTGAGATTCGTGTCACAAACAGGAAGACCTGAGCGCCGCGATGTATGGATGCGACCAAGCGTTGAATCAGGCATGCAGGAAGCCGTCCCTTTTGCAGCCAGTGCTTCACTGAGGCAGTCTCCAGACGGAATGGGACAGGCAGTGGATGGCGATGAAAACGAACGGGAACCTTGGCATGCGGTAATAGGCCGCGTGCAGCCTCTTTTTGCAATAGTAGCGGTGGAGTAGCAGACAAATAAATGAATTTCCCCTCCGGCTTACATACAGCCTGTGCGGCAAAGGCGAGCATTGGATCATTGTGATAAGGAAACGCGTCAATTTCGTCAATGACAACCAGATCAAAGGCCTGACGATAACGCAGAAGCTGATGAGTCGTTGCGAGTGTCAGTTGCCCCCTTTGCCAGCGTTCATCGCTGCCTCCATAGAGCGTTACCATGCTCACATGAGGAAAGGCGCTTGCCAAACGGGGCACCAATTCCAGTACCACATCCCGGCGTGGTGTCGCTACAAGCGCTGTCCCTCCATGCTCCAGCACATGTTGCAGGAGTGGAAAGATCATTTCCGTCTTGCCTGCGCCAGTCACGGCCCAAATCAAAAACTGCTCTGCCACGGCATCGGCAGTTGTTGGCGAAGGATGCCCGCTGTTGCTGTTGCGGGCAAGGACACTGCCCTGCGACGCAGCAGCAGGGCTTGTTCCCCAGCGTGTAGCCATGCCACGCCGCAGCAGCTCGCCCGCCCGGAGCCAAAGGCTTTCCGGGCGGGCGAGCCCCCGCACCCCACCGGGCGGTGCGGCCAAAAAACGCAGCGCCGCTTCAGCGGCGGCGCGTTGCGCAGGGCTCAGCCCCCAGCGGTCGAACTCCGCAGCCGGGGCTGTGTCCACCGTGCGCGGCACGGCGGGTTTCGCTGCACCGCGCAGCAGCAGCGAGCACTCACGGCTGCGCCCCAGCGCGAGACACGTCTCGCAGTAGGCGCACGCCTTGCGTCCGCACGATGCGCAGCCCGTGCGGTACATCGCCCCGCTGCCGCAACGGTTGCAGCGGAGATCACGCGCGGTGGACCGGCGCGTATGTGACGCAAGGCCAGCAGCAAAGCTGAGCCGGCCTTGCAGGTACGTGAGCTGCGCAGCTGAGCGCCAAGCTCGCTCCAAACCTGGCACGGCCTCAGCCAGCAGCGCTTCAGCTTCCGGAACGAGCAATTGGCGTCCCGACAGCAAATCAGCCAGCACATCCGCTTGTCTTGCCACACACTTCATATCCAGTTTTTCAATTCCGCTGTTGGAATGCCTTGTTTGCCTGAGGTACGGTACTCCTGCCCTCTCCCGTTCCTCACTCTCTCCCCCATGCATCGTGCTGGTGTTTGGATGGAACATCTGCCCATCCCTAATGCATATAGCATTGATTCCTCCAGTCAAATTCTGCTCTGCGTCAAAAGGCTCTGAATTCAGCTCATCCTTTAGTTGTGCAAGAACGTATTGCCACCATTGCTCCCTTGTCCATCGCTTCATGTCTGTTGATCCCTTGAACACTTCACACAGCTTTACGCCCCAAGGTAACGGAAGCTCTCGCCCCAATATCACCCATTTTCCGACAGCATTCTCCTGTTCCTCGTTCCCTGTCAACCACCATGCCATATCTACTCGAATATCTACGGATAAGCGAATATCCCATTTCCCCCTATACCTGACCACATATACCGCAATTTTCATTTGGCACCCTTCCACTTCTCATATGCTTATTTTTCCTCTTTCTAACAAAAAAAGCAAAAAAGCACACTTCCATGGCCCATAGCCTGAAGTGTGCTTCACATCATTCGGATTTCAGCAAAATCCCTTTTATCTTGCATATGCAATTCCTTATAAACATTTATATCCGATTTCGACCGTAATGTACACAATACTTTTCCATTAACGAACAAGTGGAGCATCCACCAACGGGTTGGCTGTTCTGAGGTCAATAACAACCTGCTTTTCACCGCCTGACTTCGGTAAAACCGGGTTTCCCGGTGAAAAACGATATGAAACGACCGAAACATCCATATGGCTGTAACGCACCATCCGTGTAAGAATCGGCAGCGTATCGTCCACAGATTCATCATCCAGTACCATCACATGCAGCGGCCTCCGACGTAACCAGGCAAGTATGCTCAATGAACGCATCACCCACTCCACACGTTCTCCGTCATTAGAAGTAATGACAATATAACGGGTCAGCCGTTGATCCGAAGATAACGCACGCACATCGTCGCCATTGCGATAGGCTTGAACCGCCTGCCGTATATACATAAGATGTACAACTGCGGCTCCCAGACCATATATAAGCAATATGCAAACCAAATGAGCCATCACGAAGGTTCCACCTCCTCCTATAGCGACAATATATGCCGTATAACAGGAAGAGGTGTCACGGTTATGTACTGGGTTTCAAAGACTACACTTTACAGCGTAACCCATCCGTATTTGATAGAGTTAATAACCGCTTGTGTCCGATCATCAACCTCCATTTTTTGCAAAATACTGCTGACATGGTTTTTGACCGTTTTTTCACTAATGAATAAATATTCACCGATCATCTTGTTGCTCTTGCCTTCAGCCATTAAGCGCAGCACTTCAGCCTCACGACGGGTCAGCGGGTTATTTTCGCCTGCGACGAACTTCACGCCAGCTTCCTTGGTATGACCTTCAGCCATAGCCCCGGTTTCATTCAGGTACGTCATGCGACGGAGCTGCTGAATGAGTTTACCCGTTACCTTCGGATGAATAAACGCATACCCTTCATGCACGGAGCGAATCGCGTTGATGAGGGACTCGGCCTCCATATCTTTTAACAGGTAGCCATTAGCTCCCTTGCGCAACGTCTCGAATACATAGCTTTCATCATCATGAATGGACAGAATGATAACCTTGACATCCGGGAACATCTCACGCAGTTTTTCAGTTGCCTCCACACCGTTTTCAATAGGCATATTAATGTCCATCAGGACGATATCCGGCTTCTCTACATTACAGAATTCCAACACCTGAATACCGTCACCACATTCTCCAATGACCTCAATGTCGTCTTCCATATTCAAAATACGTTTAAGCCCTTCACGGAACAACTGATGATCGTCCGCCAAGAGAACTTTAATGGGTGCGTTACTATTTTCTTGATTTTCCATGTTGTTACTCCTTTCCCTTTTCCACGTTGGTTGGGATATGAATCACTATCTTGGTGCCTTGATTCTCAGCTGATTCGATCTCCATTCTCCCCTCGAGCAGTTCAACCCTTTCCCGCATCCCAATCAGACCAAAATGCCCATGATCTTTGCTCTTTCGCTGAAAAAGCTCCGGCTTAAAGCCCAAACCATTATCCTGAACCACGATTTTCACAAGCTGCGCCTGATAGGTAATCTCAACAAGCACATAGGTAGGATAAGCATGCTTGGCAACATTGGTCAAAGCTTCTTGGATCAAACGGTAAATGGCTGCTTCCATCGCGGAAGAGAGACGGTGTTCCTTGCCCCTTGTTTCAAAAAGCGATCTAATCTTCGTTTTTTCCTCAAAATCCTGTACATATTTCCGTAGCGTCGGAACAAGCCCCAGGTCATCCAGAGCCATAGGACGAAGATTGAAAATGACCTTTCTCATTTCCTCAAGACTGGAGCGAACCTGTTTCTTCAAGTCTACTATTTCGTCCTGAACCATCTTAAACTCCTGCTTGGCGATCATTCTTTCCACAATTTCCGTCCTAAGCACTAGATGCGCTAGAAGCTGTGCAGGTCCGTCGTGAATTTCACGGGATATCCGCTTGCGCTCCTCTTCCTGGGCTAAAATAATTTTCAGACCAATAAACTGTCGGTTTTTGGCCGATTCGATGATCCGCGTCACTTGTCCCAACTCACCCGACAAGTATTCCAGCACGACGCCCATCTGCGAACCGATGGTTTCGGCCCGCTCTACTGAATCCTCGACACTTTTAGCCCGCTTTTGAAGATCATCTCTTCTGGCCTTGAGATACATTTCCTTCTCGCGGAAGATCATCACATCGAGTTGAAGCTGTGTTGCTCTCTCGTAAGCCTGCTTGATATCCTCTTCCGAATAGCGGACAAAGTCACGGCTGACCTCAGTCAGCCGAATACGGGACCGCCGATAGTTCATTTCCAACTGGTCCACCTTTTCAATCGTTTCCGCCGTTTCCTTCAGGACGCTCTGGAGTTCCTGATTTAACGTGACCAGCTCGGTCTGGGACGTGTCCAAAATTTCGAACATCTGATATTTGCTGTTCTCCATCACCTGGAGGGCATTCTTAATGACTCGGTCTATGATATCGGCTTGAAAGTCCACAAATGTTCTACTCCAATCCTAGCATTTCAAGTATATATCATACCATATCATGACTGGAGGGTGATGGTCTTCGTTTCTTGTTCCCATTTCACAGTCATTCCTAGCTGCTCTGACACGAGTCTTAACGGGACTAAAGTCCTACCACCTAGCACAATGGGTGCTACATCCGTGCTTTGACGCTTACCATTCAGGACGACTTCCTTTTTACCCACCGTCAAATCCATTAGCACACCGCCACGCATAATCGTAATCCGCTGATCGCCTGCATTCCACTTGGCTTGCCCGCCAAAAGCGTCCAGCACGTACTTGATCGGCACATACGTTGAGCCGTTGCGAGTCATCGGAGCCGCATCAATTGTTGTTGGCGTCCCGTCCACGGTCATTAACTTTTGTCCGATTGACATTTGAGCCGTTCCTTTTTTGAGCCCTTCGGTTCCGACCGTTCCCGGTGTATTAAAAGAAATATTATCAAAAGCGACATTGCCCGTTTTAGCGCGCTCATCCTGACCTTCGGCCACATTGACTACATACAGGCGCTTGAGCTTCACCGGATATGAAATATTCAAACCACTCATGTCTGCGTTAATTGTTTTCCAGCCGTTCCAGTCGATTACTTTGGCCAGGTCTATATATGCCGTTTTTCCTTGGGCATCTTCCAGCTCCGCACGTAACCAGTTCAAGCTTTTATCTCCTCTAACATCAATCGAGATGGATGTAGCCGCTTGTTCAAGCGTTTTGCCGGTTGTACCGTTCAGCTGGGCGTAAGCATACATTTTACCACTACCGTTCGTCATGTCATAATTCAACTCAAGCACTTTGGAATTGGCATGGTCGCCATCTCCTTGTACAATAGCCGCTGTGCCGGTAACGCCTTCCACGTTCGAAGTAAAATCAACCGGATACGAAACATTTTCGAAGTTCTCCCAGTTGTTTGTGCTAGCCTCGCCAGCAGACAAGAAAACGACTGCGCTGAAACCATCATAGCGACCGATAGCATAGCCTGTTTTCACACCTGCATCCACCGTATTTACCGTAAGTTGATTGTCCTTAACACTTCCCTTAAAGCCGATGTATTCCCATTTGAGCTCATCTGACGAAATGCTGACGCTCTGGCCGTCTTTCGTCCTTGCAGTTACTGGTACCGCAATTTTAGCTCCTGCGGTAAGCGATCCTGTCCCACTGCCTGCGGTAAGTGATGAAATTTCATCTGCTCCCAGCACAGTAACCTTGGTCGTAGCACTAGCTGAGCCACTGGATGCCGTCAACGTAGCTGTTCCTGGTTTCGATCCCTTCACAACTCCGCCACTCACCGACACCACGGACGGGCTGCTTGATTTCCACGTCACTTGTACATTTGAGGTATCGAACGGATTGTAGTAGGTGTCATAGCCTTTAAAAGAATAGCTTCCAGTCTGACCGATAAGCAGCGTTTTATTGCCTTTAATCGTGAAGCCTCTGAGCGTCCCTTTAGGCGCACTGGTGTATACACCCACACCGTTTACGACGCTCCGTTGCTCCGTACCGTATTCCGTATTGAACGTAAGCCCTGCTGTCGTATCTCCCAAATCACGAGTTACCATCGTGGTGGAGCCGCCACCATCCAGGTTCATACCCTTCCAGACACCAATATCTTTCATCAGCGTTTGCAATTCGCTCAGGGATACACCAACGCTATTCCCGTTCTTCTCAACGGCAATCACATAAGCATAACGCTTGTCACGGGAATATCCCAAGGCCGTGCGCGCCCGCGTCCCGTCTATGCTCGTTGTACTGCGGGAAAACGGAGTTTTCTGACCGTCATTCACCAATATGGTGTGTCCGCCAATCATCATTTGGAGATTGGAAGGGTCCACCTCACTCCCTGTCGATTTGACACGAAGATGATAGCTGGTTTCTACCGTTTGTCCCACTGTCAGATGGGCTTTGACATATTCAGCCGCTTTGCCGTGAGTACGTAAAATATAGCCGTCCTGCGGCACAGTCATATTCAATGTAGCATTGTTGGAAATTTGCGTAACCACACCATTTTGCACTAACACCTCGGTAGGCGTTGTTGAGCTGTTTTTCGGCCGCTCAATTGCTTTCCAGGCAGATGTATAAATGTACATAGCATTGGAATGGCTGTAGCCGCTTCCGCTCGTTTCAGGCGAATACGAAGCCTTATTCATCCCCGCTAAAGGGAAAGTTGATCCATCTCCGGCTTTTACTGTGCCTTCAAAGGTGAACTGCTCCACCATTGGGGAACCATCCTTGGTTACTGCAAAAGCATACATCCCCGTTAAATCGGACGGAGTAGACATCAATACTCCCTTCGATACTTGTCCACCAATCGGGGCACCCTCGCTGGAGGTATTAAAATAATCTCCGTTCACACCTGCGACTGCTCCAGTTTCTTTTGCCATACCGCCTGTGCTTTGACGGGTTGTAAACTGCCCATTTTTCCCGGTCATAACATCCAGCTTGACGTATGGATTTTGTAAGTCCACCCGGATGATATCAGCTAACGCTGTTCCTTTGGAGCCTGTAAAACGATATTTCATCAATGTTGCACCGGAAGTAATAATTTCTTCCCCCAACTTTACAGTTGAACCGGAAGCTGCACTCGCAATCGGCGCAGATATCCAGCCGTTTAACGGAATTAGAGCGCCTGTTCCGGCAACGGGTCCAACCCACAATACTCCCGCCAGTGTCAAAACAGCCCATCTTTTAACGATCCCTCTGCCATCTACTTTCTCATTGCCTTGTTTCCTATTACCTAAAAACATATGGATGATAGCTCTCCCATCTTCATTGTATTCAAACGGACTTTTCCGATCATGTACTTTAAACTCTATCAAATAAACAAAAAAAGCTTCTTATGTTAATAGACTTATTATAAAGGTAAAAGTTACGAAAATCCCGTCAACTATTTCATAAAACACAAACTATAAATTGACGAATGCATAATTAGCACACTATAATACACATGAACTTACAAGTTCAAATAATACTAATTAGTTCAAATCTAGTGTTATGCACCCACCGAGAGGATTGATAATCATGAATAAACAACGAACAATCACCATACTTATCCTATCCCTGAGCATCGCGATTGCTGGATGTTCTGCCGGGAAGGAAGATCCCGCTCTAAGCTCTGCTGCACAGCCAGTCGCTGTGCGTACCGCAATCGTCAAGTCCTCACCGCTTCATACCGCCTATAACTTGTCAGGCACGCTTCAGGCTTATGAGGAACGCACATTGGCTTTTCAAAATGGAGGTACTGTAGCCAGCGCAGAGATAGCTACCGGTACCCCTGTACAGAAAGGCGCGATCGTTGCTCGTCTGGATGATGCAGACTACAGGCTTCAGGTTGAGCAGGCCACAGCATCAATTCAAGAAGCTCAGGCTGGTATAGATAACGCACAGGCTAACCAGCAGGCTGCTGCATCCGCGATCCAATCCGCCGATGCAGGTATTGCCAGCGCGGACGCGAATGTCAGCAAGGTCAACAAGGGGGCGCGAGCCCAAGAGAAACAGCAAGCTCAAGCGACCGTAGATAAGGCCCAAAGCGCCTATACCAAGGCCAAGACAGATAGCGAGCGCACACAAAAGCTATTTGAAGCAGGTGCAGCCACTGCGTCAGACAACGAAAGTTCCCGTCTGAATGCTACCGCTGCTCTGAAAGATCTGGAACAAGCCAAAGACTCCCTTTCCCTCCTGCTGGAAGGAGCAACCACAGAAGACCACCAATCCGCTCAGGCTTCCTTGCAGGATGCGCTTGCTGGAAGATCCAAAGCCCTTGCAGCCAGTGAACAGGCTGAGGCCTCAAAAAAACAGGCCAGTGCCAATTACGAAAAGGCGCTTATCGCCAAGGGTCAGGCTGAGCTCGCCCTCTCCCGTACCCGTTTAACCTCCCCTGTTAACGGCGTCATTTTAGATAAGATCGTGAATACAGGTGATTTAGTCGCTTCAGGCCAAGCAGTCTATCGCATAGGCTCCATTGATCGACTCAAGGTTCTGCTTCCGGTACCGGACAGTGAAATCAGGGATTGGAAGAAGGGGCAACAGGTCAGTGTCATGTTGTACGAGGAAACCCGCCAAGGCACAGTATCCAACGTTTATCCGTCAACGAGTACCAATACAGGTAGGGTTAATGTAGAGATTGTCATTTCTAATCCGCAAAGAGACTGGTTACCTGGTCAGGTCATTAAAGCTGCTCATCAGGTAACAGACAAGAACGGCATTCTCATTCCGGCCGAAGCGGTCATTAACACGGGAAGCAAGCCTTTTATTTTCAAAGATGTCCATGGAAAAGCTGTTAAAACTCCAGTGGAGCTTGGCAATCAGGTCTTAGAAAATCAGCTTCAAATCGTATCCGGCCTTCGTGAAGGCGAACGTATTGTCATTAAAGGGGCGGAAACTCTGTTTAATGGAAATGCGATTCAGTCGGTGGAAGGCGGACGCCCATGATTGAGTATATCGTAAAAAAACGAAAAATTACGTTGCTGTTTTTTGTCATGCTGATTTTAGTCGGAACCTTCAGCTTTTTCCAGTTACCGCAGCAGGAGATGCCGGATGTCACAATACAGAATGCTATGGTAACAACAGTCTACCCTGGTGCTTCACCACAAAAAGTAGAACAAACCGTAACCAAAGAATTGGAGAAACGCATCAAGGAAGTGGAAGGCGTTAAAACGATTAATTCGACTTCTGGTAACGGATTCTCCTCTATTTTAATCGAATCCAAAAATGGAGTTGATCCCCAAACAGTTTGGGATAATATGCGTAAAAAGGTGCAGGATGCACAAGCCGATCTCCCTGATGGCGCTGAAACACCTGTTGTGAATGATAAGCTGACAAGCTCGTTTATCGGCTCCTATGCCTTGATCGCTGACTCTGTCGCACCGCTGTATCAACTAAATGATATGACGACAACCTGGAAAGACCAGCTCAATACCATATCTGGCGTATCCAGTGTCAAATTCAGAGGTCTTCCTGATCAAGAGGTACGAGTCTATATCGACAATCAGAAGCTTCAGCAATACCAACTGTCCTGGGGGCAAGTTGCGCAGGCGATCCAGTCTCAGATTGACCGGGTCCCTACCGGGGATATTGAATACAACGGGCGCAGCTATCAGCTCATTGTTCGGGAAACAGAAAAAGCCAACGAGTTAGGTCAGGTCATTCTGGCACGCACCAAGGAAGGGAACCCTGTTTACCTACGAGATGTGGGTACGACTGAGCTGGCACATTCCAAAGCAGGCTACTTTGCTTACATAAATGGTAAACCAGCCATTACACTAAGCATTGGAGCAGAAACAGGCACCGATATCCCGTCTATGAGCGAGAAAGTCAATACCAAGCTGAAAGAGCTGGAGAAGACACTCCCCGCAGGCGTTCACTTTGAAGCTATTTTTGCACAAAAAGATCAGGTAACTCATATCTTCGACGATTTAAAACGTGAAACGATTCTTGCTATTGCGGCTGTTATTCTCGTTTGTATGCTGGGCTTGAATCTGCTCACCTCTGCTTTTGTCGCGCTGGCGATTCCTATTTCGGTTTCGATTGCCATTATCTTTTTGCCCATGCTCGGCATTACACTCAATCAAATTTCCGTTGTCGGCCTGATTATCGTGCTTGGTATACTCGTCGATGACGCCGTAGTCGTAAATGACAATATCGAACGCAGACTTACGGAATTAGGTGAATCTCCCTCCGTTGCGGCGGTAAAAGGCACCAAAGAGGTGATGCTTTCCATTTTAGTTGCCACGATGGCTACCATCTCAGCCTTCGCTCCACTGTTATTTCTTCCAGGGAATGTAGGTGCATTTATTAAACCGATTCCAGCCATTGTTTCCCTGACCATGCTTGTCTCCATGATCATGTCGCTTACTATTATTCCTATTTTTAGAGAATGGTATGAGAAACGCAGACAGGCTCGTCACTCTCAGGGAAAACCTAAACCACCTGGCTTGTTAGGTCATCAGATTCAATCTTTAAATAAGCTCTATTCACAAAAGTTAATGCCCAAAGTAATTCAGCGTCCTTTGCTGACCGCAATGGTTGGACTTATGCTCGGGACGGCTGCTTATGGACTGGTCGCTTTCACAAGGGTTGAATTGTTTCCAGAATCGGAAGATCCTCATGTCGCATTAAATATAAAAATGCCTGTGGGCACTTCAATCGCGGAAACAGACCGGGTAGTTAAAGACATTGCAGGTTGGGTAAGAAAACAACCCGAAACCTCTAACGTAACCTACGGTGCTGGAGGAACAGCTCCGCAATTATTTAGTGACATTAACAGCGGCGGCGGTGATAGTAGCGACAACGAGGTTGTCGGTCAGATCGCTGTTGTGGGCAAAAAGAATGTATTTGATCTCAATACGACAGTCGCTGCCTGGGAACAACATGTTAAAAAAGCCTACCCTGGAGTTACAGTTACGATGCATGTTCCCGGTCTGGGAATTCCTGTTGGTAAGCCCGTCTCTATTCGTATTTCAGGTCAGGACCTGAATGAGCTGCAAACCCTTGCCCAAAAAGCAAAGGAACAAATCGCCACAGTTGATGGCACAACGGGTATCGTGGATGATATAGGGATTGAGCGATATGCGCTGGAACTTGAGGTCAACAAGCAAGCCATGGATCAATACCTGGTAAGCTATACAGATCTGACCCGTACCCTGCTTCTATTAAAAGAGGGGGCTAAAGTTAGCCAATTTGATACAGGAAACGATCTGGTAGATATTAAATTGTATTTGAATCATAGCAACGAGGAGCCCAGCACGCTTTTCCAGCAATTAAGCGTAGTTAATTCAGCTGGCGTACAGATTCCATTAAACCAGATCGTACAAATTAAGCCAACATTTGCTATTCAGCAAATCAAGCATTACAATATGGAGCGAACGATTACGGTGGAAGCCGACTTGAACGGGCGAACTGCAAGCGAAGCGATGGTGGATGTAGAAAGCAAATTGGCACAAATGAAGTTCCCTGACGGCTATAAATGGGAGGTGGGCGGAGAAACCTCTGATCAGTCCACCATATTCGCGGATTTAGGGAAGCTGGCGATCGTTGTAGTCCTGCTCATTTTACTCTTGATCACCATGCAGTTTTATTCGCTGTCCATTCCTATAATCATTATGACGACCGTATACCTAGCAGCAGCCGGCGGAATTATCGGTATTTTTCTGACAGGTATGCCTATCGGTTTTATGAGCATCATGGGAATTATTGCGCTGTCGGGAATTGTAGTGCGGAACGGAATTGTGTTAATAGAGTTCATCGAGGATGCCCGGCATGAGGGAATGGAGCTGAAAGAAGCTGTGATACAAGCAGCCGCTGCCCGTTTCAGACCCATTTTATTGACTTCTCTGGCTGCAATTGTAGGTATGATTCCGTTAGCCCTACTGGGTAGTCTGCTCTTTAAACCACTGGCGTTTACCGTCATTTTCGGATTGTTATTCTCGACGTTGTTAACCCTGTTTGTAGTGCCGTCATTGTATATGATCATGGCCAAGTACAAAATGCGCCGTCAACTCAAAAAACAGCAGCACACGGTTATCACACACGATCAACCTTTGTAGTTACATGCAGTGAAGTACACACTGTCGGATTGAACCCTAGGGGGAAGTATGAATGGAAAGCAAAAAAAATGATATTTTACAGGCAGCCATTCGGCTGTTCTCCAGAAAAGGCTACTATTCAACATCTGTTGAAGAGATCGCCAAAGAAAGCAGGATGGCGAAGGCATCCTTTTATAAATATTTTCAAGGGAAAGAAGAGCTTCCTCTGGAAATGTGTATCATTCTGGAGAATAATATTGAACAAGACATCCGGGCACTTTACAGCAAGCCTGACCTTACTAAAGAAGATAAACTGCACGATTTTACTGTACTCTATTTGAAAAACCTCGTTGAAAACAAAGTGTATCTTATGATGGATCTTCCTGAGCCGTCCATGCTAATTTTTCAGAATGAGCAACTCAATGGTGCCTTCGAGAAACATGAATACAAACTGTACAATTGGGTACGTGACTGCCTGATTGATGTTTTTGGACCGGAGATTGAAGATCATGCATGGGATATGACCTTTGTGCTCAAGAGTGTTGTATTTGAATACATTCGCTTCTTTGCGGATCGGATGAATGATGAAACGATTGAGCAGCTTACGCAATTCATCATCTTTTTATCCCATTCCTTCGTAGCCAACCTGAATAGTGGTGAATCCGCCCCTCATTTGTTCTGGAACAAGCAGGGCTGGTTACCTGAAAGTACTCTAAGCAATCCCTTTGATCAAGGACGCCAGATTAACGGCCTTCTCCACTCTCTGGAGGACAGTATTCTGCTGTCTTCATGGAGTTCGAAGAAGAAGCAGGAGTACCAGCAAATTGCAGCTCTATTAAAGGAAGAAGCTTTGAAGGCAAATCCCCAAATGGGTCTTTTAAAAGCTCTGTTTTCATATTTGGAGCAGTGTAAGGAGTTGCAAAAAGTTTGTCATTTGCTTAAAAAGCTGTTGAATCTTGCCCCCCCAACGGAGTAAAAGCTTAGCAATACAGAAATTTTCAACTCAACTTGTAAAATACATCACAAAAAAAGACTGCTCATGTAAATCATGAGACAGTCTTTTTTGGGTTATTAGCTGCATTGGATAACATATGAGAAATTACAGACCCGCTTGCGATCTCAGAGCTTCAGCTTTGTCTACGTTCTCCCATGGCACATCCAGATCTGTACGGCCAAAGTGACCGTAAGCAGCCGTTTGCTTGTAGATTGGACGACGCAGGTTCAGCATTCGAATGATACCTGTTGGGCGAAGATCAAAATTGTTACGAATCAGTTCAACGATTTTCTCGTCGCTTACTTTACCCGTACCGTATGTATCAACGCTAATCGAAACCGGCGTAGCTACACCAATAGCATAGGCAAGCTGAATTTCTACTTTATCTGCCAATCTGGCTGCAACGAGGTTTTTCGCTACATAACGGGCAGCGTAAGCAGCGGAACGGTCCACTTTGGTCGGATCCTTACCGGAGAATGCTCCCCCGCCATGACGTGCATAACCGCCATACGTATCTACAATAATTTTGCGGCCTGTCAGACCCGCATCCCCTTGAGGTCCGCCAATAACAAAGCGTCCTGTAGGATTAATGTAATACTTGGTTTGCTCGTCCAGCAATTCCGCAGGAACAACTGGCAAAATAACCTTTTCCTTGATGTCTGCCTGAATTTGCTCTAATGTAGTATCCTCTGCATGCTGCGTAGAAACTACAATAGCATCAATACGAATTGGTTTTCCATTTTCATACTCTACTGTTACTTGCGTTTTACCATCTGGGCGAAGGTACTTTAATGTTCCATCCTTGCGCACTTCGGCCAAACGGCGTGCAATACGGTGAGACATGGCGATAGGTAATGGCATCAACTCAGGTGTTTCGTTCGTAGCAAAACCGAACATCAACCCTTGATCGCCTGCACCAATGTTTTCCGTTTCTTTATCTACTTCAGAAGGATCACGGCTTTCCAGGGCAGCGTTAACCCCTTGAGCGATGTCCGGCGATTGTTCATTCAAAGAAGTCAATACAGCGCAAGTATTATAATCAAAACCATATTTCGCACGTGTATAGCCAATTTCCTTAATCGTATTGCGTACAATGGATGGAATATCCACGTATTCCGATTTGGAGCTGATTTCACCAATGACGAGAACAAGACCAGTAGCTACCGATACTTCACACGCTACCCTTGCATTAGGGTCATTAGCCAAAAAGGCGTCCAATACGGCGTCAGAAATCTGATCACAGATTTTATCCGGATGACCTTCTGTTACAGACTCAGACGTAAACAAATGACGGCCTTTTACAGACATGAATTTCAACCTCCCACAATTAAAATACATGAGGATTTATATAAAATCCTGACATGGCAATGGCATTATGCAGACACTCATACGTCAACATGTGACGGAAAATGACTTCTATGCCTGATTAACAAAAAATGAACCTTTTCCGGTAGGAAAAGGTTGCGTACAAGCCTCAAATGCCATGATATCCTATTTAAAACGAGGTGTCAATTCAAATCGCCCAATTACAAAAAGCGAAGCCAAGGCAAATGGACAAGAACTAATTTTTGATCTAGACGAGAATAGCCCTATTTTAAAAACAAACAACTGCACCTCAAAATCAGTAAAATTATTGCAGCTTACAAAGTACCAAATTCAGACAAGCTTCGTTCGGCAGATTGTACCAATCGCTTGGTAATTTCGCCGCCCACAGAGCCATTCTGTCTTGAAGTCAAGTCACGCCACTCCACATTTGCACTTCCTTTAAACTCGCCCAACTCTGCAGCAAACTCACTGTCTGCACTAGGATTTACATGCGCATATTGGGGATTATAAACTGGAAGCCCAAACTCAGCAGCAATTTCATACTTCAAATCATGTAATCTGGCACGGCTTTCGGGAATCAATCGACCTCTTGACGCCATCGTACACACCCCATCAATTGTATTTTCTATCATGAGGTTAGTGTGCAGCGTTTGGAGCCAGCTTAGCCAAGAACAATTTGCTATCCCAAACAGTATTTACGCAAACGAACATTCCAACATACCGTCTATTGGAGAGTATAACCGCCACGTACCATGACGACCAAGCCAAACTTCTGGCCTTCTTTTACCTGAATACCTCTTCCTTCTTTAGGAAAGGATAGTAAATGATTTTTCTCAACCGCCTGATTATAAACAATTTCCGTGCCGGAAGTGATATCAATAGCTCCACTGGCATCCATGCTATAAACAACAGCATTCCCGTTACGCAAAATAAATTCCGATCCAGCCTTGGCAATCAGCTTTTGACCGGGCTTTACATCAACAACCTTCAAATCCTCTGTTTGTTCCGCTGTGGAGGCTTTTCCTGAGCTAGAGGCTCCCGGTGTCGTTGAATTAGGTGTAGAATTAGTGGTGGAAGGAGTTGACGAGTTAGTCGTCTTACTACCAGTTATCGTTTCACCTTTAAGAGCCTGAGCAATCTTTTGATCAACATAGCTTTTGGTTACAACTGGATCGTCAGCTGTTCCCGGTTGTCCAGAGCTGGAGGCTCCCTTAACTGAATTGTTCATTAAGGAGCCTGCAACAATCCCTCCTCCAAGCAAAACAGCGGCCAGCAATACTTTGTAGCGTGATTTCATGAAATCCTCCTACAGCATGTAAATGCATCTGTAAAAATAATTATATATTAGTATTATTCGCTCACTCCAGAAGCAGCACTTTGTAAAACCCAAGGTTTATCATAAGCCATCTTCAATGTATCAATACTTATAACTAAATCTGCGGCTTGCTGTTCTGTACTCGTTACCTTCAGATTTGCATCAAACACTTGAAGCTCTGTAGCCAACCCCACATCAAATTGTTTTTTTGTCATATCTGCTGCGCTGCGCGCACTAACCAAACCAGCTTGAAGTTGAGAGTACTGACTCTCTAAACCTTTAATAGTATTATAAGCAGTTCTTACAGCTTCTTCAAGTTGTCTCTTTGTTCCTTCTGTAGCAAGTTGAGCTTTCTCTACATTGAGCTGCTCAGCTTCATAAGGTGTATTTCCAGGAGTACTAAAATTGTAAAGCTTCAAGTTCAATTCTGCTAAATCCACCTTTTGCTCACTTAACCAAATAGCAGTACTACTAGTAAGTACTTGGCTTATTGTAGTCTCTACATTGCTTTTAAATTCAGAATAAACAGGCTTATCCTTTAATTCATAACGCTGCTCAGGTTTGTAACCAATCAATTGGTTCAAAGCCACAAAAGCACTATCCAAATCTTTTTTAGCCTTGTCTAAGGACGCTTGGTTTTGAGTCACCAGATTGGTTGCCTGTGTAACCTCATAGTCACTCGACATTTGGTTATCTCTCTTAATTTGTGCAACTTTAAGCTTAAGCTTTGCATCTTCAATATTTAAAGCAGCCAACTTAACCGCATTTTTCTTTTGAAGAAGCTTATTATAAAGGTCCTTCACGTTGTATTGAATCTTTTCCTTAGTCATGTCCAAATTCTTCTTTGCAGCCTCATAATTAAGGTTGGTTTGAGCATAACCCTTAAAAGCTCTATCAGAAGCTTCAACACCTGCCTCGGCAGGAACAAAATTGATATCCTTACCCGCTTCTTTCATAATTTTACCAGCTTGATCAATACTATTTTCTACTGTTTTGATCGAAGTGCTATCAGCGATTGCCAGCTTAACGGCATCATCATAACCCAAAGTGTCATTATAATAGGTATCATAAGTTACTTTAGTCACAGAATCCGCCAGAGGCTTACTGGACAGGCTATTAGCTTTACCATTTGTACTTCCAACTGCTTGATTTGAAATAGTAACTGTCCGTGTAGCCTGATCCCAATTTACTTTGGCGCCTAATGATTGGCTCACAAAGCGTAAAGGAACGAACACTTGACCCTTTTGGATTTGAGTAGCTACATCCAGTTGTACAGGAGCACTATTTTTATAAGCAAGCTTAGAACCCACATTCAAGGTCAACGTATCCTCATTTTTAGATGCTGTTACTTTTTTAGCTTTACTATTCCAATCCACTTGCGCTCCCAAGCTTTCGAAAACTCCACGAAGAGGTACCAAGGTTGTATTTTGACTAACAACAGGAGCTTGCGTATATTGCTGGGTTACACCGTTAATAATAACTTTTATATTACCTACTTGAGCTCCCGCAAGATTGGCAAATGCAGAAGAAAGAACCAATGTGGAAAGTACTGCTACTCCAAAACGTTTCATAATTTCTCTCCTTTGTCAATAAGGCTAATAAAAGAAAAGGGCTCCAAAAGGAACCCTCTTCTCATCTAATTCAGTTAACTCAAAAGAGTTGCTCTTAAATTAGTTGTTGTTTTCAACAGTTACTGTTTTCGCAGTTGCATCATAATTGATGGATGCATCCAGCGCTCTGCTTACCCAGAAGATAGGCAGTACAGTACGGTTTTTGTTAGTTACAGCTTTAACGTCCATACGAACCACAGAACCGTTAATAGTCAACAGGTTAGTGTTCAATTTGATCTGAGCAACGCGGTCACCTTTAATCAAGGTAACTGTGGAAGTTGCTTTGTCAAACAGGATGTTTTGTTGGGATACACCCAGAGCTTCAGCTGCATAACGTACTGGCAAGTAAGTGCGTCCATTTTGAGCATAAGCAGCTACATCAGCTGTTTTGCTTTCGCCGTTCACAGTGTAAGCAGAGCTTCCCAGTGTGAAGACAGCTTTAGTTTTAGTAGCACCTGGAGCTGGAGTTCCAACAGTTGCGATTGCTACTTCAGCAGCTGAAGTGTTGTTGCTTTTCCAGTTTTGAGTGCTGTCAGATGCGCCTTTGTATGCAGTGTAAGAAATTGCGCTACCTTTCAGTTTAGCAACGATATCGCCTTGAGCTACAGTACGGTCAATAGACAGCTTAGGAGCCGAGATTGTGATTGTACTTGGAGTAGCACTTTCGCTATCGATGTAGAAGCTCAGACGACCTTTGTTGCTGTCGCCGTAAGTATCAGTAGATACAGTCTTCACTTTAACGTCGCCAGCTGTGACTTTAACTTCTGGAGTAGAAGCAAAGCGTACGCCTGTTGGCAATTCCAAGATTACTTCACGGCTGCCATCTTTCTTAACGAAAGCTTCTTTAGCTGCTTCAGTAATTGTGATATCGCCAATTTGTTGGTCGCCCAGACCGATTGTCAGGTTTGGTTTGGATGCAACAGCCAAAGTAACGGCTTGCTTCACAGTTGCAACCTTAACATTACCAGTCAGACCTTGGCTACCAGCAACTTCAAGGTTCAAATCGCCAGAGAAACCTGGTTGCGTAGCAACTTCAACGTTTTTCAGTTTCAAAGTACCAGCGTCAGTTGTGCTGTTAGGATTGCTGAAAGTCAGTTTCAAAGTACGTTTGTCGGAGTCAGTGTAAGATACTTCTGCTCCACCCAAGCCGTTTGAGTTCTCCATAGAACCAGCGAAGTTGCTTCCAGGGTTGTTGCTATCAAAAGTAGACTGCCAACGAGCACCTTCAGGCAGACGCAATGTTACAGTACGTCCTTTTACAAAGGATTTAGCAACAGTTTCTTTAATTGTAATATCACCAATTTTTTGCTCGTCATGACCAGCAAGAATTGTTGTTGGAGCAGCAACGGAAACGCCACCACCGATTTTACCATAGCTACCAACTACGAGGGAGCTAACATTAGTTGTTGCATTACCAGAGATACTAACTGTAACGTCGCCTTGTTTAGCGCTACTTTCATCATTAACATAGAATCCTACAGGTAATTGCAAAGATGCTTGGTCTGTACTCACTTTATCCAAAGACAAAGTTAAAGTATCGCCGTCAGCAGAATATCTTACATTTCCTGGTTTGATGTCATTACCAAACAGGATAGTAGCTGCAGATTTAGGAGCAGAATTCCATTTGAAACCGCTAGGCAATTTCAACTTAATGTTGTTATTACCCAAAGAACCAGGAGTCTCTTCTTTAATTTTCAAAGTTGCACTGAAGTTGTCTTCACTGGAAACAGTATCAGCTGCGGACAAAGAAACTTGACCGGAAGAAACCACGTTAGCAATTGTCAATTCACCGCTAGTAAAACCACTTGCGGAAGCAGCATCAATAGAAACTTTTACAGGCCCACTGCTAGGTCCAGTAACATTGACTTTACCAAAATTCAGGTAAAGATCAGCAGCATCTTTAGAGTTACTGAAATTCAATTTTACTATTGCAGAATTGTTAGTCAGCTTAGTAACTTCAACTGCATTGGCATCATTATAACCAGTAGCTCCAACGTTCTTATCGAGAGAGTTATCTTTTGCATCAAGATATACGCCCAAACCATAAGTAGAATCAGTAGCAGTGCTTACGCGACCAACACCGTTTAAAGCGCCAGAAAATTCAAAGCCTTTTGGCAATGTTACTGTAAAAGAAGCACCAGCTGCGATGGAAGCTTGGCTAACGCTAATTTTTGCTCTACCCAATGTAGCATTAGATTGTGCATTAGAAGTAATGCTAGCAGTATTTAGAATTGTATTGCTAGAAGCTGCATGAACTGCAGTTGGTGCAGTCAGTGCTGCGATTGGAGCTGCAACACCAGCAACCAATGTTGCTGTTGCCAGCACGTTGATCATTTTTTTATTAAACTTTGTCATAACCTTTTTTTCTCCTCCTTGAATATAACCAGAAATATTATTTTTGTCTTTTTGTCGGATCTTGTCACTCATCAGTCGTTACACCTCCTTTCCGAGCTTTATGAGAACTCTGTAAAATGATATCTGTGACAATATCACAGAAGCTTGGAATCTAGTTAAAAGAAAGCGTCCATTCACGACGTACTCCA
The DNA here is from genome assembly GCF_053617595.1 of Paenibacillus sp. NPDC055715. NCBI lineage: Bacteria > Bacillati > Bacillota > Bacilli > Caryophanales > Paenibacillaceae > Paenibacillus > Paenibacillus sp. NPDC055715. The sequence continues at coordinate 141,411 of NZ_JBSHGA010000006.1, forward strand.
GTATTATACAATGTGATAACAATGCAGTAAAGATTTTTTTTAGCGATTTTTGTCTTTACGCTTTTGTATCTCCTTGTTTTATACTCACCCAATTAGACGTAGTATGGGTTCAAAAAGTTGCGTCCGTTTAAAAAAAAAATAAAAATAAAAATTTTATATTCCGCTTCCGTACAGTCATAATTATACTATTGAACCTCTTCCTACGTCATCATGCAACTTTTACCTTTTCCTCTGTAATTCTACAACTTTCACCTGTTCAGCCTTAAATGCACAAGGTTATCCTCGTTCATTTAAGGCTGCCTTTAATGGAGTATATTCGTCAAGAATTAGCCATAGACTATAAAGAGTACATAAAGCCCATAGATATTAGATACACTTATTAAGTTCTAGTCCTCTAACCTATTATAAGTAGTAGGCCAATGACGGAGTAGCAGCAATTTATCATACATAATGAAACAAATTACTTCACTATATTAACCTTTGCACCGTCCGTAAGTAGACTTGCCCCCTTAACGACGACCGTTTGCCCCTCAGAAAGCCCCTTGGTTACTTCAACCTGCTTAGCACTTTCCTGACCCGTTTGTACTTCCACTTGCTTTGCAACAGTTCCCTCAACTACATAGGCATACTTCTTCCCCGCCTGATCTGTAATGGCATCCTGCGATACCAAAATGTTTTTAGAAGCTTGTGACTTCATATATACACTCACTACCATACCTGATTTCAATTCACCGGAACCGTTAGGAACTGAAATCTCGACAGGATATGCCTTGAGGTCGTTGTCCATAACCGGATTGATGGCCGTCACTTTGGCTTCAATACGCTTATTTAATGAGTCCACACCTACAGTTACAGAGGAGCCCACCTGAAACTTAAGAAGCTCTGCTTCAGAAACGTTGACTTTTGCAATAATAGGATTGGTATTCGCAATCGTAGCAACCGTAGACTGTGCACTAACCATTTGACCCTGTGTTCCTGTTATTACCGATATTGTGCCTGAGATCGGAGCTTTGACTACAGTATTCACTAGCTGACTACGTGCCGTGTCTAAACTGGACTTAGCCTGATTAACAGAAGCTCTTGCTACGTCAATACCCGTTTTCTGTTGCGCAAGGCGCAATGATTTCTGAGCATTGCTATATGTTGTTTGAGCACTCTCCTTGGACGTTTGAGCATTATGAAGTTTGAGCTGTGCATTCTCCAGCGTAGTTTGAGCCTTTCTATGCGCTATTAGAGACTGCTCTAAATCGGATTGAGAAAGAGCACCCGCACTAAACAACTGTTGGTTGCGATTGAGCGTATTTTGAGCATCACGCACAGAACTCTGAGCATCTACCAGATCGGCCTGTGCTTGGGTAATGATACTGTCTTGCTGAACAAGCGCACTTTGGGCTTGATCCACAGCAGACTTCGCCTGCTGTACAGATTGCAATGCCCCACTTTCAGCTTGCTTCAAATTAGCCAGTGTAACTTGATAAGATTCCTGGGATTGCTTAATCGTGTCCAGCAAATCCTTTTGATCTATAGTAAACAATGTGTCGCCTTTGCTTACTTTTTGCCCCATTGTAAGATTAATACTTTGAATCTTACCACTAATTTTTGGAGATACCTGAGCCGTCTCTTTGGGAGCGAAGCTTCCTACAATACCGGTTGAATCACTAATACTGCCTTTGGCCACCTGTGCCACTTGTACAGGGATCGCCTTCTGCTGCGTAGTCGGGGCGTCAGCGGGAGCCTCCCCCCCCCCACAGCCTGCCAATGCAACCGACAAAAGCAATGTCGTAGCCATCAAAGCACTTTTTTTATTCATTATTTCTCTCCACCTCACCTTATATATGAACACTCTTTCGTTGCAGCTTTGCTTCTTTTTTCATTTGTCTTTTTAATTTGCGATCCTTACGCTTCTGTATAATGTTATCGAAAATAACATAAACCACCGGAATGAGAATCAATGTAACAAGAGCCGCGAAGGACAAACCAAACACGACAACGACTGCCATCGGCGCCTGTAACTGAGTACCGTCTCCCGTAGCAAATGCCATAGGAAGCAATGCCATTACAGTTGCCAGCGTTGTCATCAAAATTGGACGGAGACGTTCGGAAGCTCCAAAGATAATAGCCTCATCCCGATCCTGTCCTGCTTTTCGAAGCTGAATAATGAAATCAATCATAACAATCGCGTTGTTAACTACCAGACCGGCGAGCATAATATAACCAATCAGAGACATTAAATTAAGAGTAGTTCCCGTTACGACCAAACCGATAAGTACCCCGATTAAAGTAGGGGGGATCGAAAACATAATAACAAACGGTGTAAGCAGCGACTCAAACTGGCCTGCCATCACCATATAAATTAAAATAATAGATACCAATAAGGCAATTCCCAAATACAAAAAAGACTCCCTCATTTTCTCTTCCGATCCACCACCTGTATCTGCGCTATAGCCCTCTGGAAAGTGGGTGTTTTTCAGAAGATTGCCTACGCTTCGATTGGCGCTAGTAGTATCTCCTCCTCCATCAATACCAGCTGTAATCGTCACTTGACGCACTTGGTTCTCACGTTTAATCGTTCCAGGAACCTCGTATTTATCAATGCTGGCTACCGAAGACAACGGTACATCAATGCCCTGCTGGGTTGTAATTCGCAAGGTTTTTAAATAGGACAAATCATGACGATACTGATCAGGCAGTGATATTTTCACATCAATCTGATCTTCTCCGGTACGATAGCTTGTAGCCACCGATCCGTTAAAGGAGGTGTTTACAGCATACAGAACTTGAGACGCTGACAAGCCGTATTTGCTGGCAAGCTCACGATTAATGGAAATTTCAAATTCCTCGCGGACTTGATTCAGGTCACTTTTAACATTGACGGTCCCTGGTATGTTCTTCACTTCTGCAACGAGTTGGTCTGAGAGTTCTCTCAATACATCCATATCGTCACCTTTCAATCTAATCTGCACAGCTGCGCCAGCTGATACACTTTGATCAGAGCCCATAGTAATTTCAACATCAGGAATGCTGTCAAACTTCTTCCGAAGCTCAGCGATCACATCATCAGTTGCGCGGGTGTGTCCACGCTTTAGTTTTACATTAAGCCCTGCCGAACCGCCAGAGATGTCTACCGTCATTTCATCAAGCTCAGGAACTTTCAAAATTTCTTTTTCGACACCCTGAACGACCTTCTGGGTTTCTTCCAGCAACGTTCCGTCAGGCAACTTCACTACAACATTAAACGATCCTTGATCCTCAGCCGGAAACATAGCAGACTTAACGCTATTAATCAAAGGCAATGCGGCCACAAACATGAGCAAAGTAATCAGCAGAACGGATTTTCTGTGATTGATCCCCCATTTCAGCACACGGCGGTAGCCACCCTTGAACTTGTCAAAGCCGATATTAAACCAGATAATAGGATTAATGCCTTTGTAGGTCCCCGAAGAATATACCGATTCATCAGGAACTGTAGGCAACCAGCGCGAACTAAGCATCGGTACGATCAAAAGTGATACCAACAAAGCTGCAATATGGGAAAAGATAACGGTCAGCGCCAACGGTTTAAATATTACGCCCGCGAGTCCGTTAACAAACACGACAGGCAAAAATACCACAATCTGCGCAAGAGCAGATGCCATAACCGCGTTGCCCACCTGCTTGGAGCCGTCAATAGCCCCTTGCAGCATGCTTTTCCCTTCATGCCGTTGTCTGAAAATGTTTTCGATAATAACGACGGCAAAGTCTACAAAGGAACCCAGTCCAAGCAGCAGACCGCTCAATGAAATAACGTTAATCGTTTGTCCGCTGAAATACAACATCATAAATGTCGCTACGAAAGAAACGGGAATAACGATGGCTGCAATGATCGTAGAACGCATACTGTTTAAAAACAGTAGCAAGACAATGGCCGCAATCACGAGCCCTATAACAGCATGCTCCAGCACCGAGTTCACAGAGTCGCTAACAGGCTCGGAAAAGTCATTAACGAGCTCGAGTTGGGTTCCCGAAGGCAGATCCTTCCGAATTGAATCTAGACTTTTCTTAACGGAATTGCCAACCGAAAGGGTATTACCTCCTGTAGCTTTCGTAATTGCAATATTAATACTAGGCTTACCATTGTATGTGGAAATGGACGTGATATCTTTCAAAGTATCTTGAATGGTTGCAATGTCCTTTAATTTCACACTCCCCTTGCCTGCAGGGATCGGTGTTTCCCCCATTTCCGAAACAGCCTGATATTCACCCTGAACACGGATTTGAATTTCCGTATTACCACGATCAACAGAACCGCCAGAGCCTGATTGGTTGTTACTTGCCAAAGCCTCACTGATCTGATCCAGCGTAATTCCATAGCTTTGGAGCTTGGACTGATCCACGGTAATCCGAACAAGCCGATCTTGTCCCCCCGACAAATTAACCGAGGCGACACCTGCAATTCTTTTAAGCCGTGGCTCAATGATATCTTTTGCAATAGGCTTCAGCTTGTTAACATCCCGATCACCGATGAATGAAAGGGTAATAACCGGACTTGAATTGGGATCATATTTCATAACACGTGGTGATTCCACCGATTTGGGAAGTGTCCCCCTAACGTCATCAAGCTTATCCCGTATGTCGAGTGATGCCTGATTCAGATCCACTCCCCAGTTAAACCAAATTATTATCTGAGACGTTCCTGCCGAGGACGTAGAAACAATCGAATCCACGTCCTGAAGAGTAGATAAACCTTTCTCAAGAGGTTTGGTAACCAATTCCTCCACTTCTTTTGGGGTTGAATTCGGAGCGTTGGTACTCACCATGATGATCGGGTACTTCATGTCTGGCAACAGCTCGACAGGAAGCCTTAACGCAAAAATACTGCCCCCGATTAGCAAAGCAATAATTAACATAAATACAGTTACAGGACGGCGTATTGAAAACTGAGACATCTCATCACTCCCCACTCATTTCTCTATGTAATATTTAAGCACATTAATCTTCTACTACGATGAAACAGACGTAAAGTTTCAGATAAATGCACAAAAAAACATATAAGCAGATAATAAACGCATTTTGAGATAAATACTTAAAGAAAGTAATCAATTTTAAAGTATTCGTGATAATTCAAGAAGTTATAAACTTTACCATTAGTGATCTGCCTCTTACTATTATTGCATAGGCACTTAATCCCAGTCAAATAACAAATTTACAAAAAACATCCCTCTCATGTATATGAAAGGAAATTGCCAATTCCACATGGAGGGATGTTCGATAAATTCAGCTTTTTTAAGGATTAGATTTTAGGAAGCAGTTTTTTATCAGCCATAACTTTAGCTATAATAATGGCTGCATCTCCACGCAAGGTCAGAGATGTAGGGTTAAACATATAGCCTTTTTTCAGATCACTAGCATCAATAGGTGAACCTGTGATGAAGCCCTTGTTGGCAATAGCCAGCACAGATGCTTGTGCGTAGTAATCAATCTTGTCTGCATCTTTAAAGGTTTTAGACAGATTCTTCATAATTTTGTCGTGATCTGTTTCCAGCTTCAAATTTAATGCCTTGGCGATAATGACTGCTACATCTTGGCGTGTGATTACATCTTCCGGCATAAAGATTCTCGGTTGCGAACCTTTTACAATACCGGCGCGTGCAGCCGTTTCAATATAACGATAATCATAGAGAGCATCTGCTGATATCGTATTTGAAACTGACACGTCGTCAAAATGCTTCGCACCACTGTAGTTAAGCGGAATTTGCAAGCCTTTGACCATCATCGTAGTAAATTCGCCTCTTTTAATGTAGCTATCAGGTCCAAAACTGTTAATTGGATCCATTGGATTCATGACGCCCTTAGCTAAAATAGCCTCGATATAGTCTCTAGCGTATTTGTGTTTAATGACATCAGTATACGTTTCTCCAACCTTAGCAACTACATAGTAGCCGAAACGATCAAACGGTACTTTAATGGTATGTTTCTTCGGATCTACCACACCGCCAATGTTCTGCCAGTCTTTGAGATCAGGGTCAAAATAGAACACCGTCATTTGTTTCCCTGCATCCTGAGCGATACTGCTATCATACGTCAGCGTTAATGTAGCACGCTTGGAAGGCACCAATTCATTAGATGGATCGCGCCAGTAGAAGTTTTTGATCTTACTACTGTCGTTTTGTGACTTATTGGCCAGTTGGTACGGATCGGCACCGTAAGTTACAGGATCATACGCATCTGTTTTGATATCATCTGCTACACCTGGGTCAATCCAAAATACTGGGCTTGACTTGGCATAACGATCTGGAAAATCTCTATTAAAATATTTCCTTCCATCTGCGATCAAGCTCTTCATATCCGATAATGCTTTTTCAGTTTCAAACTCATGACGGTCCACTACACCATCTTCGCTGTTCGCTATCGCAAAATACAAAGTATGTCCGGAGAAGACCTGGTTTTTGAACTGCTGCGCCTGATCATAATCTCGACGAATCAGACTCGTTCCCTTAGCAAAAGCAAGTGTAAGATCACCATCAAACACTTTGTGCGATGTCTTCATGGCTTCCATGTACTGCTCGCCAGGGATGTTCGTAGGCACATATTTTACAGTAATGGTTTGCTTCAGTTTATCTTTACCTTTCGTAACCACTACATCAATTTTATTGTCTTTATTAGCTTTCAGACCTGTAACGATGGCTTTGTACGTTGAAGGATAATCAATGGTGCCATCATAGTCAGAGTCAAATCCCTCTTGAACCGCTGTTTCCTTACCTACCATAACACTATCTGCATTACCTGCGTTCACGACAACTTGCACAAAGTTTTGATTCACGATTCTCTTTTCAGGGAGTGGACGCAAAATATCAAAAGATGTGGATTGGCCGGATACTTGCAGACGGAACGTTGCAGATGGTCCGCTTTTACCACTGTTGTACAAGGTAATGTTATAAGCTACCGCTGTTCCATCTTGCGGAATCGTTTGGTTTTTCAGCACAAAGCTGAAATACTTCTTGTCCGGATGATAATAAACCAGCAGATCCTTTAAATCTTTGCTGTTGAATTTATCCGTAGTAGAACCAGAATTGTACACTGTCTTGGCATCTTCGGCTGAGTAGAACTGATTATTCAGAGTCCAGTTGACCTCACTGCCGTCAGATCCTTTAATCTCCAGAATATATTGGTCTTTATTGGTGATGTCACTTAACGCACTCGGTACCTGGCTTGTATTTCCCAAATCGGCAATGCTAAAGGTACCAAATACATTGATATTTTTCAGGGGTGTAGTGTAATTCGTGTCATTCACTTTTGTAAAATTAGCATCTTTGGTTTTTGGGGCAATTTCACTATAATTTGGTGCACTGCTCAGTCCACTAACTGGAGTAAACGGAATAATACCTTGCGTGTTTGCAACAGGAATTACCGGTATATTCGTTTGTGTAAAGTTTACTTTTACTGTATTGGCGTACTCAATACCCGGTTTGTATACAAACTTGATTTCATTATTCCCATTCGCCAGTGCATTAGCTGCCGCATTCTCGGAGGATAAAGCGAGCTTAAAGTCCACTCCTGTGCCATCCAGATCAACTAATACATTGTTTACATACAGGAATACATTTCGGTTACTGCCTGTGTAATGAATATCTGATGCATTACTTACGTTGAGCAATTTACCTTTAAAGTAGCCCAATTGGGTCAATTTATAGGTATTCAAGTTTGCGCTAGATGTATTCAACGGAATTTGTTGTCCGTCATAAATCGTATCGTATTTCATGAATGGACCCTGCAACAGATTCACTGTCGCTTTGATCAATTTGGTCGAGTCTCCATTCAGGTAAAAATTCAGTACGTTTGTGCCCTCTTTAGGCAGGGAGTCAATGTAAGCAACAATTTTCTTTACCTGTGTTGACTTACCATTAATCGTTCTAACCACATCTTGAGAACCTACCGTGTGTACAGTTACGCCAGAAAGCTCACTAATCGAAGTTGGAGCCCCGTTAACCACGATAAATTCTAAACCTACAGGAACAGACGGCGCATCTGTGGTTTTATTTTTCATAGAATTACCGGACAATTTTTGGGCTTCTGTTGTAGCTGCCGTTTGGTCTGATCCAGACCCATTGATTCTGTTCAACAATTGAACATTAAAATCGGAAAGGTAATTAACATCATCAATGTAAGGTTGTGTGCTGCTGCGCAATGTAAATTGCACAGGATATGCTGCTGGAGGTGTACTACTATTATCAAAAGTTAACCCCAGAAACGCTCCAGTTACATGATCAATGACAGCACTTGTAGGTACATTCACCTGAAATGGATACACTCTATAGCCATTTGAAGTTGTCACATTAGCCGTATCAATCGTAGCATCTACACCGCTGGTACTACCAACAGCTTTACCGTTGTTGCTTACATCAATAAACCGTGCATTAATGGTAGCCACCTTCGGATCGGAAGCCCCCCCTGGGACTAACACTTTACCTTTTAAAACAATTCCACTGGTGTCTGCCACTGTAAAGTCTGGTGAAGTGGTCAGATCCGTAGACACATTGCCATCCTTATTCAAATTCAAATCAGAAAATTCAGGTTTTCCTGTATAAATTGTAATTTCGCGTGTAACCGTAAGGGCCTGAGTGCCATTACCTACTTTGATAGTCACTACGTTTTTACCAGGGCTGAGTACGACACTACCTGTTAATTTATAGCCTGTGTAGCTATTAACAGTATAAGTGTTACTACTTTTTGCAGACGTCAGCGTTACATTGTCAGCATTGGGCGCTGTACCTTGAATAACTACTTTGACGTCATCCGTACCGCTATTGTTCGCATCAGTCAATACAGCTGTTTGGTTCTCTACCAATTGCTCTGTTTGACCATTTAACATAGCAGACAAATCGTAGAGCTTGGGCCCGTCCTGATACTCAATATAAATAGAATCCTTCATATCAGCCGAATTTTGACTGCTTTGGAACGTAATTCGATTCAAACCAGGAAACAGCTTAATGTCTGTAACTTGAAGTGTGGAGCCAGTGACCGTAATTCCGCCCTTTTGGCTCTCATTTTTATTAACCTCAGTAAGTTTTGTTCCATTTTTGGATATCTGGAATACACTGTACGAAATGGTGCTTCCGTTCACCCCATTAATCGTACCATTAACTGTAACACGGTCAGTGTTCACCACTCTGGCTGAATCCGCGTCATATTTTTCATTTGGAAAAATAAAATAAGTTCCCGTCGCAGCATGAGCCGTACCTACCAGGGCTGCCGGCACCAAGCCAATGATGAGACCAACCGTCAGCAACATAGATAGCAATCGTTTCAAATCATTGTCCTCCTTTGATTCTGTCGCACCTTGGGGCACGTAATCATTCAATACTTTTTTTATCGGTAGCGAACATACAAAAAATTAGTAAATACGCAAAAAAAGAGGGGGGGGAACATAGCGAAGAACAAAAAAGCCCTCAAACCCGCGGTATACCGCCAAGCTTGAAGGCTTACTTTTAAAATAAAAAATTATAATTTCGAACGAGTCTGAGAATCTGGCTTAGCCAGCAACCGAATCAAGGTGTTAATCACCGGGCGTTTGGTTTTACCGACAAGACCAATAACCTCAGCACCGATCTGTAAGAAGAACATCATAATACATATCACGACAAAGGTAACCCAGTTCGCTTCATTAAGCGCAGCAGACGATTGGATAACAGCTAATATGCCAAAGAATGCGGCTATGCTGTAAATAATCAATACAGTCTGTCTATGACTAAAGCCCAATTCGCGCAGGCAGTGATGTAAATGACCTTTGTCTGGCGAGAAAATCGGTTTTTTCTGCAACTTGCGACGAATGATTGCAAAAAATGTATCTGACAAAGGCACGCCGATAATGATCAATGGGGTAATAAACGATACAATGGCTATCTGTTTGAATCCGAGCATCGACAGCATCGCCAGACAGAAGCCCAAAAATAGAGATCCTGTATCACCCATAAATATTTTTGCAGGATGAAAGTTAAAAAACAGAAATCCGATAATGCTACCCAGCAGCACCAGGCAAAGCATAGCAACCATATAGTTGCCCATCAGAAGAGACATTACAAAAATCGTTCCGATTGCGATTCCCGAAACACCAGCAGCCAGTCCATCCAGACCGTCAATCAAATTGATGGCATTCGTTACACCTACAATCCAGAAAATCGTAAGCGGGATGGAGATCCAGCTTTCCAAAGAAGAGTATGCATCCTGAAAAGGCACATTCACAAAATCAACACGAATATCAAAAGCAAATACAACCATACACGCAACGGCAATTTGAGCCAAAAATTTCAATTTTGCATTAAGATCAAAACGATCATCGAGAGCACCAATCAGTGTAATCAGCGTTCCGCCAATCAGAAAGGCTGCGATAAAATTAATATCCCGTGAGGACAGCATTCCTTCAGGCACAAAAGGTAAAATCGCCAATAAGGACAAAAGAAATGCCAGGAAAATCCCCAGACCGCCAAGACGCGGCATAATTCGGGTATGTACCTTTCGGGCATTCGGCACATCAACGGCTCCAACCTTCACAGCAAATTTCTTGACGAGCGGTGTCAATAACAGCGCAAGTCCCAGTGCCATGATGAAACCAATAATATAGATCAATAACATTTGATCATTCGACCCCCAATTTTAAAGCAATCCCTTTTCAGATGTAACCGCATTGAATTATACTCTGATCGAAAATAAATACCAAGCTTCATATTCTGGCAAATTAGCGGGTTTTGAAGGCAGATTCAAGCTATTTATCACACTTTTGTGACGTTTTCTTTTTCACGCATCACTTTCACGGCAAATTTCGGCAGCGCAAGCATTCTTTTGTAGCGACTTGGCTCTTTCAATAGCCTATACAACCACTCAGCTCTGAGCTTTTGGAACAATTTAGGAGCGCGTTTGGCTTTACCGGATATAATATCGAAGCTGCCGCCCACCCCCATCATCACAGGAACACCCAATTGTTCTTTAAATTTACCAATCCAGGGCTCCTGCGTGTCAGCTCCACGTGCTACAAACAGCAAGTCAGGATTTGCTTCACGAATAGCTGCAATCACCGCTTCATCCTCTTCCGGTCCAAAAAATCCGTCACGCTTGCCGCAAACCGTAATTCCGGGATAAAGCTCATGTACCCGTTGTGCAGTCGCTTGAATCACCTCAGATGTCGATCCGAGCAAATATACTTTCCAATGATAGTTTTCTCCAGCTCCAAGTAATTCATGTAACAAGTCAAAACCCGCCACACGTTCTGGTACTGGATGCCCTACATAATTTGCTGCCCAAACCACGCCAGTCCCATCCGGGACGATGAGCTCCGCCTGCTTCATCACTGACATGTACATAGGGTCTTCCAACGCTGCCATAACCATAATCGGATTAGCAGTGATCACTTGATGGGGTCGGCGAGACTCCACCGCTTGAATTAATACATTTAATGTATCTTTCATATTAAGCCTTGATACCGGAACACCGAAAATCGGGACGGTAGGCACATTCGTAACCTTATCAACTGTCACTGTATCCATCATCCTTTGCGACACAAGTAATTAACGATATGCTGTGCCGGTAAGCGAGCCTCGCTTTTTAACAAAGCAATTGCCGCTCCCTGGCTCTCGATCCATTGACTTCGCTGATCCAGCAGTCGTACAGCCTCAGCAGCGAGCTTTTGACCATTCAGCGCTTCTGTGGTGCCTACAGGCTGGCTACCGACGCGGCCGAGAAAATGGTCAATTTTAGGGTCATAGGATATCCCCAACGGGGGCACTTGATGGGACGCTGCATAAATCAGGCTGTGTAATCTCATCCCGATCATCAAACTGCAACGGCTGACTTCCAGCAGCATCTGTTGAGGATCGGTAACCTGCTCACACATGCTGACACGGCTGCCCGTTTCCCTAATATCCCCCAACAAATCCATTACCATCCTTGAAGCCTGCTCATCATCCGGCAGATGAAAAGGGAAAAAGCGCAAGTGCACACGGCGTTCAGCAGCTAATTTCTTCAAACCATCCGCAATCGCCGTTAATTCACGACGCTCCTTGTCCCAATAACGTACGGACACACCAACGATCGGAAGTTCATCCTCCCCTTCAGCAGCCGCTCTGTTCAAACCTTCGGAATTGGAGGGCAATGGAAGCCCCATCACGGGATCGGGAACGACCTCAACAACAGGGCGTTTTAATTTCATGGTGCCCAGTAGCGCCGCAGACTGTTCATCTCTTACAGATACATATTCGCAGTGCTGAAACACAGACCGGATCATAGGATAAAATATCTTCCGTTGCACCGGACCAATGCCTTGAGCATACACAAACGTCGGCTTTCCGGCCCACTGAGCCAGTTTGAGAATCGCCAGATAATAAGGAATGCTTTTGGGACTTGTTGCGTCCTGAAGCAAACTTCCGCCGCCGCTGATTAACCCGTCACTGTTTTTAATCGCTCTCCGAACTTCTCCCAGACTCATACGTGGTACGGCTTCTACTCCGTACATCTTCTGTGTCCAATCGGGGTCCGAAGACAGCACAACAGGCTTAACCGTAATACTTGCCTGACGGCTTTCCTCTTCTAATGCTGTCAAAATCGACTTGAGCACTGCCTCGTCTCCACTATTGCGAAAGCCGTAATAACCCGAGATTATTATCGTTTGAGCTGTGGTGACCATTTCTTCCAACATCCTTCCAGCACTTGCCACACGACAATTGCGATAATTCCCAGAATCAGACCCAATCCCAATCCTAACAGCCCACGACTAAGCGAGAGTGCCGCTGGAGAATGAATGTGAGCAAAGGTATCGACCATAGAGGCTTGACCAATAGCAGCTATAATCAGCACATAGATCGCTTTGCGATATTTCAACGCCAGGAACGCACCTGCAATAAAAAGTGGGTGTGCCATCAAGAATTCCTTATTACGTGGACGTACACCAAATGCATTCTCAAGGAAATTTCGGAAAACCAGCTCTGTGTTAGACACAGTACCTGCATTCCCGGTACGGCTCAAATAGTACATTCCAGCCGCTCCGATCACAGCCAGTGCGATGACCCATAATACAGTAATCGGCGTGCGCAACAGTTTTGGAATTTCTTCGCGTATAGAAACGCCCCGATAAAAGAAAATATATATCGCCGCCAAAAAAATCGGCAGAATGTGAAGCAAGCTTACGCCTCTAAATTGGTTCAGCACTAAACTGTACGCGATACTGTTCAACAGTGCAATAACAAACGGGACAGCGGACAGCGACAAAACTGCTGTCTGAACGTACAATACAAGTGCTTGAACGAGACGACGGCCTATTGAAAGCTCAGGCTCCTGTTCACGTTTGATTCTAATCGTACGCACAGCCATGACCATTGCAACCGTGGGTCCACTAATCGCTGCGAGCAGTGCCAAACCTTGCTCCATCAAGCTGGGGTTCAGAACGTAAAGACCTGCTGAGCTAACCAATCCCAATCCAAACGCTAACAAGGTCAACGCTGGGACAAAATACGACACCATAATAGAGAAGAAAGCCAGTGCACCCAGTACAACCACCAATTTCAGGTAACGTTGGTAGGATGAATCAACCACTTGAAATGGTTCAGCCTGTCCAAGCTCAAATCCCTTTTTCTCCATCCGTTGAACAGCATTGCCCGGGTTGTCCAAACTGTGAATCAAGTTGTCTACAGAATCCTCTACTTTGGCCTCAGCCACACTGCGGGTTGGAGCAGTATTAAGATACAACATGCGAATGTTGCGGTCCTTGGTCGCCAATGCAAAACGATCAGCCAACGTCTCCACATCAAGCGTTGAATCTTTGTCGCTCAGTGAGTACAAGCGCACAACGTTATATTTTATATCGTAAGCCAGCTTGTTGAAGCCTGCCTGCGGTTTTTTCAAATTTTCAATAGCGGCCAGGCCAATATTGTATTTGTTCAGCAATTCAGCAAATGCTGCCAAGCTATGCTTTTTCTCATTATCTGTAAACCCTTTGACAGAATCTCCTTCAAACAAAATGCGTTTTACGCCATTCTCCTGAAAGGAGGCCAACATCTCTTCCGTCAATTCCTGATTGTAAGGAAGGCTGTCGCTCATCCGCGGAACAATAAAAAACCCTTTATTCCGAAGCTGTTTCATAGCAATTGGATCAGGCTGCATGGGCTTGAGATATGCATCCTCGGGAGAAGTTTCTATAACGAGCCCTTCATGGCCCTGATAAGTCCATGGTTTGACGTTAATGCCTAGACTGGTAAAAGTACGTTCAATCAAGGGCTTCAAAGCCGCAGCGTTTTCCTGATCAGTGAAAACAACGTACGTAAAATTCTCGTTTGCGGGTGATACCCGTTTTTCCATATCAGCAATGTTCTGAGTCGTATAGGTTACCACATGGCCTGCTTTACGGAAATCATCCAGCGTGCTTTCATACATTGCCATACTGTTCACACCGGCCTGCTTTAAGCGGTCAAGCTGCTCGTTCAGGTAATCTTGTGGGTGAGCCTGATACGAAGCTGCCTCCGTCAAATCCCGATAGTCGAATACGATTTCTACTTTTTTACTTGATGATTCTGTCTTCACACGATCGGCAATTACAGGAATGGAAGCCAGCAAGCCAAGTGCAACCAGAATCCATAACCATTTTCGAGAAGCCGTATTCCAATACTGCCATTTCTGATACACCAAAAGAACCTCCTTAATATTCGGGATTTCCCAAAATTCAATGCTGCCCACCTTGCCCTTACTCAGTCCTTGGTAGGCTACTCATTAGATTTTGCGAAATCCTCCGCTGCCGGAATAAGCTTATTTTCCCAAAGCCTCTTCCAGATTATTCTGCAACACAGAAATGACCTCCACGGCGTACTGCCCTTGCCGTGAGAGGTCACCGATTTCTTAACTCGTATCCGATTACCTTAACCCTATTCTATTATAAATGGATTTTTCTTAAGCGTCTACGCGTGCCATAACAGCTTCCACCAGACGGCTGATTCTTTGCTCAGCATCTGCCAGTGAGGAACCGCGTACCGCAAAGTACACTTTAATTTTCGGCTCGGTACCGGAAGGGCGCAAGCAGAACCACGAACCGTCCTCCAGTAAGAACTTAAGCACATTCTCTTGCGGAAGTCCGTCCAAACCTTGTGAGTAATCCAACACTTTTTCCACCTTCACACCTGCAATTTCCAGAGGCGGAGTAGTGCGCCAATCCGTCATTTTTCCCTGAATCTGCGCCACTCCATCCTTGCCCTTGAGCGTGCGGGACTCCAGCTTCTCCAGGAAGTAACCAAACTGCTCGTACAGCTCCTGTAAAACATCATACAGCGTCTTGCCTTGGGTACTGTAATAAGCAGCAGCTTCAGCGATCAGCATAGCCGCCAAGACCGCATCCTTGTCACGGGCATAACTGCCTGCCAAATAGCCGTAGCTCTCCTCATAGCCAAACAGGTAGGTATAATCGCCCGTTTGGTCGAACTGATTCATTTTCTCACCAATGTACTTGAAGCCCGTAAGCGTGTTAAATACAGTTGCTCCAAAATGCTCAGCAATCACTGCGCCCATTTCACTCGTTACGATGGTTTTAATGACCGCCCCATTATTGGGAAGCTTACCCGTTTCTTTTAGCTGGTTCAACAAGTAGTAGACCATGATCGCGCCAGACTGATTACCGGACAGTACCACATACTCGCCGTCACGGTTCTTCACAACCGCTCCCATGCGATCCGCATCCGGGTCTGTGCCGATCAACAGGTCTGCACCAACCTTTTCACCCAGCGCAATCGCCAGTTTGAAGGCATCGCGTTCTTCCGGGTTGGGTGACTTGACAGTGGAAAATTCAGCATCTGGCTGTTCTTGCTCAGGCACAATATGTACCTGCTCAAAACCGATTTTCTCCAACACGCGACGAATCGGTACGTTGCCTGAGCCATGAAGAGGTGTAAACACAACTTTGAAGTTTTTGCCCGGTCCGGCTGCAATCAGCTCACGATTAACACTCACACTGGCTACCGTATCCACAAACGCTTCATCTTCTTGCTCTCCGAGCCAAACCAGCAGGCCCTGTGCCTCTGCTTCTTCACGCGTCAGACGGTGAATATCAGCAAAAGAAGGAACCTCATGGATATAACCAATCACCTGCTCGGCCTGATCAGGAACAAGCTGACCGCCTTCATCGTTGTATACCTTGTATCCATTATATTCAGGAGGGTTATGGCTTGCTGTTACAACAATCCCACCACTGGCTCCCAAATGACGCACGCTAAAAGAAAGCTGTGGCGTTGGACGCAAGGAAGGGAACAGCTTAGCAACGATGCCGTTGCCTGCCAGCACCAAAGCCGCATCCAAAGCAAACTCTGGCGAGAAATGACGCGAGTCATGCGCGATTACAACCGAAGGCTTTCCTTCTTTTCCCGCATGCTGCTCCAAAATATAACGGGCCAGTCCCTGAGTCGCACGTCCAATGACGTAACGATTCATCCGGTTGCTACCCGCCCCGATCACTCCACGCAGGCCGCCTGTGCCGAATTCCAGCTCTTTGTAAAAGCGATCCTCCAACTCCTGCTCGTTGCCTTCCAATGCGCGCAACTCCTGTTTAGTTGCTTCATCAATATAAGGGTCATGCAGCCAGCTCTCAATGCTTTCCAATGCTTTTTTACTCAACTGCGTCATACCAATTTCCCCTCTCCATTTTGGGTTGGTCAAAACAGGATCTCTATGTACACATGCACTCGGTTCAGACGTCGTGCTTATGTCAGCAGAGCTTGCTTATTGGGGAGGATCGGACAATGCAAACATAATCTCGCCCTCAGCTACTAACGTATCGCCTACCTTAGCCGTAGCCTTCCCTTTGCCGAATGCTCCTTTGGAACGGGTTATTTCCACTTCAAGCGTCAGTGTATCGCCAGGAACCACCTGTCCGCGAAAACGGAAGCCATCCAGTCCTGCCAAGAAACCAATTTTGCCGCGATTACTTTCCAGATGCAACAGTGCAAATGCCCCTACCTGAGCCAGTGCTTCGGTGATCAGCACACCAGGCATAACCGGATACCCCGGAAAATGTCCGATGAAATGAGGCTCAGTCATCGTTACATTTTTAATGCCTACTGCTCTTTTCCCTTCCTCCAGCTCAATAATGCGGTCCACCAACAAAAATGGCGGTCGATGCGGAATAATCTCCTGAATTTGATTAACATTCAATTGCAATTTGTCCATTTACCTTAATAACTCCTCCCGCTTGCAGGTTCGGTTCTTTATCAGTCCTGAGTTGCTGCAAGCATAATATTACCCCGCCTGCGCTGCATAAAAACAGCTCAAAGCGGTAACAATTTTAGATATCCTTCACCTACTGCAGAAGTGAAGGTTGAGATAAGGGGCTTTTTCCGCCGGTTATGCAACCAGAGGCGCGAAGAGGCCCTTTTGCCCGTGCTTAGTCTTACCCCGCAGTGTCTAAACTTCCCCATCATTATACAGTTATCAGATGTAAAAAGAAAATTACGCGGAAGTACCATATTGGCTACTCGCATTATAAGGGTGAAGCGGGGGTTCATTTTGAGTCGAAGGGGGAGGGGCTACGTGGATGGATCATTCTTCCGATCGCTGTTAAAGGCGGACGCTGACGCTTCTTCAGAACGATTCCATCCCCTCCGCCGAGTTACCATCGCCTCAAAAAGAAAGCATCGCTCAATCAATGCACGCTTGGCGTGAAGGGCGGAACAACACCGAAGGCCTCTGCGATGGTCTTCAATGGTTGCAATCCATACACGCTACGCTGAAGGCTTCTGTCGTTAAAGGCATAACAAAACCCTGCGCCGCTTGGCACAGGGTTTTGTTGTTTTTATATACTACCCACACAAATTGTGGGTTGATTTACCTTAACAAGAGTGGGCTCGATGGCGGGTAGCAGCGGAGCGAAGGATTTGAATCTGGAGAAGCGTGAGCGTTCGCCTTTGCAACGGGATTTTTACATCTGAATAACTTATAAAATAAGAAAATCCCGTTGCAACAGCGATCGTAAGATCAAATCATTCGCAGAGCGACCTTCTACCCGCCCCCACTCTTTTAAAGCAAACTAAGGCGCAAATATAAGATCAATGACATGCTGCCAGGTTTTCCATTCAAATACGCCTGCCAGCCCTTGCTTGCCTACGATCACATATCCTGCAATCAAACCACCCAATAGCGAGAATAATAGCAGCAACGGGATTACGAAATAACGGGCGGTACGCCAGCGGGACTTCGCCTTTTCAGGCACCGGACGGGAACTGGGTTGTTCTTCTTTCATCACCAAATCCCTATGCCCTCAGATTGTTGGCCAGGTTCATCATCGTGTCGCTAGAGGTTAGCGCCCGTGCCGCCAATTGATACATCCGCTGAACTTGCATCATGTCCGTCATTTCACCCGCTAAATCCACATTAGACTCTTCCAAATAGCCAGAACGTACAGACACGTCCGCTGGAACAGTACCCGCTACACCTGCTGCGCCAAATACATTCGCTTCTGTTACCCCATTCGCTAACACGAACAAGTTATCGTCCCGCTGTTCCAATCCTTCTGGACGCTGCACATCCATCAGCTTGATCCGCTGACCAACTATCGGGCCTCCCGTTCCATTTCGTCGAATAAGCAATTCACCGTCCGGGTTAATCGCTACCTTGGAATCAGCCGGAGCGGTCACAGGAACATCATTGTTATCGAGCACTTGATAGCCTTTGGAAGTTGTCAGCATCATCGTTGCGCCGTCATTCGGATCTGGGACAAAATGAAAGCTTCCGTCACGCGTCCAAGCCTTCTGTCCATTCCCCTGAACTTCGAACATAGCATTGCCCTGGATGGCCAGATCGGTAGGAAGCCCCGTCTCTTTAAGCGGTCCCTGCTCCATATTCTTCATAGCCGAGGCTACTTTCACACCGTAGCCCAAGTTATAGCCGAGCGGCATAGCCCGTCCATTTTGGAGATACGTTGAAGGCTGCTGCTGCACATTAGCCAGCACATCTTCAAAAGAACTCTGTTTACTCTTATAACCAACCGTATTGACATTGGCGATATTATCGGCAATCAAATCCAAGCGCTGCTGCACACTGGCCATAGATACCATTGCGCCGATCATGGAGTTGTTCATCACTTACCCCCTGTTATACACGGCCTACTTCATTAACGGCCTTGTCCAAGCTTTTATCATAAAATTGAATGACCTTCTGATTCGCTTCATACGCTCTTAACGCAGCCATCATGTCCACCATCGACTGCGAAGCGTCCACATTGGATACTTCCAGATAGCCTTGACGAACAGATACCACATCATTCGCAGTCATCGTTCTGGCCGTAGCACCGTCCGTATCATTCAGACGAAAATTCCCGTTACCTTCACGAACAAGCTGGTATGGACGGTCAACGACACTGATTCCGAGCGTCGTTCCCAACGTCTGATTGGAGTCTTTGTCCACCAATTCGCCTCGCTCATTTACTTTAAGCGCTGAAACAGCCCCCGTCAATTGAATCGGGTTTCCATTCGTATCCAGCACTGCTGAACCAGTCGACGAGAGCAACGCTCCCGTTCCATTTACCTGAAAATGTCCATCACGTGTATAGCGTACATTACCGTTGCTGTCCCGAACCGTAAAAAACGCTTCCGGACGATAAGTGACTTCACCGTTAGCATTGATGAATTTCCCCGTCTCATCAAAAGCCATAGGCTTACCGGTTGCCGGGTCGTTCACGTTAATATTGGACTGTATCGCGAAATCCGTAGCTTGTCCGCTGTCCTTCAATGCCCCCTGAATGTAAGGGGAGAGGCTTTCCTCAGCAAAAACGCCAGTATTGAGCTTGCCGACCGTACGGTTCGGGTTATCCGGATTGCCCCCAGTCATCGAAATAAGCATTTCGGGAAAAGAACGCTGAATACTGTTCTCCTGCTTGTATCCCGGCGTGTTCATATTGGCAATATTTTGCGTCACGGTGTCATGGCGTCGTTGTTGCGTTGTCATTCCGGCGGCCGCAGTATATAAACCTCTCAACATGTATCGTGCACCCCAATCTTGAACTCTCCTGATCAAACACCTGCTCGTACGGAGGCATGGAAGCCAAAACCTAGATAGCCTGCCTGACCGCACACGAGTTTCTTATAATCACTATCGGCAGATTAGAACCTTTTCTTAACGACATGATCCAAATTATCCAGCATAATTCCTGTGCCCTTGACGACACAATGCATCGGATCTTCAGCAACCAGCACCGGAACACGCAGTTCCTCGGCAAGCAGCTCGTCCAATCCACTCAGCAACGCGCCGCCGCCGGTCAAAATAACACCGCGGTCAATAATGTCGGCTGACAGTTCCGGTGGGGTCTGCTCTAATACAAACTTGGCCGCAGCAACAATCGCTGATACAGGATCTCTGAGCGCATCCTGCACTTCAGCCGCAGAAATGCTTAATGTTTTGGGCAATCCGGATACCATATCCCGTCCCCGGATGTCCATCTCTGCCTGTCGTCCGCTCAGATGCACGGTGCCGATGGCGATTTTAATATCTTCCGCCGTACGTTCCCCGATCAAAAGCTTGTACTTTGTTTTCACATATTTCATGATGGCGGAATCAAACTTGTCTCCTGCCATTTTAATGGAGGAAGCTGTCACCACATCCCCCATGGACAGGACTGCAACGTCTGTAGTTCCGCCACCTATATCCACAATCATATTCCCGCTAGGCTGGAAAATATCCATTCCTGCTCCGATGGCAGCCGCTTTCGGCTCTTCCTCCAAAAATACTTCTCTGGCCCCGCTACGCTCCGCCGCTTCACGAATTGCTTTTTGCTCCACTGAGGTAATGTTCGTCGGCGCGCAAATCAGAATACGGGGATGGCTGTACCAGCTTTTTCCACCCACCCGATTGATAAAGTATTTCAGCATCGCTTCCGTCACCTCAAAGTCGGCTATGACACCGTCACGCAGTGGACGTATGGCCACGATGTTACCGGGAGTACGTCCGACCATACGACGCGCTTCCTCCCCAACAGCCAGAACTCTTTTTGTATCGATTTCTATGGCAACAACGGAAGGTTCGTTAAGAACAACCCCCTTCCCTTTGACGTGGATGAGCACGTTGGCCGTACCGAGGTCGATACCGATATCATTACTGAACATATTAAAAAGGCCCCCAAAGTGATATTTTAAAAAGCTGAGATTCGACAAGAAGCGGCAAATATATGTATAAACCTACGATTACATGTCATTTTTCGATCTTGTACCATCTTTTAACATATCATACTTCAGGGGGTTGATTCAATGGCTTTGCCAGCCAATTCACTATATATTTTTAGGGCTTGCCTGAAACGAGGATCTCCCTTCTTTTGCCGCTCGTTTTTTTATACTTGATTTTCGTCGCTTCCCCTCCCCGCAGATGGCGGATGGATTTATGGTATTCGAGAATGTGCTTCACCTGATCTGCAAGGTCCGGGTTGATTTCAGGCAGCCGTTCGGTCAGATCTTTATGCACCGTGCTCTTGGAGACACCAAATTCCTTGGCAATCGTACGGACCGTATTCCTTGTTTCCACGATACAGCGACCGATTTTGATGGTCCGTTCCTTGATGTAATCGTGCACGCTCCCGCCTCCCTACTGTGGATAGTTTGGTACATTATATGAGGAGTGTGCCTATATATTCGCGGTTTGGTGGGAAGACATGCTTCGGAAGGCCTATTTATTTGGCAAAAGCAACTTATGTTTACTCAATGAGATACAAAAGCACAAAAAAAAAAGCGAGGGATGATGAACCCCCGCTTTGCACGAAAATCTATTGCTGAATTTATTTTTTAGGAAGCAGGCCGGTTGGATTCACTGGCTTGTCATCCTGATACACTTCAAAATGCAGATGTGTTTTCAAATCCTTTTCAAGTTCGTTACGACCCGCCGAAGCGATGATATCGTTCTGTTTAACTTGATCACCTTCTTTTACTTTCAGACCGTTCAAGCTTTGGTACAC
This sequence comes from Paenibacillus sp. NPDC055715, assembly GCF_053617595.1. Taxonomy (NCBI): domain Bacteria; kingdom Bacillati; phylum Bacillota; class Bacilli; order Caryophanales; family Paenibacillaceae; genus Paenibacillus; species Paenibacillus sp. NPDC055715. The sequence continues at coordinate 163,342 of NZ_JBSHGA010000006.1, forward strand.
AGTTCTGAGATTGTTATCATGCGTAATTTCCACAACGTTGCCTACCAGCGGGTGTTGTTCCACACGGCTCACTTTACCACTGAGGGCGGCTCTCACTTCGAACGTTTGATCATCGGCGCGAGAAAGATCAATCCCGGTGTTGGCGGTGAAGGTTTTATCGTACTCTACCATAGCAGCCGCCTGTTCGTCGGCTGACGCGTTTTCGTCAAAGAATGGCTTTACGACCTGTACTGCGGCAGCATCCGCTACCGGCCATGCGAGATTTTCCGACTGGGCAACGACTTCCATACTTTCAGGCTGTTGTCCGGTGACATCGGTATTGATCGTTGTTGTATTCTGTACCGATGAATTAGCTGGGTCAGGTTTGAAAGACTTCTGGCTGGCATCCTGATAGACCCACACTAAAGTTAGTATAATGGCTGCTGCGGCAATGTAGGCTGCCGGGTATGCCCACCTTTTGGACAACAGCTTCTTCCACGAAGACGGCCGTGAAGCCCTTCCACCCTGAAAGGTTTTGGGTGTTTCTTCATGTTTTTGGTCCTGGTTTTTATTTTGTTCACTCATTTGCTCATCACCTCAGTAACCAGTGTTACCGGGTGCAACTCTTTTATACTTCAAAGTTTCGAAAAATTTACTAACTTAGAATACGAGAGGCTTGAGCAAAGGAAACGCCCGTATAATAGTGAAGGAGAATTTGAGTGGCGGAATGACCCTCCTTGGCCATTCCGTTAGCTCCCCATTGACTCATACCGACACCGTGTCCGTAGCCGTAGGTTGTAATGGCGATCCGATCCCCTTCGGCTTTCCACATAAATTCAGCAGAACGCAGCCCCAGCTTGTTTCGGATTTCCGGTCCTGCAAAAACAGTGCCTCCTACTTCGATCTGCTTGATCCGATGCCCCTTTGTCTTGGAAAGTACCCGAATTTCCGGCATATTTCCTCCTCCAGTAGAAGCGGCTATCGCCGTACGGCTCAATCCTAATCTATCAAACACATTCTGACGGCTCAGCGTGACGGTTTCTGCATAACGGGGTGCCAACTGCTTGTCCCATGGACTTGACACACTTCGTAAATAGGGCACAGCCTTGGCCCATACATCCTCTGAATTTTCAGTATAACCGTTACTGGTAGAAAAAAAGGAAGCGGTAATGGGTTTGCCCTCATATACCATGATTGTATCTTTGGTGTCGCGTACAGCCTGCTGGATTTTGGCCAGTTCTGCGGATTTCCCAGAATGCCCCCACTCTCTATTAAGTTTGGCTTTGGAAATGTAGGCTTGGTGCTTAACTGTATCGGTCACATCCGCTCCCGCCGGAGCGCCGCTGGTGTCATCAGCCAGCAAACGCCGAGCAATGAAGGTACGCGCGGCAATGGCCTGCGCCTTCAGCGCCTCGCCCTCGAAGCTGGGCGGCATTTCGGCGGCTACTACGCCGACAATGTATTGCTCCAGCGGCAGCGTCTCCGTGCGGCCGCTGGACGTGACGTACACGCGCACGTCCGGCTCTGCTACCACTGGTATACTGCGCGCTGGCGCGGCGGGCACCGCAGGGACGGCCGGGACGCCTGGCAGGCGTGTAACAGGCGCCACGCCCTTCGCAACCGCAGGCGTACCCGTACGGGTGCTAGGCGGCAACGGTTGCTCCGTGTGGCGTGGCCACGCCAGCAGTGCGGGCAACGCCAGCGCTAGCGCCAGCAGGCCCGCCATAGCTGCGGCGGGCAGCCATGGGCGGCGGCTACCCCAGCGTGGGACACGCCCGGCTGCAGGCCGCAGATGCGGCAGCAGTGCGGGCGGTAGGCTGCTGCGGACGGCGCGGGTCGTAGCTGCCCCAGGGGCGGGCGACGATGCGGGGATAGGACGCTGCGCGGGAGTGACCGCCGCCGCACGCCGGGCGGTGAGATTCACTCTGTCAGGAGCTGACGCGCCCGACGGAACGATCTTCTGTTGCACCAGACGCCCTGCCTGTGCAACAGCTATAGAGCCGCGGCTGTCTTCCGCAGGTGAAAACCGGCGATGTTCCTTGGAATGATGAATCGGTATACGAATGCGAACCTGTGAATCTTTCATAAGCTGAAACCTCCATCAAAGGGCTAGAGTCCGGCTGGAAGCAGCGATATGCTCCAGCAGATATTTTCAATCATATGAGGTCGTACACTTTGATAGAACCCTTTTAAGAGAACTGAAAGAATGAAAAGACAGGATGAAAACATAAAAAAACCAAGTCCTTATGGACTTGGTTTCTCACTTGTTCGTAAATGCTACAACATGTAGCCGCATGAGGCTATATACGCTAAAGCTTAGGCCAGGGAAGGCTGAATCTTAAACAGGTTCCCTGATGTCGCTTCTGGTATGGCGCGCTCTGCACTGGAAGCATCCAGCTTGGGCTCTTCTACTGTTACTCTGTAAATGTCCGCGCCTAATCCGGTCAGCTTCTCAGCCAGATGAACATAACCACGGTCGATGTGGTGTACGCCGGATACCTCCGTTGTACCTTCCGCAATCAGTCCAGTCAGAATCAAGGCAGCACCTGCACGCAGATCTGTCGAGGTCACTTTTGCACCTGTCAATTTAGCATTGCCGGTTACAATCGCGGAACGGCCTTCAACTTTAATCTCCGCATTCATCAGATGAAATTCATCCACATGCATAAAACGATTTTCAAATACGGTTTCCGTGATAATGCTGGTGCCTTCAGCAGCAAGTTGAAGTGCCATCATCTGAGACTGCATATCCGTAGGGAAACCAGGATAAGGCAACGTTTTAACATCAACGACCTTTAACGGTTTATCCGAAATCACGCGAATCCCATTTTCATCCGGTTGAATGGTTACACCCATTTCTTCCATCTTGGAGATAACCGGTCCCAAATGGTCCGATATCGCGCCTTCTACATATACGTTCCCGCCTGTGATCGCAGCAGCAACCATATAAGTACCTGCTTCTACCCGGTCGGGAATGACCGTATGCTTTACACCATGAAGCTTTTCCACGCCTTCGATGCGAATAACGCCCGTACCTGCCCCGCGTACCTTGGCACCCATACCGTTCAGGAAATTCGCAAGATCGACGATCTCAGGCTCCTTGGCGGCATTTTCAATGGTTGTTATGCCTTCCGCAAGAGTAGCGGCCATCATAATATTTTCGGTCGCACCTACGCTGGCTACATCCAAATAAACTTTGGCTCCACGCAGACGCCCGTTACTTTTAGCTTCAATAAATCCTTGGCCCAAACTAATCTCTGCACCCAATGCTTCAAAACCCTTCAAATGCTGATCAATCGGTCGCGTACCAATTGCACATCCGCCCGGAAGCGAAATTCTTGTGTGTCCCAAACGAGTAAGCAACGGCCCCATAACCAAAAACGATGCACGCATTTTCCTAACCCACTCGTAAGGGGCTTCACAGGAAATTATCTTCCGCGCGTCAACACGAATGACCTCGTCTTGGTATGTAACGCCTGCTCCTAAGGACTCCAGCACTTTGTTAATGGTCATCACATCGTCTAGAGGAGGTGCATCAATAATAACACTTTCTCCTTCTTCTCCTAAAAGAGAAGCGGCGATAATCGGCAGAACTGAGTTTTTGGCTCCGCTGACTTTGACACTCCCGGTCAATCTGTTGCCACCGCGGACGATAAATTTGCTCATCTATGGTTCCCTCCGCGCGTCATTTCCTTTTTTCATCATGGAAAAAAAGAACATATTCCGCTATTTTCATGCCTTGCTTTTTCATTACATAAAAAAACAAGATTTTACTAATACCCTAACTGCCATCATAACACTGATTAAATCAAGTATACAAGCGTTTTTTACACATGACGACTATTGCGTTTCCGGCCTGTACGGCCAGTTATACAAGTACAGTTCTTTTGTTTACCATTGTTGACAATATGGCAAGATGTTATTCGACAATTCCCGCAGATGCGCGGCCATAAAGTCATATAACCCGACCACTTCATGTTAAAACACATTCTAAAGCATCTGGCTCCATGAGATATAGCTTAACAGAAACCCGGACACCAGCTGTCCCAAAATAATAGCAAGAAACAAGTGCAGCAATCTGCCCTGTGGTCCCTTAGGATACCTGATGAACAAATCCAGCTTTAAGCTCTGTAAAGCCCACCAAGCTAGCGCTATACAAATGAGCGACACGATCATGGAGACCAGCGCGGTCATGCTCGCCGATTGGCTTAACTGTTCAGCCAATTGCTGCTTCCCGTTCATCCGTAATCCCTCCCATCTGCGTCACAGCCTTCTCTATAATACTCGGCGAACGCCTAATATGCCAGTGCTAATTCTATTTTCAGGACAATTTTTTCGGCAAAATACGAACATTTTCTTCTGTTTCGTGAATTTAAAAGGTACTATGTACCTAGCTATTAAGCATGAAATAGGACTGTATTTTTGGGAATCATATCTAAAAAAGGGCTCGATCACAGTGATCGAAGGAAGGAAAAGGCTACCCTCCTCTTCTTCTGCCGGAACATCATTTGGCAGAAATTATGAAGCGGTCTCCCTGTCATTCCATCCGTATACCATGCCGAACCCTTTTACAATCCAGTTAAAACCTGATATTAATTCTTATTGGTTCTGATGCTCGTTGCATTCAGACGGTTAAGTGCCCGTTGCAGGGCTACCTCCGCCCGATGGTGATCTACTTCCCCCTGCTTGCTCTGGAGCCGCAGCTCTGCCCGCTCCCTTGCCGCACGGGCACGCTCCACGTCAATATCCTCGGAACGCTCCGCACTTTCAGCCAAAATGACCACTTTATCCTTGCGGACTTCAACAAAGCCCCCATTGACCGCAATCACTTCTGTCTGACCGCCAGTTTTAATACGTACCGGCGCAATCTTCAAGGGAGTAACCAAGGGAAGGTGTCCGGGTAAAATCCCGAGATCGCCTTCCGAGCCGCGAACACTGATGCTGTTTACCTGTTCTGCAAAGACCAGGCGCTCCGGCGTCACAATCTCCAACAAATACGTGCTCACTTGAATCCCTCCTGAAAGCTGCCCGCAGACAGCTTACTTCGTAAGGCTCGGCTATTCTTCGCCTATATGCTTACAGCGTTTTGGCCTTTTCTACCGCTTCTTCGATGGCTCCTACAAAAAGGAAAGCCGCTTCTGGAAGATGATCATACTTGCCTTCCAGAATTTCTTTGAAGCTTCGTACAGTTTCTTTAACCGGAACATATTTACCCGGGAAGCCGTTGAACGTTTCGGCAACGTGGAAAGGTTGGGACAGGAAACGCTGGATTTTGCGCGCACGGGCTACCAGCATTTTATCTTCTTCACTCAGCTCGTCCATACCCAAGATAGCAATGATATCCTGAAGTTCGTTATAACGTGCCAAAATTTGTTTTACACCTTGTGCTACATTATAATGCTCTTCACCCACAACTTCCGGAGCCAAAATCCGGGAGCTTGACGCGAGTGGATCAACCGCCGGGTAAATACCCATTTCGGAAATTTTACGCTCCAGGTTCGTTGTTGCATCCAAGTGGGCAAACGTTGTAGCAGGAGCCGGGTCAGTGTAGTCATCCGCAGGCACATAGATCGCCTGAATGGAAGTAACAGACCCTTTTTTAGTAGAAGTAATCCGTTCTTGCAATTGACCCATCTCAGTTGCCAGCGTAGGCTGGTAACCTACTGCCGAAGGCATACGTCCCAACAGCGCGGAAACCTCAGAACCAGCTTGGGTAAAGCGGAAAATGTTATCAATAAAGAGCAACACGTCACGGCCTTCTTGATCACGGAAATACTCCGCCATCGTCAGACCCGTAAGGGCAACACGCAAACGCGCGCCTGGAGGCTCGTTCATTTGTCCGAACACCATCGCTGTTTTGTTGATAACGCCGGAATCTCTCATTTCATGGTACAAGTCATTTCCTTCACGTGTGCGTTCACCAACACCCGCAAATACAGAAATACCACCATGTTCCTGAGCGATATTGTTAATCAATTCCTGAATGGTTACGGTCTTACCTACACCGGCACCACCAAACAATCCGACTTTACCGCCTTTGGCATAAGGAGCCAGCAGGTCAATAACTTTAATACCCGTTTCAAGCATTTCTGCTTGAGTTGTCAGTTCATCGAAAGAAGGAGCCTGACGGTGAATCGGGTTTCTAGCTGCTTCACTCAAATCTGCACCATTATCAATTGGCGTTCCAAGTACGTTAAATACGCGTCCCAGAGTTGCTTCACCGACAGGTACCGAAATAGGTGCTCCTTGATCGATTGCTTCAACTCCACGAACCAGACCATCTGTGGAAGACATGGCAATACAACGCACACGGTTGTCACCAAGGTGTTTCGATGCTTCGAGCGTCAGATCAACTTTGACTCCGTTCTCCAGCACAGTCCCAATATGAATGGCATTCAGGATTTCCGGAAGTTGTCCGCGTTCAAACTCAACGTCGACAACCGGACCCATGATGCTCACTACGCGTCCTTTGTTCATCTTTTGGTTTCCCTCCTACAAGCTTGCACAGCCGCAAATCCGAACTACACGATTTGTTTTGCGCCCGCAAATTATCATATTAGTATAGGACCAGCTATACAGCAGTCCGCAAAAAAAGCCCATTAAGACTGGGCGCTTGCCCCTGCCACGATTTCCGTAATTTCCTGGGTAATAGCCGCTTGACGAGCACGGTTATAGGTCAGCGACAGCTCACCAATCAGCTTCGTAGCATTTTTAGTGGCAGATCCCATTGCTGTCATTTTCGCTCCCAACTCACTCGCCTTACCGTTCAGCAAAGCACCATAGATGAGTGTTTCCGCGTATCGCGGCAACAGCGCTTCCAGCACCCCTTCCGGTGACGGCTCATACTCATAGTTAATCGAGGATGCAGCAGCAGCCGAATCCGGCGTCGCCATAGGCAACAGACGGTCAACGGTTGGAATCTGAGTCAATGCATTAACAAAGCGGTTATAGCATAGATACAACTCATCAAATTCTTTGAGCTCAAACCCCCGCACAGCTTTGTTGGCAATCGTCTTGATATCTGCAAAAGCAGGTGTATCCGACAGGTCTGTTACCGACTCGGCTATAGGAAACTCGCGACGTCTGAAATAGTCCCGTCCTTTTCGTCCAATAATGAAAATTGTAAATTCATCCTGTGAACGGTGACGTTCCGCAATTGTTTGAGTAACCTGCCGCAAAATGTTGGCATTATAACCACCAGCCAGACCACGATCAGATGTAATGATGAGATATGCCGTCTTTTTGACCGGACGTGATTCCAGCATCGGGTGCTTAACGTTGTTTGACCCCGCAGCAATACTGGTCACAACTTCCCTAAGCTTTTCCGAATAAGGACGAGCCGCTTCAGCCTTCTCCTGAGCTTTTCTCAGTTTGGATGCAGCTACCATCTCCATCGCTTTCGTAATCTGCTTCGTACTCTGCACACTTTTGATCTGACGTTTAATCTCGCGCATACCTTTTGCCATGATTTCACCACCTTCAAGCTTCGGCAAAGCCAAAGCTACTTCGTAAGCATTCAAGTCCAGCCGGACTTATCATAAAGGGCCTGTTCTTGAGGATAAAACATGCCAAGGAAGCCACAGCCCGGAGGGCACGCTTCCTTAGGACACTTCTCGTCATAAACTGGCAAATTCCAATGGTTTAAACCGACGTGGCAAATGATTTTTTGAATTTCTCGATAGCTGCTTTGAGAGCTGCATCGTTATCAGGTACCAAGTCTTTTGTATCACGAATAGATTGAAGAATGTCTTGATGATCAGACTCTATATAAGAAAGGAAGTCTTTCTCAAAACGTTTCACGTCTGCTACAGGAATATCATCTAGGAAGCCTTTTACCGCAGTGTACAAGCTCACAACCTGTTGCTCTACAGCCAGAGGCTGGTTAACACCCTGCTTCAAAATCTCCATCATACGCGCGCCGCGATCCAAACGAGCTTTGGTGGACTTATCCAAATCAGAACCGAATTGGGAGAACGCTTGAAGCTCACGATATTGGGCGAGATCTAGACGCAGGGAACCTGCAACCTTTTTCATCGCTTTGATCTGAGCCGAACCACCTACACGGGATACGGAAATACCCACGTTAATCGCTGGACGTTGTCCTGCATAGAACAAGTCAGCTTCGAGGAAGATTTGTCCGTCTGTAATGGAAATAACGTTCGTTGGAATATAGGCAGATACGTCGGAAGCCTGTGTTTCGATAAATGGCAACGCAGTTAGCGATCCGCCGCCTAACTCGTCATTCAGCTTCGCTGCACGTTCCAGCAAGCGGGAATGCAGATAGAAAACGTCACCTGGGTATGCCTCACGGCCCGGTGGACGACGCAGCAACAGGGAAAGTTCCCGGTAAGCTGACGCTTGTTTGGTCAAGTCATCGTATACAACCAATACGTGCTCGCCTTTATACATAAAGTACTCGCCCATAGCGCAGCCAGAGTAAGGTGCGATATAGAGCAATGGTGATGGCTCGGAAGCTGCCGCTGTAACGACAATCGTATATTCCAAAGCACCATGACGACGCAAGGTTTCAACGACTTGAGCTACCGTAGATTGCTTTTGGCCGATGGCAACATAGATACATTTCATGCCGCTGCCTTTTTGATTCAAAATTGCGTCAATCGCAATAGAGGTTTTACCTGTTTGACGGTCACCGATGATCAGCTCACGTTGACCGCGGCCAATCGGAACCATCGCATCAATAGCTTTAATTCCCGTCTGCATTGGCTCATGTACCGATTTACGGGCCATAACGCCTGGAGCCTGGCTTTCTACCGGACGGAATTCCGTTGTAGCAATCGGACCTTTACCGTCAACTGGTTGTCCCAGCGGATTAACGACACGTCCGATCAATGCTTCCCCTACAGGAACCTGCATGATCTGACCTGTACGTTTCACTTGACCGCCTTCGCGGATATCGGAGAATTGGCCGAGAATAACAACACCGACATTGCTTTCTTCCACGTTGAGCGCCAAGCCCAAAACGCCGTTTTCGAATTCAACCAATTCACCGGACATGACTTTTTCCAGTCCGTAGACGCGGGCAATACCATCGCCGACTTCAACAACAGTGCCGACTTCAACGACCTCGATATCATTTTTATATTGTTCAATCTGACTTTTAATCAATGAACTGATTTCTTCAGGTTTGATACTCAAGTGTGTTCACCCCTATCTTCTATACTCGTCTGTTAAAGGATTTCTCAAGACGATCCAACTTGCCGGCCAGACTACCGTCGTACAGCGTATCGCCGATAACCACTTTCAATCCGCCCAGCAGACTCGGGTCTACTATGTTCTCCACACGGATTGTTTTATGTTCACGGGCTCCGAATTGCTCGGCTACCGCTATTTTCTCTTGCTCACTGAGCGCATAAGTGGAATACACCTTCGCATGGGCAAGTCCTAGCTTATACTCCTGAATATCGAGGTATCCAGCGAGGAGAGATTCGAACAAATCCGCTCTGCTGCGCAGGATCAACAGCTTAATTGTGTTGATCAGCGTGGCAGACAGCTTACCCTCAAAACTGTTAGCCAGAACCTGAAGCTTGACTGCTTCCGTAATGTTAGGAGAATCGATGAACTTACGGATTTCAGCATTCCCGGAGACAGCTTCTACAAAGGCACGCAGCTCTTGCTCGGTCTCCATAATGGTTTGCTCTTGCTCTGCCACTTCAAACAAGGCTTTCGCATACCGTTTGGCAACTACCGTATCCCGGCTCATGCTTTGCCTCCTACCTCTTTAAGGTACTGGTCGACAAGCTCTCCCTGGACTTGGTCTTCCTTGATTTCTTTTTGAATCAGCTTGGAAGCGATTTGTACCGAAGCCCGGCCCACTTCGCTGCGAAGCTCGGCAACTGCCTTATTACGCTCGCTGGTGATCTCACGAACAGCTTCGTCCTTCAGGCGAACAGCTTCGTCTTTAGCCTGAAAGATAATTTGCTCCGCTTGCTTGCTACCTGTTTGTTTCGACTGCTCAATAATATCGTAGGCTTCTTTGCGTGCCTGTTGGAGAGCCTGCTTTTGTTCCTCAACATAGGCAGCAGCCTGTTCGCGCGTCTGTGCCGCTTCATTCATTTGCTTCAAAACAAGCTCACGCCGCTTCTCCATGACAGAAAAGAGGGGACCGAAAGCATAACGGCTCAGCAGCCAGTACAAGATCAAAAATGAAATCACAGTAAAAACGATGTTTGTCCATTCAAAATGCAATTGAAGTCACTCCTTTCCGGTGAACGTCAGTCCTAGACCTTTCATGTTCAAACCAACAAAGAAGGCGTGGATGGCTGTGGCCTTCCCCGCCAAACCTTGTTTCCATTCAATTAAGCTGCTGCGTAGAAAATGAATGCCAGAACGACCCCGATGATCGGCAGGGCTTCGACCAGACCTACACCGATAAACATTACTGTTTGCAGCGTGGATTTTGCTTCCGGCTGACGAGCGATACCTTCAACTGTTTTACTTACGATCAGACCGTTACCAATACCAGCGCCCAGCGCGCCCAGACCTACTGCGATTGCAGCTGCGACATATGCCAAAACTCCCATTTTAAAAATCCTCCTTAGAGATGTGTATTTGTGTTGTACATGTATTTGCAGTTAAGAGCGAAGCGTACTCCTGAACTTAACTAAAAACCAGAAAACTGAACTTGCCTAATGCTCTTCTTCATGCGTATCGATTGCTTGTGAAATGTACACAAACGTCAGAATGGTAAAGACGAATGCCTGAATGCTGCCGATAAAAATACTGAATCCTTGCCAGACAACCAGCCCCAATACGGAAGCAATCCATCCTCCAACGCCAATCGTCGTCATTTTCAGCAGGACACTAATCAAAACCTCGCCGGCAAAAATATTACCAAATAGACGCATACCATGCGTTAGCAGTTTTGAGAACTGCTCAATCAGGTTAATCGGCAGAAAGAAAGGAAATGGCTGAATGTAATGCTTAAAGTATGCCTTAGTATTACGGAAAATCCCCAGAAAATGAACCAATAGGAAGATCATACCCGCCAATCCCATAGATACACCCGCATCTGCGGTAGGTGATTTCCACCAGTTGACACCCACATAAGCAGGTTCACCCGGATGAGACGCTTGTGCTTGTTCTAATGCTTCCTTGACTGGAACGATTTCATGTCCAAATACTTGTGCGCTTTGCACATTATCGAACTTAGTCACGATTCCGAACGGCAACCCAAGCATATTCCCAATGAAGATGAACATGATCAGCGTTATCCCCAATGTGAGGAATGGCTTCCCTTTCTTCAAATCCATTGTGCTGGATAACAGTCCTTGAACGAATTCAACAACCCATTCCATAAAGTTTTGCAGCTTGCCGGGATTATCCACGGACAAATTACGCGTCGCGGCAAAGGCAAGTCCAAACACAATCGTACAGGTTACAACTAACATAATAATGATGGACAAGTCAATATTGAACCCGCCCAATTGAATAACCGGTGATTCATGCAACATGTTTTCTCACCCCTTTCTCAGTTGAGCCATCATTTTTCCTGAAGCGCGAATATGATGCCAATAAATAAAAGAAGAAATTGTCCAGTCACCAAGCTTGCCGCTACAGCGATCTCATGGAAATAGGCCGGAAATTTCAATGCCAGCCCCATTGCCAGAATAGAGGTCGCTAAGCGAACACCCAAGCCGATGCCCACCGCTCTCTTCTTGCCTTCATCGGCGGCCGCACTCGCAACCTGCCGAATTTTGTAGGACATATACAGCACATTAAGACAGCTTACTCCCGTTCCCAGAACAAGTCCATGAGCAATATCACGATGTTGGGGCATGAAAACAGAGACCAGGAAACACAGAGCCATAATAAAAAGCGCTACGATCCATAGCATTCTTTGCATTCGGGTCATCTCACTCATGGTTATTCCTCAAAACCTTTCCGATCACAAGGGCAATACTCAATGCGCCTACAACCAAGCCTGCGAGAACGCTTACGCCAATCCAAATTCCGGAGCCACCCAGTTTGGCGTCAAACCACTTTCCGGCGTGAAAACCACCCAGTGTGCATATCGCCAAATCAATGCCGATAGCACTCACCAGTCCAATTGCCTTGAAGGCATTTCCGGTGTTATTTCGGTTGTTGTTTTGCTTGGAAGGTTTGGCCACTTTTCCATGTCACCCCTGCAATTCCAGTCCATTTTACTTAAATATAAGATGCTTTGTCAATTGAGATTTTTAGCGCCTTAAAGTATAAAATCAGTCGACAAAGCATCTTAAAATTGCTGTATTCCTTGGTAACCGTACAGTTTAACTGTATGCTTACCTTATAAAGAATAATTATATCGTACGAACACCCTCTGTGAACATTGTGTGAAATTCTTCAGGACGTTCGGTTTGAACACCATAATGGTGCAAAATCGCATTTACAATTCTTACCGATGCTTGTCCATCGCCATAAGGGTTTGCTGCCTGACTCATAGACTCATATAAAGCAGAATCCGTCAAAAGAGCCTTGGTTCGATTGAAGACATTCTCTTCATTTGTACCCACCAGTTCCAGTGTGCCAGCTTCAATTCCTTCCGGTCTTTCAGTCGTATCGCGCAGTACCAATACAGGCACGCCGAATGAAGGTGCTTCCTCCTGAAGACCACCGGAATCGGTAAGAATGAGATGAGTGTGCGGATAAAAATTGTGTAAATCCACCACATCCAGCGGATCGATCAGCTTAATACGCGGATGGTTGCCTAAAATCTCAAATGCAGGCTCCTTCACAGCCGGACTCGGATGAACCGGATACACGATAGCGATATCCTCAAACTCGTCCGCAATCCGTTTGACCGCACTAAAAATTTGGCGATGTGGTTCCCCCTGGGACTCCCGACGGTGTGCCGTCATCAGAATCAGGCGCTTGCCTTTAGCCCATTCCAGCACCGGATGCTCGTAATCCTGGCGAACCGTATACTGGAATACGTCAGTCACTGTATTGCCTGTTACATATATTCGCGATTCAGGTTTATTTTCCTTCCGCAAATTTCCAGCCGATAAAGATGTAGGAGAAAAATGAAGATCAGACAGCACTCCTGTCAACTGACGGTTCATTTCCTCAGGGTACGGAGAAAGCTTGTTCCACGTCCGCAAGCCTGCTTCCACATGCCCTACTTCGATCTGTTGCATAAAGGCCGCATAGCTGGCCAGAAAAGTCGTCAGCGTATCTCCGTGAACGAGCACGATATCAGGCTTTGCCTCACGTAACACGGGTTCCAGACCTTGAAGTACACGAATGGAAATTTCATTAAGCGTCTGACGATCCTTCATCACATCCAGATCATAGTCAGGGTGAATATTAAATACTTCTAGAACCTGATCGAGCATTTGGCGATGCTGAGCCGTTACGCATACTACAGACTCAATGTGCTCGGGGTGACGTTGAAGCTCCAAAATAAGAGGAGCCATCTTAATCGCTTCCGGACGCACGCCAAAAATAGTCATCACTTTGATTTTGGACATTTTCTGTTGAACCCCTTTTCAAAATAAACGTCCGGCTCCAAAATCGTTCTCCTATGAAAAACAACTTGTCCGTAACGCCCATATATTATGCCAAATGACCAGAGGCCGTTTACTTGGTTCCGTACAGACGGTCTCCTGCGTCACCAAGACCCGGAATAATGTAGCCGTGATCATCCAGACGCTCGTCCAGTGCAGCAACATAAATATCTACATCAGGATGGACATCCTGAACGGCCTTGACTCCCTCAGGAGCGGCAATCAAATTCATCATTTTAATTTGGGTGCAGCCTCTCTTTTTTAACACATCAATAGCCGCGATCGCCGAGCCGCCTGTTGCAAGCATCGGATCAATCACGATTAATTCACGCTCAGTCACGTCTGTAGGCAGCTTCGTATAGTATTCCACAGGCTGCAATGTCTCGGGATCACGGAACAGTCCCACATGTCCTACCTTTGCTGCTGGCAACAGCTTTACGACGCCATCCAGCATACCTAAGCCTGCACGTAAAATCGGAATGAGGCCCAACATACGTCCGGAAATCACTTTACCTTCTGTCTCAGCAACCGGTGTTTGCACCGTAATGCTTTCCAGCGGGATGTCTCGCGTAATTTCAAAAGCCATCAAAGTTGCTACTTCATCCACCAGTTCGCGGAAATCCTTGGTGTTGGTCCGCACGTCGCGGATAAATGTAAGTTTGTGTTGAATCAAAGGGTGATCACAAATCACCAGTTTTGCCATGATATATTCCCTCCGCTATTATCGTCACGTTCTTTCGCACCAGAATATCGAACATCCTTTATAGAAAGGATCTATGTAGCCTATTTGTACAAACCAAATAAGCATAGATGCAATGCGTGCCTGTAAATCCTGTTTATTATAACATTCCCTTGATTGATTTAACACCTGACACCGCAACCTTTTGTCAAGAAAAGATAGGACAGATAAAATGCGTACTTCGCCCACTTCAGGAGTGACTTTTGTCATACAAAAAGTTCATAAAAAAGGCTCTGACGGCACTTGACCTTCAAAGCCTTGAACTTTGGACTTTCCTGCCCAAGCTACAGGCTTTGTGTCCTGATACAGCATCAAACTTTTATCTATACTTCAAATTGCCCCACGCTCCCTGAAATTGCTGAAGCATTTCGTCCTTCGTAATGACTCCCGTTATATAGGCTTGCATGCTACTGCTCAGATCCTGATTCAGTCTCTTTGGGAAACGTTGAAAGTTCCTCCTCCATATCTCGCCTTCACTCACATGCCGGGATATCTCAGCACCCAGATCACCTGTCATCTCGTCACTGGACGTGATACTTTTGAAAGCGGGTACGAATTTGAACTCCTTGGTGATGCAGTGCTTGCCCACGGAATTGACGAACAGAAAGTAGCACGGAACCTGAAAGGTCAACTCGATCACGATGAGCAACCCCGCAGGAACGGAATGACCCTATGAAGGGAAGCGCAACAAATCCTTACTGCAATCGGTTATTACCTAAAAATGTAAGTTTTTAGTCGCTAGAAATCAAAATAAGACTGTTTCCCCTCCAGCTTACGGAAGAAAAACAGCCTTATCAAACAAGTAGATGAATTAGTATTGAATACCTGGGTAGATCGGGAATTTGTCTGTCAGTTCGCCAACAGCTTGGCTGGCTTTAGACAATACCGTATCGTCCTTCGGATTTTTGAGAGTTTCAGCAATGATTTTACCGATTTTGACCATAGCCTCTTCATCCATACCACGGGATGTTGCAGCAGGTGTACCAATGCGAATTCCGCTGGTAACGAATGGACTGGTCGGGTCGAAAGGAATCGAGTTTTTGTTGACCGTGATGCCCACGGAATCCAGCACATGCTCCGCTTCTTTCCCAGTGATATTCAAGTTACGCGTGTCCAGCAGCATCAAGTGATTATCCGTACCGCCGGATACAATGTTAATGCCTTCAGCCAGCAATGACTCAGCCAGCACCCGGGCGTTGCGAACTACGTTTTGCGCATAAGTTTTAAAGGAAGGCTGGAGCGCTTCACCCAAGGCAACGGCTTTGGATGCGATCACATGCATCAACGGTCCCCCTTGAATACCTGGGAAAATCGCTTTATCAATCGCTTGCGCCCACGCTTTGCGAGTCAAAATCAAACCTCCACGCGGACCACGCAACGTTTTATGTGTCGTTGTTGTTACAAATTGAGCATGCGGAACCGGGCTTGGATGAACACCCGCTGCCACAAGACCCGCGATATGTGCCATATCGACCATGAACAGAGCGCCCACATCGTTGGCAATGGAGGCAAAGGCTTCAAAATCAATGGTACGCGGATACGCGCTCGCTCCGGCTACAATCAGACGAGGGCGATGCTTGAAGGCTGCCTTGCGCACTTCATCATAGTCGATGCGGAAGTTGTCTTCACGTACGCCGTAAGCGGCAAAGTTATACAACAAGCCGGAGGCGTTAACTGGACTTCCGTGTGTAAGATGACCGCCGTGCGCCAGGTTCATACCCAGTACGGTATCTCCAGGTTTAAGAGCTGCCAGATATACCGCCATGTTCGCTTGCGCTCCAGAGTGAGCCTGTACGTTAGCATGCTCTGCACCGAACAGTTCTTTGGCACGGTCGCGTGCAATGTCCTCGACGATATCTACATGCTCACAGCCACCGTAGTAGCGTTTGCTCGGATAACCTTCAGCATATTTATTTGTCAGTACAGAGCCCATTGCTTCCATTACTGCTTCGCTGACGATATTTTCGGATGCGATCAGCTCGATATTGTGGCGTTGTCGTTTCAGTTCAAGTCCCATTGCTTCCAGCACTGCCGGGTCACTTTTACGCAGATGTTCCATCATGATTGATTACTCCCTCTCCATGGTCAATTGTCAGGTATACAGGCAAACGCCTGCTCCTCTGTTGGGTACCTCATCATCAATGCAAAAAAAAGATCAGTACAAACATGCAGTCCCAGCCAAAATACAAATGCTAGTCGCAGCTTCCGCCGCCTTCTTGCTCCAGACTATACACCGCTCGTTGTCCGCCAATGAGCGGAGGACGAGTGAACGCCGCCGTAACACGCGCTTCGCCAATCCAGCGAAGGCCTGGACGAAACGGAACGGCAATCGGCCGCAAATGCATACCGATCAGCGTCTCGCCAATGTCTACTCCCGCATGCGCCTGTACATTCGCCGCCAGACAGGCATCTTCCAGCGAACGATAGGCGGCGGTAGCCATAGATCCGCCTGCCGTACGAACGGGAACGGCGGCAACCTCCGTCAGTCCCAGCCGCTCCAGTACGGCTCGTTCAAGCACTAGCGCACGGTTCAAATGCTCGCAGCATTGAAACGCTACATCAAAGCCGTACGCCCTGCGAACAGACTCCACTCCAGCCAGCAATTGCTGCGCCACATCGAGCGCTCCCGCCGTGCCAATCCGGCTTCCCGCCACCTCACTGGTGCTTACGCCGATAACTAACAGGCGACCAGCCTTGAGACTGGCTGCTTCTGCTATTTCCTTCATGACAGAAGCGGTCTGTGCTTTAAGCGTAACCTCATGATCCAATTGTCCTACCATTGGAACCTCCTTTGGTTGAACAGCCCCACAGAGACTGGACACGGGCTTATGCCCCACGTTCAACACACTCTCTCCTGATATCACAATCTTGACTATATTATAGCCGATAAATCGGATTTCGAGCAGGAAAAATGGAAGAACCGCTTAAAGGACCCTTCTCGGTTTGGATACTCGAAGTAACAGCATACGGAAGTAATAATGGCCATTCGTCCGAACGGAAGGCCACTGGAGGCCGGACCTAGCTCATATACGAAAAAAGAGCAGTCCACAACCTATGTGGATTTGCTCTTTTGCCCAGGCGACCGGCCGTATATCCGGTGCTCCATCGTGGTTACTCCCACTTTTGTCGCCAGTTACACCGGATTCTTGTTTTTCCACCTTATCTTAACGGATTAACCGCCGAAAATCAACAGATCGCGTACAAAATAGATGAGTGATACAAACTTTATTCGGACAAAGCCTTTAGCTTGTCCACCAGCTTGTGCAGCGCCGTTAGGATTTCCGCAGCCGTGACATCATAATCTTCACGCGAACCGCCGAACGGATCGGAAATATCAAAGCCTGAAATACGTTGACGCAGTTCAATCATCCGCTCACGCTCCTGTGCCGATAGCTCCTGACCCAGCGAACCCATCAGTTGTTGCAAGGCGTACAGGCCATCCAGCTCCTGCACATCATTCAGCACCGAATCCCGGTCCTCCACATATTCCTTGAGCGTAAACACTTTGCCCACCGTTTGGGGAAAGCGCTGAATTAAGTGCTGCTTATGCCCTTGGGTCAAGGTTAAAATCAGATGTGCCCACTCGGCAAGCCCACCGTTCAAAGGAGTTGAGGTGATTTGATCCAAGATATTGTGGTCACGTAGCACCGCCTCTGCATGTCGGGAAATGGGTGTGCCTTCCATCGCGGCTACTCCCGCTGAACGCACTTCCAACCCTAGCCCGTGCTCAGTAGCCAGCTTGCACAGCATCCCTTCAGCCATCGGACTGCGACAGGTGTTCCCTGTGCATACGAATAAGATATGTTTCAACGTCTTCACCCCCGTATGTTGAAAAAATATATAAACATGAGGATTACCAAAATCCTGTATTTATTTTACACTGTCCGCCCCAAAATCAAAACATAAACATAAAGCCGAACGCCAGTAAAATGGCACCGCCCACCGCTTCTCCATAGTCTCCCAGATTGCGGCTGACCTTGCGGCCTAACAGCAGTCCCAGCATCGCCATCGCCCCCCCGCAAAAGCCAAACGCCAGAACGGTCAGTACTAAATCACTCTGGAACATGCCAAGTGACACCCCAACAGAAAAGGAGTCGACGCTCACTCCAAGCGCAAATAACAAAAGGCCCAAGGACGAACGATGGTCCAGCACCTGTACTCCGTCCCCCTTGAAGGAATTATAAACCATATGCCCGCCCAAAAGGATGAGTAATCCCCCTGCAAAGTAGGTCGTTACATGACCCAGTAAAGAACTCATATAATGGCCTGTGAACATACCTAGCAATGGCATCAAAATGTGAAAAAAGCCAATGATCGTGCTGATCCGCAGCACGTCCCGCAAGCGTATCCCTTTCATACCGATCCCTACGCCCAACGATAACGCGTCCATCCCCAGCGCTACAGCCATGACCAAAATTGTTACAATCTGCCCGGCATGGGCAGAGGCTGCCAGCATACTCCATCCCCCCAGTATCCGTCCGCTTCTTGTACACGTTATGCGGACAAGAGGCAAAACAGTACAAGCATACGGTGAACGTGGCTGCACCGGGATAAGGTGATAGGATAATGATGCTGAAAGGCTAATCAATTTAAAGCCTCTACATCTATGGACAAATGTCCAGATCGTCCTAGAGACGGACGATCCGATGGCCTGCTGCTTTGAGCAGGCGATTCATGACAGCGTCTCCCAGCCCTTTCGGCGGACAAGCTTCCGCCAAGATGTAGGTGACGCCTTCCTCGTCACAGCGGCGCAGCACGCCGTACAGGCACTGCGCCGCCTCATGGAGCGCATCCAGCTTGCCCAGCGCGTAAACGCGCTCTCCGGCATAGCCAGCGGCATGCTCCTCGAACGCGAGCACCGCCGTGCGCTCCCCGCGCGCGGACGCCTCCGCCAGCGCGGCGCGAATCCAGCCCGTCACCTCAGCGGGTGACGGGCCTTGCACTACGCTCAAGCGGCCTCGCGGCGCGTAGTGCGTGTACTTCATGCCCGGCGAACGCGGTGCCGGGCTGTCGTCGTCCTCGCCGGGCGAAGCGGCGGCGAGCGCCGGGTCCAGCTCGACGGCGCGAGCGACCGCAGCGAGCTGCTCGGCCGTCACTCCGCCGGGGCGCAGGATGGTGACGGTTCCATCGTCACCAGCCTGCACCACCGTGGACTCCAGCCCCACACCCGTGGGGCCTCCGTCCAAAATGCCGCCGATGCGGCCCTCCAGGTCCTCCCGCACATGCTGTGCAAGGGTCGGACTGGGCCTACCCGAGCGATTGGCGCTTGGCGCAGCCAGCGGACAGCCCGCTTCCGCGATCAGGCGCAGCGCTACCGGATGATCCGGCATGCGCACGCCGACCGTGTTCAGCCCCGCCGTCACACGGGGCGACAGTGCTTGCGGCATCACGGGCAGCACCAGCGTGAGCGGTCCCGGCCAGAACGCATCCATCAGCGCCCGCGCCATATCATTCACTTCCGTTACCATGCCGTCCAACTGGGCAGGGTCGGAAACATGCACGATCAGCGGATTATCGGAAGGACGCCCTTTGGCGGCGAATACCGATTCTACCGCTTGCGTGCTGCGCGCATCCGCGCCCAAGCCGTACACCGTCTCGGTAGGGAACGCTACCGTCTCTCCTGCTTGCAGCAGCGCGGCGGCCTCACGAATGCCTTTTTCCGCCGCAATACGGGCTTGTCCAGATGACATTTCACCAGAGAATTCCCCTTCAACAACCAAGCCTCTTACGTCCCACCATTTCGTATGGGAATCCGCCAACGGCGGCTTTAGTTCATGAAGCCCCTGTTCATCCAGTACCCGCTCATATTTTTCCTTCTGCACAGACTCTCCGCGCAAACCTTGTATTTGATTCGATTTATCGCTCATATCAGATCATCCCACACCTTATTGTCATACAGTCCTGTTCAGTTTGCTCTATCCCCAAAGAACTTACTTTGGCGGCTTATCTAAACCGAATCTGTCCATGTCTCATAGCTGTAAACCCTATATCCCATTATAACATACCGGGGTCATGCACCCGTTGTTCTCTTTTCTACAACTTACGACGATTAGGCAAAAAGACCACTCACCCATCCCCACAACCCCGTTAACGCATCCCATAGAAAAAACCGTACTTCCGGCTCCTTGTCAGCAGCATTCGTCCGTCCGCCTCCTTGGTCCGCTTTTGCCGAGACGGTTTGTGCCGCCGCTTCCCCGCTGCCTGCATCAATGAAGCATAACGGAGGAAACAGCACGCACCACCAATTTTGCCCTTTACCTTGTCCCAACGTGACCCGAAGCGCTTCATACTTACCTGCGGGATAGACAAGTCCACCGTACATCTTCGTCGGAAAAGGTACGTTTGCCAATTCCACCTGATGATCGTATGAAATGCCCCGTCGAGCCAGTTCCGCGCCTACTAAACGGTCAATTTCGGGTAAATGAGCAGTAATCAGCACTCTGGCTTGCTCCAAACTTTGCGGGTTTTCCAGCTTGCCCACCCACGCACTCATCTGTTGTACGATGGAATCCCTTATTTCACGTTTTACCAGCTGATCCTCCGGGCGATCCGAGTTGGCCAAAATACGCAATCGGATGGAATCATGAGGAATGACGCCCGCTCCTGTCGTTGCCATCCCTGCCCCTACAGGCCCTCTTGCCCCTGGTGTCATGGCGGCATCTGTTTTTTGACCTTCCCACGACATCATTAATATCGAAACACAAAATAGTATCATTGCAGCTTGCTTGGTCCAGCTTCTCATCCCAATCCCCCCAAACTCTATCATGTCTATCAGTCTATCCGGTTTGGGAGAGGCTAAACCTATGAATCTCGTAAAATGTTCAAGATCATTTTAAAAATACCCAATACACCCTACATCGAGCACATAGATCTGGGCCGAAGCTACAGAGTTACCCCCGAATGCGAAAAAGCCCAGATTTCACAATCTGGACCCTTTGTATCTCACTATTTTTTCTCACCTAAATATCAGATGGTATCCATTTAGAAGCATGGCATTAAGCTTTTTTCTCCATCGTCAAGTTCATTCGGTATGGCTGTGGCAGATCGTCCTCCAACTCCTGACCGTGTACCTTGATACTCATAACCAAGCCAATACTAGTCATGTTAATGAGCAATGACGTCCCCCCATAGCTTATAAAAGGGAGCGTAATTCCCGTTAGTGGCATGATGCCCAAAAACGCGCCGATATTCTCAAAAATCTGATACAGCAGCATGGACACAATGCCGACGATAAGATACGGTCCGGCACGGTCACGACATTCCAGCGAGATCAGGATCATTCGGTGAATCAAAATAAAATATAGCAGCAGTAACACCGATGAGCCCACAAAGCCGAATTCCTCCGCTACGACCACAAAAATAGAATCCGCATAGGTGTAAGGCACACGACCGGATTGCACCGAAGTCCCCTGCAAAAAGCCTTTGCCCATCATTCCACCGGAGGCAATGGCCAACTTGGCGTTTTTCGTATGATAAGATGCCTTCGCGGTCGCTTTTTCCGGTACCAGCCAAGGGTCCAGACGCTCAACCCAGTGACTACGGCCAATGTCCTTCATAAAGGTATCAATCTCATCGTGGAAAGAAATATACGCTTTGATCCCGCCGCCTGCGGCGACTGCAAAAATCGTAAATCCGATCAACGCATGAGAGGCCTTCACATTACCGATCCACAACATACCAATAACGATGACAATATAACCGATCGCATTACCCAAGTCATTTTGCGCCATAACCATAGCGAACGGGACAAAGCTCATTAAAACAACTGGAAGTACATCCTGTATAAAATAAAGCTTGCTCTTGCGTTTCTTTATCAGCATATAAGCCAGAAAAATAATAAGCACCAGCTTAAACACCTCAGCAGGCTGAAGGTTCAAGCCACCAATTTTCAAAAAGCCCTGAGAGTTGTTAACCGTCCCGCCAAAAAAGCCGAGACCCAACAGGAATATTCCACCGCCATATACATACAGCGCCTTTTTAATAAAAATACGAAAATCAACCAACGCTAAACCCAAAATAGCCACAAAACCCAATATATAATACCCAATCATCTTCTGGTAGTCGTTACCGTGCTCCGCAATGTTGGTTGGACCTCTACCGGCGCTATACACCGTTATGATACTAATCGCCATCAGCAAAACCAGAATGAAGATAACCGGACCGTCAATTCTTTTCAATTTCTGAAGCATGATTTCCCCCTGAGCCGTTTCTCGGTCATACTCCTCTTATTCTAAAGGAAAGACTCGCAAAAAGAAAATGCACCATTATTCCGCAACGCCCAGGACATGGCGTTCGATTCCAGCAAGGTCCGGAACGATCAGAATCGTATTCCAATGACCTGCCTGCTCCAGCAGTCCAGCCACGTCTCTGGCCTGTCCCATGCCCAACTCGAACCCGATCAGCCGCGGCGGGGTCTGAAGCAGCCCAAGCTGCTCCAGCATCGCTCGATACGGGCCAAGCCCATCAGGCCCGCCATCCAGCGCCATACGCGGCTCATGGTCGCGCACCTCCGGCTGCAAGCCTGCGATGTCGGCGGCCGGGATGTACGGCGGATTAGACACCAGGATGTCCACCGCCTCTCCCGCGAACGGCACCAGGAGGTCGCCTTCGCGCAGCTCCACGGCTGCGCCGTTGGCAGCGGCGTTATGCGCCGCCATCTCCAACGCTGCGGCGGAAATATCCCCCGCCGCCACACGCCACCGGGGCCGCTCAGCCGCCAGCGTGACGGCAATCGCCCCGCTGCCCGCGCCGATATCGAGCGCCTGCGGAGCGCCGTCCGGCCACAGCCGGTCGCCGTGCTGAAGTATGGCCTCGACAAGCAATTCTGTCTCAGGGCGCGGAATCAGCACTGACGGCGAAACTGCGAACGGACGGCCATAAAACTCCTGCCGTCCGATAATATACTGCGCTGGCTCACCCGCTGCTTTGCGGGCTATAACCGCTTCCCACGCCTCTTTGCCTGAGGCTGGGAACGGATCGCCCAGCGCAGCGTAGAACGCCGTGCCTTCCAGCCTGAGCACATGCTCCAGCAGCAGACGGGCGTTATGCTGCGGCTCCAGCACGCCGCAGCTTCCTAAAAAAGAAGAAGCCTCAACTAAGGCTTCTCTGATACTCATACTCCGTTCCGGCGACATTCGATACACAAGATTGCGTTCGTGTCCCAAAACTTAAACCTCTTGTTCCATCAAATCAGCCTGCTCTGCAATCGTGAGCGCCGATACGATTTCTTCGATCTCCCCGTTCATCACCTGATCCAGCTTGTGCATGGTCAGCCCGATGCGGTGATCTGTTACACGGCTTTGTGGGAAGTTATAGGTACGAATGCGCTCACTGCGATCCCCGGTACCTACTTTGCTCTTACGCTCGCCTGCATATTTGGCTTCCTCTTCCTGACGAAGCATATCCGAAATACGGGCACGCAAAACCTGGAGTGCCTTCTCCTTGTTGGAGTTTTGGGATTTGCCGTCCTGACAGGTTGCCATGATGCCTGTTGGCATATGCGTTACACGTACCGCCGACTTGGTCGTATTAACGGACTGACCGCCAGCACCGCTGGAGCAGAACGTATCTACGCGGATATCCTTGTCGGAAATTTCAACATCCACTTCTTCGGCCTCAGGCATAACGGATACCGTAGATGTAGACGTGTGAATACGTCCGCCGGATTCCGTCGTCGGAATCCGCTGTACGCGGTGTGCTCCGCTTTCAAATTTCATTTTGCTGTATGCGCCGCGTCCGTTAATCAGGAAAATAACCTCTTTAAAGCCTCCGAGGTCATTCATGTTCGCGTCCATCAGCTCTACACGCCAGCCTTGGGTATCGGCATAACGAGTGTACATCCGGTACAGATCCGCCGCAAACAATGCCGCTTCGTCTCCACCCGCTGCACCACGAATCTCGATAATCACATTCTTATCATCATTCGGGTCCTTCGGCAGCAGCAAAATGCGGATTTTCTCATCCAGCTCCCGCTTGCGGGCACTGAGCTCATCAATCTCCATTTTCACCATTTCACGCATCTCGTCGTCCAGCTTTTCGGCCTGCATAGCTTTAGCAGCGTCTAACTCCTCAACGACAATTTTATATTCGGTATATGCTTCATAAGCAGGCTGTAAATCAGACTGTTCTTTGGAATAATCTCTAAGTTTCTTGCTATCGTTCGCTACATCCGGATCGCAGAGCAGTTCGCTCAGTTTATCGTAGCGGTCCGCCAATGATTGCAATCGGTCCAACAAGCGATTCACCTCTTCAGTTAAATTAATATGAAGCCAGATTCAAATTCACTGGCTACAGCTCTTTATTATACCAACTAATTAACTAATTAGCTACTAAAAATACTTCTAATTCATGAATTGAATAACAACGATAATTTTCAATAAAAAAAGCCGCCACCCAACACAGGCAGCGACTACTTTAATAAGCACAATTTTTTATTCTGCAAACCTAATGTTATACATTAAAACGGAAATGCATAACGTCTCCGTCTTGTACCACATATTCCTTACCTTCCAAACGAAGCTGACCACGTTCCTTGGCCCCGTTCATAGAGCCAGCAGCGACCAAATCATTGTAGGATACAACCTCGGCACGAATAAATCCGCGTTCAAAATCCGTGTGGATAACGCCCGCAGCACCCGGTGCTTTAGTTCCTTTGTGAATGGTCCATGCGCGTACTTCCTGCACACCTGCTGTGAAATACGTATACAGACCCAACAAGCGGTAAGCTGCTTTGATCAGACGATTCAGACCGGATTCAGCCAGTCCCAGTTCCTCCAGGAACATCGCCTTGTCTTCGCCTTCCAGCTCGGCAATTTCAGATTCTACTTTGGCGCTAATCGGCACCACTTCTGCATTTTCCGCTACAGCAAAATCACGTACCTTTTGCACATATGGATTGCTGTCGGCTTCCGTTACACCGTCTTCGCTGACATTAGCTGCGTACAGTACAGGCTTCATCGTAAGCAAATGAAGATCACGTACAATCAATTGTTCTTCATCCGACAATTCCACGCTGCGCGCAGGCTTATCAGCATACAGTGATTCCTTGATCCGCTCCAGCACTTCAACTTCCTGGGTGTATTGCTTGTTGCCACCCTTCATGTTTTTGCGGGAACGCTCAATGCGCTTGTCTACGCTTTCGATATCCGCCAGAATCAGTTCCAGATTAATGGTCTGGATGTCACTGATCGGGTCGATTTTGCCGTCCACATGGGTAATGTTCTCATCTTCAAAACAACGCACCACATGTACAATCGCATCCACTTCACGAATATGAGCCAGAAACTTGTTACCCAAACCCTCGCCCTTGCTCGCGCCGCGTACAAGGCCTGCAATATCAACAAATTCAAAAGCCGTCGGCACCGTTTTGTTAGGCACAACCAGTTCAGTGAGCTTATCCAGCCGCTCGTCCGGTACTTCAACGACACCCACATTCGGGTCAATCGTACAAAATGGATAGTTTGCGGATTCCGCACCCGCCTGCGTTATTGCGTTAAACAGTGTTGATTTGCCGACGTTCGGCAGACCCACGATCCCCGCTTTTAAAGCCATAATCAGAACAACTCCCGTTTATATAAAATGTGCGTTATGCCATCCGTTAGTTTACCAACCCACATTATATATGAGAACCTATACATGCGGCAAGCATACGGCTGTGACTTTCAGGATTTTGCTACATCCTCTACATCCTCATTTAAATCTCTTTGCTCATCTGAATATCCGTAACCCGATAGCCGGACTTGCGATACACATGCAAAGCCCGCCCATTATGCCCAAATACATGCAAACCGATGCGGACAACTCCCAGCCTGCGAGCTTCCTGTTCCAAAGCTCCCATCGCCAGCGTACCCAGCCCCCGCCCCTGATATGAATCGTAGACGAGAATATCCAGTAGAAAAGCTTCTTTTCCTTGTGCGCCCTTCGTAATATTGAACCAGATATAGCCCGCTTCCTCTTGGCTCTCCACATCATCCGTATCCGAATACATCAGCATGTAAAGGTGAGCATGGGGAGTTTCCAGTCTCTGCGGCAGGTATCGGGCAAAGCTTTCTGCTGCGCGTTCCGGCGCTTCTTCCACCGTCCATGTGCCTGCCTGGATTTTTTCATCCGCGTAGTCCGCGAGTGAGCGCTGCTCAAACCGTTCATATTGCTCTGCGTCCATCGGTACCAAGGTTATAATGCTGCTCATGCGTTCGCCTTCCTTCTCAATCGAGTCGTGTCTTTAAGTCCCCTAATCCTGGCTACTCCAATTCCGAACATGACTGTTCGCAGTTCCAGCTCCACCTGCTCCAGCCGCGCTTCCAGCGCCTCTGTGGAGGCGACCGCCGATCCAAGCAGCGACCGTCCGAAACCCGCCATATCAGCGCCCAAGGCAAGTGCCTTGGCTGCATCAACACCGTCTCTCAGTCCGCCACTGCCAACCACTGCGCCATTCGGCTGGGCCGCCCTAACTTCTACGATACAATCAGCGGTGGAGTTTCCCCAATCCGCAAATGCTTCCGCCGCTGCACGGCGTACAGGATCAGAATTGCGGAATTTTTCCACCTGACTCCAGCTTGTTCCGCCTGCGCCAGCGACATCAATAAAGGCTGCCCCCGCATCATACAATCTCGAAGCTATCTCGCCATCTATGCCCCAGCCTACTTCCTTCACTCCTACGGGCACTGAAAGCTGGCGGCACAGCTCTTCAATGCGTCCAAACAATCCGCTAAAATCCAGATTCCCTTCGGGTTGGAAAACCTCCTGCAATCCGTTCAAATGCAGTACCAGCATGTCCGCTCCGGCAATCTCCACCGCACGGCGACAGTCGTCCACGCCAAATCCGTAGTTCAACTGCACCGCTCCCAGATTGGCAAGGATCGGAATACTCGGTGCCAGACGGCGAACCGCAAAGGTCGGAGCCAGTTCTTCTTTTTCCACCGCAGCCCGCACCGAGCCTACCCCTAGCGCCCAGCCACGTTTCTCTGCTGTTTCTGCCAAGCGCTCATTAATCGCTCCCGTCTCGGCGCTGCCGCCTGTCATGGAGCTAACCAGCAGCGGCGTTCGCACAGCACGTCCCAGAAAAGTAGTGTCCAGACGCACCTCATCAAAATGCAGCTCAGGCAGCGCACAGTGTTTAAAGGCATAGCGCTCCAGCCCATTCGTGATGCCTTGACCTGCCACGTCCTCTTGCAAACAAACGCGGACATGCTCGATCTTCCGTTCACCTGTCTGTGCAGCAGGCAGCAAAGAGCCGGATCTGCCAGAACTCTCAGGTACTTCAGGTTTATTGTCCACATTACTCATCTATGTTCCACCTCATTCAGGTCACTTCATGTATTTACATTGGTCTGAAAACACAAATAAGACCGCTCCCGCACAAGGTAACCGATCTATTTATGTATGATTTCAGGCAATTATTTAGATACCTTCATTGTAACATGGATGGAAAAATATATACACAATCGCGAGCCTTTCCTCTGCTTATATAAACCGTTCAGTTGAATTTTGTTTGTAACTTAGTCCTCAATGTTTTCGTAATAATCATTTTTTTGCTTTTCCCAGTACCGTCTGTCTTCGTCTGTAATTTCCCTTAACACATTGCATGGATTTCCTACGGCAACCACATCATCAGGAATGTCTTTGGTAACGATAGATCCCGCTCCAATAACTACATTATTCCCAATATTTACACCTGGAGTGATTACGGTATTTGCGCCAATCCATACATTGTTCCCAATCGTTATCGGTTTACCAAATTCCAGCAAGGTGTTACGCACATCTGAATCTATCGGATGCCCAGCTGTATAATAAGCGGGTAAGCATTCTCGATTTCTTGCTATCCTTTGCCAATTCTTTTCCGCCAGCCATATATAATTTGCCTTCTAACATATTCTCTTTATTCGTGGCCATATACACTTTCCTTTCTCTGGTTACTGAGGAGGTGAGGTATGAAGACAAAGCTCGCAAATTCTTCTGCGCGCTCATTGTCTATGTCCTGCTCAAATGGCTATTTGATGCTGCTCAAACGACGTGGCCCAAACATGTGGCTGATTCAGATTCAGCATGTTCTTCTCAATCGTGTCTCTAATGGTATTAATTAAACCACTTATTATGGATATCCAACAGGCGTGAAATTATAAGTATCTGAATAATAAATGTGTGACCCGACCAAACTTTGGTCTATTTATGTTTTCTCTTCTGGAGGTAAAGAATGGTTGGAGTATTTACGTTTGGCTTACGCAACAAACAGTGATAATGATATAACAAAGAAAACAGAGTTGATCATTCATGAAGCTGCTTAATCCACGGAATGATTTTTTGTTTAAACGTATTTTTGGCAGTGAAGAGAATCGGGATGTTCTGTTGGCTTTTTTGAATCGAACATTTGCAGAAGCTGGGAAAACGCCTCTTCGTGAGATCATCTTGCTCAATCCTTACACGGATAAAGATTCTCCACGCGACAAGCAGTCGATCTTGGACATTCGTGCCAGAACGACAGAAGGTGAAATTATCAATGTGGAGATGCAGCTTTTTAATAAGTACGATACCGAAAAAAGAACGTTGTTCTATTGGAGTCAACATTTTAAATTACTCCTTTTTGCCCAATGACTTATATCACAATGTATTTCATTTACGAGAGTGATCACACCGGGATTTCGCTGATGGACGATATTGAAGTTCACTTTCTGGAATTACCCAAGCTGGATGAGCAAGCTGTTTCCATGGAAGAGGGTGGACTTGTCAACTGGCTGTTATTTCTCAAAGGAACGGATCAATCCAAATGGGAGGTGCTGACGATGAAAGAGCCTGTATTAAAAAAAGCGATGGATACGCTGGAGTTTCTGAGTCAGAATGAAGAAGCACGAAGGCAGTATGCGGCACGGCAAAAATTCCTTCACGATGAAGCTTCAATGATCGAAGGAGCGAGAAATGAAGGCAAAGTTGAGGTTGCGAGAAAGCTTCTTGCCCTTGGTATTAACATTCCTGTGATCGTTGAAGCATCTGGATTATCGGAAGATGAGGTTAGGGCTTTGAAGCCTTTGCAATAAGATCTTGATTCATTCCTAAACAAACAAAAAAAACCTTGAGTATCAAGGCTTTTGACGTATAGGACGGATGGGGATCGAACCCATGACCCTTACCCTGTCAAGATAAGGATCATCATAACGCCCTTTATCCCTTCATCGGATCAGGCACATGTGAAATGCTTCCCTGCTGCTCGTTCGTACGCCCGTTGTCAAACTTGAATATCAGAATACCGCCGATAATGACCAGCACACCGATCAGCTTGGTGAAGGTGAACGGAATCTTTTCCAGTCCCAGCCACCCTAACGAATCCCACAGCAAAGCAGTACTCAATTGTGCCGTTAACACGATAGAGATCGCATAAGTCGGGCCAAGAAGCTTCACTCCTTGTACTAGACAGAACACCACGCCGACACCAATCATTCCGCTAAACCAGTACCACGGCTGCATATGCTGTAACGTAAATGTATTTTTCCCTGCAAAAAGAAGACTGCCGAGCAAGGAGGCCAAAAATCCCGTTCCCAGCACAAGTGTGGTTGTGGCCCATGAACCTGTTCGTTCGTTCACCTTATTATTGAATATCGTTTGCAGGCTGACAAAGGCCCCTGCGATAACAGCCAGTATAATTCCTAATAGCATGGTTTCCAGGTCTCCCCCACTAATTCTTTTATGAATGATTATGCTTCATAAATATTATGGCCTGCCAGTTGGCCCAAACCTTCTCTGTCACGAATTACAATATAGCCCCGTGCTCGTTCCACCAATCCATCTGCACTCATCTTGCGTATCACACGGTTGAGATGCCTATAGCTGGTTCCGATTAAATTCGCCACATCTACGAGACTGGATGCCCGCAGTTCCTCATGGAAAGAAGCATCACCCTCGTCAAAAGAAATGGATATCAGGTAACTGGCCAGCCTGACTTCCACAGGATACATTAAGTTAAAGCTGGAGAAGTCGGAATCCATGCAAAACTTCCGAGTAACGATATCCAGCAAAAATTGCAGCATTGGAGCGTAGTCTTTGCCATATTTATTCATCCACTGGTGGTGAATACCGATTACATATATAGGAGACACAGCCTCCACCGTATTGATCACGTTGCTGCTGCGAATATATTCAACATCTCCTATGATCTCAATCGGTGTTTTGAAGCAGAGAACCAGTGTTTTGCCCTCCGTTGAACTGGTATAAATCTTGACCTTTCCCTGTACCAATATGTACAGATATTCAATGGAATCCCCTTGTGAGCATAGCTTTTCCCCTTGCTCCAAACGATGCAGTGACAAATAAGGCCGTAGCGGCTCATGTAGTATGGATTCTAACTGATGCAATTGTAAAAAATGCTTCAATTGCTCTTGATCCTGAATTTCTTTCATGCTTGGGCTCACCTTCGTTTTCTACGTTCTGGGTTCCTTTTCCGAATGAAGCTCTATTTAGAGCTTTAAAATGATCACACCCGCGATCATCATACTAATGCCTATAAATTGCGGGAGCTTCATCTTCTGCTTCACTACACCGAACCATCCGTTTATATCAACCAGGAAGGTCAGACACAACTGGGCAATCAACAGCGCCGAGATCGTGAACGTAATCCCAATATGATGAATAGCGGTCACTTCGCTGAATATAATGATAGCTGCAAAAGCTCCGCCCCAGAGATACATGGGCTTCACCTGCTTCATCTCTGCCAAACTGCCATCTCGTGTAAACATCCAGACCAATGCCGCCAAAATGACACCCGTCAACTGAGTAACCGTAGCCGCCTGCCATGTACCGATATCCTGACTAATCCGTGTATTCGCCACCCCTTGCAGCGTAATACAAGCACCTCCCAGAAAAGCAAACAAAATTCCTCTCATGAATCGTTATTCTCCCTATCTATGTGACTTTTCTATATTTATTAAAGTATAGGTTAGTCTCACCATAAAGGACATATGTCCTTAAACAATAGAAAAATTCCATCATAAACTGCATGTTGGAAATTGAATTATGGGTGTCCGCTCCGGCAGACAGCAAGCTGACCCGACAGGTTGCTGTCTGGGCACTGTAGCGTGCTTGCTTTATTCATTCAACCTACAGCAGTGGCGAAAGCAACCGGGCGAGTGATTCCATCAAACGCTTTAACAGACGCTTTCTCATAAATTCCTCGCGTACGATCAGGCTGGCAGACTGCAAATCTCGCTCGTAATTCGCCACCATCTGCTGTACACTATGCGTGCGAATCAACAGAGCGTTGACTTCAAAATTCAGGTGGAAGCTACGCATATCCATATTAGCCGTCCCGATGGTCGCAACCTCTCCGTCAATAATGAGAAGCTTGGAGTGGAGAAAGCCTTTTTCATACTCATATACCTTGACCCCAACCTCCAGCAACGTTTGGAAGTATGAATGGGACGCAAGGAACGGCAGCCACTTATCGGGTTTCGCAGGAAACAAAATCCGCACGTCCAAACCGGACAGAGCCGCCATCCGCAGCGCGGTCAAAATATCTTCATCCGGGATAAAGTAAGGCGTGGCAATCCATACCGATTTGCGGGCAGATGTGATCATGGAGAAGAACAGATTTTTGAGCACTCTCCGCTCATTATCCGGGCCGCTGGCAATAATCTGCACGCCTCCGTCCGTAATGGGCTCGATTTGGGGGGACAGATATTCCTTATCCAGCACCGATTCACCCGTCATATGAAGCCAGTCCTGCAAAAATATAAGTTGCAGCGTCCGCACAGCCTCGCCCTTCACAATCATGTGTGTGTCACGCCAAAATCCGTAGGCTTTGTTGCGGCTGAGATACTCATCCCCTACATTCAGACCACCGATCAATCCAATATTGCCGTCGATAACCACAATTTTACGGTGATTGCGGTAGTTTACTCGGCTGGAAAAGAACAAGATCCGTGCGCCGCCATAAGCGACGACTTCTACCCCCGCATCCCGCATTTCCTTCAAAAAAGCCTTCGACAGCTGAATGCTGCCCACCGCATCGTACATAAACCGCACCTTGACGCCAGCTTTGGCCTTTTCGATCAAGATTTTCTGAATGCTGGTGCCGATATCATCCGACCGGAAAATGTAGTATTCCATGTGGATATGATGCTCTGCCTTGCGCAGTTCCGCCAATAGTGTGGAGAAGGTTTCATCTCCGTTGTTCAAAATTTGGGTTTCAGCCGCAAAATAAATGGGGGAACGGGCCAGCCTGCGCGCCAAACGCATCAACTGCTGCTGCTCATCTGTAAAGCAGGTCAAGTCCCGTTTGACATGCATGGCATCCTTCTCAATACGCTCATAAGCCTGCTGGTCACGCAATGCCTTTTTGTCATACTTGCGGCGTTTGAACACATTTTGCCCGAACAAAAAATAAAGAGGAAGTCCAACCACCGGCAGCAAGGCCAGCAGCAAAATCCAGGACATCGTAGTGGAGGGATTCCGATTCTCTGTAAAAATAATCAGACTGATGGAAATGACCGTCAGCGTGGAGAAAATACTGATAACCGTTCCTTCATTTCTGCCGATGTAATTAAATAAACCAAAATAATAAATTACAAAAACCATAGCCGCAATTAACACAGCCAGTAAGCTTCGCCTCATAATTTACCTCATTTCCAATGGACTGCATCCTCATCAAACAGCAAGAAACAGACACTATATATGAACTAGATGATTCATCGCTAAAAAATAGACGTCTTCATTATATATTGTACATGAGCACCTTATTTCTTCCCACTTTTTTGTTAAGGCTCATGAAGAAAAAAGAATCCGGGGAAAAACTCAAAACAAAACCGGATAAAGCCGGATTGACACTTACTTTTTTTCATGAGAGGATAAGCTAACGAACGTTAGGTACAGCAAGGACGATCTGTTTTTGCAGGTAGTGAATTACGCTTATCATAAGCAGACTTTACGCATCTTTACATATTTCTCGGATCGCAGAGATGAGCCGCTGGAACATACGCTGCGTGGCCTATTTTTTGGCGTGGAATTACGTTAACCCCGCCTCAGGAAGCGGGAAAGAACAAGAACGTAACGAGCGATTCATTTACAACTAATCTATATTCAAAGGAGAACGCTCATCATGAATCGCAGTTGGATTTATGTTTTTATGGGTGGCCTTATTGAGGTCGTATGGGTCTCGGGTCTGAAGCACGCAGATTCCGCACTCGCCTGGATTGTAACCGTGCTGGCTATGATAGCCAGCTTTTATTTGATCATGAAAGCGGCCAGCCGTTTGCCCGTAGGCACGGTGTACGCTGTATTTACCGGACTTGGAACAGGCGGGACCGTTGTAAGTGAAATGCTGCTGTTCGGGGAATCGTTCCAATGGTCCAAAACGCTGTTAATCGCCCTTTTGCTGGCAGGCGTGGTCGGCCTGAAATTGGTTACTGACCGTGATGCTCAGGAAGGGAATGGCGCATAATGGCTTGGATTGCATTGGTTATCGCGGGATGCTCGGAAGTGTTTGGAGTCATCGGCATGAAAGGAGTTACGGTCGACAAGAGCTGGAAGGCATTCATGCTCATGGTTCTATCTTTTGTCATTAGCTTCTCGTTGCTCACCTACGCAATGAAGAGCTTGCCTATGGGAACTTCCTACGCGGTGTGGACAGGCATCGGAACGGTCGGCAGCACGATTACGGGCATGTTCTTATATGGTGAACAAAAAAGTGTATTGCGTGTGTTGTTTATCGCCATGATTCTCGCCGCAGCACTGGGATTAAAGCTGATTTCTTAAAGGAGTTATGCCTTGTGATTACCACCGTAACGCTTAACGCGGCTGTGGATAAAATCTACACGGTTGCAGGCTTCGGTCTGAATGCAGTCCACCGGATCGAGGGCGGCCTGACGGTGCCAGGCGGCAAAGGCGTGAATGCCGCCCGCGTCATTCGTACTTTGGGCGAGCCTGTGCGGGCGACTGGGTTTGCCGCCGGACACACCGGGCGACTGCTCATCGACGGGTTGAGCGCGGAAGGCGTAAGCGCCGATTTCATCGAAACGGCGCACGGGGAAACCCGTCTCGCCATTACCGTGCTCGACCCGTCCACGCGCACGCAGACTGAGCTGATCGAAAGCGGCCCGACCATTGGACCGCTTGAGTTGGACGCGCTACGGCGCAAAATCACCACCCTTGCCGCAGACTCGGCTTGGGTCGTGTTCTCGGGCAGCCTGCCTCCGGGCTGTCCGCCGGATCTGTACGCCGAGCTATGTACGCTGGCGAAGGCGCGCGGCGCGCGAGTGGCGCTGGACGCGAGCGGCGAGGCGCTGCGCTTGGGGCTGCGCGGAAGGCCCGACCTCGTGAAGCCTAACGAGGACGAAGCCGCCCGTTTCGCCGGCATCGACGCCGCGCGCGCGGATGCCGCTGAAGCGGCGGCAGCGCAGCTGCTTGAGGCCGGAACGCAGTTGGCCGTCATCTCGCTCGGCGCGCGCGGAGCGCTGGCGGTGACGCGCGATGCGCGTTACCGCGTGAGCCTGCCGAACGCGGACATTGTCAGCGCGCTCGGCAGCGGTGACGCCATGGTCGCCGGACTGGTCACCGGCGCGGTGGCGGGGCTGGAGCTCCCGGCCATGCTACGGCGGGGAGCGGCCTGCGGCACGGCGGCGGCGTTGCACGCCATGGCCGGAAAGATCGGGCTCCAGGACGTGCAACGTCTGGAGCAAGGCATTACAGTGACGCTGTTGTAATCGGCGTCACTTTTTTTCATCCAATCCAAACATTCTTCTATTCGATATTCCGAATATTGGATACTTTGAATTTCCTTTTTTGACTAAATTATAGTAAAACCCTGTTTTTCAGTATGTTTTTCATACAAATATGTGACTTCGAAGGACCTAATTTTACCAGTGAATCCTGAAACTCTGCAACTTTCTCTACCGACGCGGTTTGTACCTTGATGAGATAATTAAATTCCCCGCTGATGCGAAATAAATCGGTGACCTCCTTCGCTTCTCTACAAAAATCAGCCCTAATACCAGTAAAACGGCATGGATAATGGATAATAGCTTCTAGCATAAATATATTCCTCCAAATTCATTCCATCCTATTCCCTCTGGTAGTTTCTCTTTCAAACCGTTCTCGAACAGGAAGCCTGTACGATCCTAATCTCCCCGTATTTCCTTTAAGTTCCTCACGCTCTGCATGTTCTGTTGTACGCTATGCTTCAACTGCTCTATAGCAAGCTGGTAATCCTGCGGATTGTTCATGTTGAACGCGGCCTTATGCCACATGTCTTCACTCACCCCCGGCAGATCCTCTTCCGTCGCATAACGAACGTTCAGCTTGTTCAACCAATCAGTGAGACGAAGTCGTCCACTGCGCAAACATTCCTCGGCAGACGGCAGCACACTCTGATGGTACACAGCCAGCAAAGGGTGTATACGTCCGTTCACAGAAGAGATTACAGCTTGCCCTGCTGGTTTTGTCGTTCCTAGCAATTTTGTCCACTTCTCAGTTACAGCGAGCAGGACATGCAGCACCTCTGGCTGTACAAAAGGCATATCACAGGCGACAATGATGCTCCACTCCGTTCTAGAAGCAGACAGTCCTGCGTGGATGCCACTCAGAGGCCCCCTACCTGGATATATATCAGGCACATTTTCCAAACCAATCGGCCCATACCCTTGGCTGTCATGAGTGACGACAATAACCCGCTCGGTCACCTGCTCTAAAGCGGCAGCCGTCCGTTCGAGCATAGTAACTCCTTGAATTTCAAGCAGCGCCTTATCCTGTCCCATCCGGCTGGAGCGTCCTCCAGCAACAATAATACCAGTCACATTCACAACCACATCCCCTTTTCTCAATGAAATAAATTCACAAATAACCCTTGAACTATTGGGCGAATTTTAATTTTACATAATTGTTAATTTATTGGTTTGTTAACCCTTTCAACACATGATACATTGGATAGAGAACCTTCCCATAGATCGGCATCCTATGCTTTAATCTCTACCGGGCTAAGAAAGGAATGGCTTGTCTTGCAAAATAGAGAAATTCAAGAGACTCCTCTATACTCCTTAAAGCTGTACAATTTTTTTCTGTATGGAGCCATGGTCATTTTCTCCAGCTTCTTCCCGTTGTATCTGCAAGAGATCGGCATGGACAAGTTTGAGATCGGGAGCCTGATGGCGATTGGGCCTTTTGTATCGGTATTGGCGAACCCTTTCTGGGGCTATACCAGTGACCGGAGCCGTAACCTCCGTCGTATTTCGCTGTTTATGATTGCAGGTACATTGCTTTTACTGCAAGCTTTATTTCATATCCATACGTATGTCATGATTTATGTGTCGATGATCGGTTTTTATTTTTTCCAAAGTCCTTTGTTCGCCCAAAGTAACAGTCTCATTCTCAGCTACATCGAGGGCACGGACCGTAAATTCGGTTCCTTCCGCATATGGGGCTCCTTCGGCTGGGCTGTGACGGCGGCAGTAGCTGGCCTGATCATTGACCAAACGGGGTTATCCAGTATATCGACCATCTTTACGGTGTTGCTTCTGGCTGCCCTGATCTGTATCCTAGCGATTCCACCGCTAAAAGGCAGCGTTGAAACGGCAACCATTCATTTGCGTGGCTTTGGCAGTATTTTAATGAACGGATACTTTATATCTTTCATTTTGTTGGGTATCTTGGTATCCATTCCGAATTCGATCAACAGCGCCTTTATGTCCCTGTACATCACCGAGTTGGGCGGGTCCAAGTTGATGCTGGGTTTCGCCGTCTTTATGTCATCGGTATTCGAAATTATTGTTTTTTTGCTGTTTGACCGCTTTTTAAAGAAAAAAATGACGGTGATGTTCGGCTGTCTGGCCCTTGTCAGTTTGCTGTTTGCTCTACGTTGGGAGCTCATGGCCTTGGCCACAGACCCGATTCAGATCGTGTTCATTCAGACACTTCATTGCGTCACCTTCGGTGGATATTTCTATGTAGGCACCCAGTTGACCGTCCTGTTCACACCGATAGCTTACCGCTCATCCGGACAGGCCGTATATACGTTGACATGGAGCGGGATATCTGGCATTGTAGCAGGCTTTGCAGGAGGCTGGCTGTTCCAGAATTTCGGTGGCGAAATGATGTATAATGCAGGTGTTTTCTTCGCCTTGCTCGGCTTTGCGGGATTCGCCATCATGTGGTACATGCTGTACAAGAACGGTTATCAGCCCTGTCATGCCGATGAACACAAACGAGAAGAAGAAGCCCCTTAACGACATCGGTGGGACGTGACACCCTTTTCTTCTCTTGCTTGCCCGTTACGGACAGGGGAATGTCTGGATACCATCAATTATCATGATAGATAGAGCCTATGCTGGACGTACAAGTAAAGGAGTCTGCCGATGGCAGACTCCTTTTTTGGGCTTGGTCGCACAAAGCTACCGTCCATCCCACGCTTCCAATAACCTATTGCTTAGGCAATTGGAAAGAGCTTTTCAGTGACACCACACGGTTGAATACAGGCTCACCCGGCTTGGAAAGCTTCGGATCGACACTGAAATAACCATGACGGAAAAATTGGAACTTGTCCTGCGATTGTGCTTCTTTCATATTCGGCTCGACAAAGCCATGGGCAATTTCCAGAGAGTTAGGGTTCAATTGGTCGAGGAAGGTTTTTTCCGTTGCATCCTCTTCAATCACTTCCGGGTCTTCTGCGTTAATCAAAGGCTCATACAGGCGGAATTCAGCAGGAACGGCCTGAGTAGCCTCCACCCAATGGATTGTGCCTTTCACTTTGCGTCCGGTAAAGCCGGATCCACTCTTGGTTTCTATATCGTAGGTACAATGGATTTCCGTTACATGACCGTCCGCATCTTTAATGACATCGTTACATTTGATGAAATAAGCATGCTTGAGGCGTACTTCATTGCCAGGGAACAGGCGGAAGTATTTGCTTGGCGGATTCTCCATGAAATCCTCACGCTCGATATAAATCTCACGCGAAAACGGAATTTGGCGTGTACCCAGCTCCGGATTTTCCGTATTGTTTTCCGCCTCCAGCATTTCAACCTGTCCTTCAGGATAGTTCGTAATGACCACCTTCAACGGATCAATGACCGCCATTGTACGAGGTGCCTGTAGCTTCAAGTCCTCACGTGCAAAATGCTCCAGCACTTGCAGGTCGATCACGCCGTAGGCTTTGGAAATGCCCGTCTCATATACAAAGCTGCGGATCGCTTCCGGCGTATAGCCACGGCGGCGCAAACCGGAAATCGTCGGCATACGTGGATCATCCCAGCCATCTACGTGCTTCTCATCTACCAGAAGCTTGAGCTTACGCTTGCTAGTTACGGTTTGAGCCAGGTTCAGCCGTCCAAATTCGTATTGGTGCGGTACCTTTTCCATCTCGCATTCAGTTACAACCCAATCGTACAGCGGGCGCTGATCCTCAAACTCCAGCGAACAGAGCGAGTGCGTTACACCCTCGATGGCATCCTCCAGCGGATGAGCGTAGGAATACATTGGGTAGATGCACCATTTGTCACCTGTGTTGTGATGCTCGGTATGCGAAATACGGTAAATCACCGGATCGCGCAAATTAATGTTCGGCGAAGCCATATCAATTTTAGCACGCAGCACCTTTTCACCGTTTGGATATTTACCTGCACGCATTTCTTCGAACAGCTTGAAATTCTCCTCCACGCTACGTTCACGGTAAGGACTGTTTTGCCCCGGTTCGGTCAGTGTGCCACGAGTTTCGCGGATTTGGTCCGCGCTTTGATCGTCTACGTAGGCTTTACCCTTTTGGATCAGCAGAACGGCGCGGTTGTACATTTCGTCAAAATAGTTGGAGGCAAAATGTTTTTCCTCCCATTCATAACCGAGCCACTTCACGTCCTCCTGAATGGAGTTTACGTATTCCGTGTCTTCCTTCGCTGGATTCGTATCGTCAAAACGCAGGTTGGTGCGTCCTCCGAATTCATCTCCCAACGAGAAATTGATCCAGATGGCTTTGGCATGTCCAATATGCAAATATCCATTCGGCTCTGGTGGAAAGCGTGTAACAACTTTCTTTACCTTACCCGTACGTAAATCCTCTTCAATGACACTCTTAATAAAATTGGGGGGAGTGATCGGCTTCTCCACGCTAATCAACCTTTCTTCCGTGTAATCTGTACAAAATCTGTTCCCTTAAATATACCCTTTCACACCGCATAACTCAATAAAATGAAAGACCTTATGCCCTCTTCATTCAAAAAAGTAACAAGTTATGAAAAAGAGTTAACATTTCTGACAAATAAATTCGTTATAGTGTATATATCTTTTATTACCCGGAAAAGGAGAACCCACCCGTGTTTAAGCTACTCATCGTGATCCTGCTGTCCATGCTGTCGTCATCCTCCGGCATGATTTCCGGTTATCCTTCACCGGACCCGATGCCCGAAACCGTACAATCTCCTCCGTTAGCCGTCGCCCCTGAAGACTCATCTGTTAAATTATATGTTGAGGAGCCGCCTTCTCAGGGGCTATTCCGCACAGCCATGCTGGAAATCGGCCAGCAGCGCCGTACATTCGCATGGTCAGGCTCGGCAGATATCGCCACCGCACCGCAGTTGTACTACTCGGATGTAAACGGCGATGGCATTCGCGAAGCCGTGGTCATCCTGACCCGCGCTTCAGGCACGGGTGTCGAATTGCAAGAACTTCATATTGTCAACGCCCAGACCATGGACGAGTATGCGGTTGAATCGGCGGCAGATGCCGTCTCCCGGCGCGTCCACAGCAGTGTGGAACTGCGTGACCACAACCAGCAGGTGCATATTGCAGTCACGATTGATGGCATCACACACACGCTCGACCCCAAAGCATCGGCGTTTTACGATGATCCAGCCCATTTTACAGATCGTCTCGATTTCAGCTCTGTCGTCATGTATGATGCCGAACAGCCTCCTCTGCGCGCTACCGTATCCGGCAGCGTGTCCCCGACCGAATTTGTAGGAGATTTGGAACTGAAATATGTATATGAGCATGGACAGTTCCGGGTGGGACCTATTGAGTTTGCGGCTTCCTCTCCGTTTTGACGACTCTCGCAGAATAAGGTAGCATGGGATTAAATGCTAGACTGGCTGGTTTAGCGATTTTCCGAGTGAAAGAGGGGAGAGGATCCGTCATGTTTACATACGCGTTGGACGAACGCACAGTCCTTCGTCCGCTCACCAAAGAGCATGTGCAGCCTCTGTTTGAGTTGATTGAAATGTCCCGTGATCGCCTGCGTCAGTGGCTTCCATGGGTGGATTCCACCACGGAAATCAGCCACACAGAGCAGTTCGTGCAGAGCGCCTTGAAGCAAGCCGTAGAGAACGGCAGCGTGACCGCCGGAATCTGGTTGGATAATGAGTTGGCTGGTATCATCAGCTTTCATGAAATCAATTGGACTCACCGTTCGGTCAGTATTGGATACTGGCTTGGACACGGTTACGAAGGACAAGGCTTCATGACCAGCGCATGCCGCGTATTCATCGAATATGCGCTGATAGAGCTGGACCTGCACCGGATCGAAATCCGCTGCGCCACCACCAACCGCCGTAGCCGGGGTATCCCGGAACGTCTGGGCTTCGTGCTCGAAGGTATTATCCGCGAAGCGGAACTGCTGCCCGACGGCTATATGAACCATGCTGTGTACGGCATGCTCCAGAGCGAGTGGAAACAGCTTCGGTAACCTTGCATCATAAAACAGCGCCGCAATCCGTTTAGGGTCTGCGGCGCTGTTCCTTATGAACGGCTTATAGGAGGCTATAAGAAGCTGATTG
Organism: Paenibacillus sp. NPDC055715; assembly: GCF_053617595.1. NCBI lineage: Bacteria > Bacillati > Bacillota > Bacilli > Caryophanales > Paenibacillaceae > Paenibacillus > Paenibacillus sp. NPDC055715. Next base: position 204,297 of record NZ_JBSHGA010000006.1, read on the forward strand.
TGCTGTAGAATCCATGTCTATTTTAAGAAATAAGCCATTAACACATCGTCCACGAATTGGCCCGCTATGTAAAACTCCTCATGCAAACGTCCTTCGATCGAAAAACCGCATTTTTCATAAAACATAAGGGCCTCCGTGTTGCACGAGAGTACCCGCAAGCTTAATTTGCGAATGCCCTCAGCGGCTGCAATATCCTTCATGGCGTTCATAAGCGTCGTCCCAATACCTTTGCGGTGATAGGCCGGATGCACGGCTATATTTATTTCCAACACATGACAATTACTAGCCAACAGCGTTGGAGAACGAAATCCGATATAACCACAAAGCACTCCCTGTTCGATAGCAACCAGTTGAGAGCCGGGAGGCGTATTGCGCAAAAATTCCCCACGTGACTTCCATGACAGCGACGCGGGGGCCGTTCCTTCATTCCATACCAATTCATCCAGCGCAATCAGATCAGGAGCATCCTTCATCTCCGAATGACGTATTGTCAGGGGTTGACTCGTAAGCAATTTCTTTCAATCCTTCCTGTGAAGGCTTTCCTGAAGCATAGGCAGCAACATTCGTCATATATTGTACCATAATCACGGGCTTGTCACAGTATTTATTAGGCCTTAAGAACTGGAAATGTCTGTCTTGGATGTAGTCTCAAAAATCATCCTCACGGCGGGAACGGTTCAATCCGCTATGCAGAATGAAAAACAGGATGGATAAAACCCCCACGCGCGATGCCAGCCAAAGTGTGGGTGGGAGACCACCGCCATCATATAGCCTTCCCATAATATAAGGCCCCATCCCCGTCCGGCTGCGCCAATCCCCCCTACTAACCCGATGTAAAAGGGTGCCCCCGGCCTCCGTGATCCGACAAAAATACCGGAACCGCAGGTGCGATCAGCATCTCTCCCAGGGTCGCCAAAACCATGGCGAATATCATCCCCGTATAGTTCTGTGTGCCTAGCATGACGATACAGGCTGCCAAATAAAATCCTCCGGCCCACGTCATTTGAGCCGAAGCGTGCCGGGCATAAAGACGCTTGAGCCAGAAAATAATCGGCTGTGCAGCAAAAATAAGCACACCGTTCAATGTCCATAGTAGCCCGTACATCGTTTTAGGCAAGCCCTGCTCAATAATATACGGGGACACTCCCGTATTCCACATCGAATGACCGAACCATAAAAAAAGCGAACCCAATCCGACGAAGAGATACAGCCTGGCATCACGGAAGAGTATCCGCGCTGGTATTCCCTCTGTTCTTTTCTTCACGGACTTGCTGAGGTGAACTTCCCCCGCTTCCCGATCTACCCTGCTCAGATAGGACCAGAAAAACCCGGCAAATACCGCAGAGGTAATCCCGTTTGTTGAACAGCTCTCCACGACGGTCAGCAAAGCAAAAACCTACAAATGCCTGAATCACGGGCACAGATACGACATTAAAAAAACGATAAAGCCCATCATAATAACACCTGACCCAAAATCCCACCCAGGGACTGCAACAATATCGCAATCCCCGCATCTGACACCATAAAAAGACATTATCTCATGGGCGCTTCACATTTACCACCGTTGAAAAGAAAGTAGCCCCCCGCCCCATATCCGACAGCCGATCAGAGGTCAACACATTAGCACGCTGTCTGCGTCCTTTACCTTCCCACCATAACCCTTGGCAAATCACCGTACCAGGCAGCATCAGATCCGTGACTTTGGCTTTCAGTTCATACGTTCCCCGGTCGTTCCATACCGTAACCGAATCGCCGTCCGCGATGTCTCTTGCCTGAGCATCCTCCGGGTGAATTTGCAGTAAAGGCTCTCGTTCCAGCCGCTGATGTTTGGGCAAATTCGCGAACGTTGAGTTCAGAAAATTATGATTCGGTGGCGAAATAAACATCAGCGGGAACCGCTCGTCCGCTTGCGGTCGATGCTCTCCGTCATATCCTTCGATCAGCGGCACATACGAAGGCATCGCGGGCAGACCCGCTTGCTTCATCTTTTCTGAATACAGCTCAATCTTGCCCGAAGGCGTCGTCAGACGATCCAGATAGGTAGCCTTTGGCGTCATGTCCAGTTTGACAAAAGGTGACTTTTTTAAGGATTCCAAAGTCACACCGTTGAGATAAGGATTCGTCGGATTATCAAGTGCACCCGCGATCATGTCCTCTTCACTTTCAGTGAAAGCAGCCTCGTCAAAGCCCATAGCCTGTCCGAGCAGGCTAAACAGCTCATAGTTGCTTTTGCTTTCCCCGAGTGGAGCAATGACTGGCTCCTGCATCTGGATATAATGATGCCAATACGATTTATACAGGTCTGTGCCTTCAAAGGAAGACGCCGCAGGCAGTACAATATCCGCATAGCGGGCCGTATCGGTGAGGAACAGGTCGTGAACGACCGTGAACAGATCCTCCCGTTCAAACCCCTGCGTCACCCGATCGGCATCCGGTGCTACGACAACCGGATTGCTGCAATACACGAACAGCGCCTTGAGCGGCTCGTCCTTCTGTAGCAGCGCTTCGCCGATTTGGATCATGTTGATCACCCGGGCATCCGGGTTCTTACGCAGATCAGGACGCGCCAGATTGGCGCCGTTGAATTTGCCGTATGCGCCGTTGGAACGCGATGCTCCCCCGCCGTGCTTCAGCCATTGCCCAGTGAGCGCAGGCAAGCATGTAACCGCGCGTACGTTCATGCCGCCATTATCGTGATGCTGAAGCCCGTTGCCAATGTTGATATACGCCGCTCGCGCCTGCCCGTACATCTCCGCCAGACGGATAATATCTGCTTCCGGCACGCCTGTAATGCGTGAGACCCGCTGCGGGGTATATGCCTTCACATGCTCGCGCAGTTCCTCATGACCAACCGTATAGCGGCGCAAAAATTCATCGTCCGTCAGCCCTTGCTCGAACAGTACGTGCATAACACCCAGCGCGAGCGCGGTATCCGTTCCCGGGTAGAGCGGAATGAACCAATCCGCCCATTGCGCTGTCCGGTTGCGGTGGACATCAATGACGATCACCTTGGCACCTTTTTTACGTGCCTTCTCGGCCAATACCACCTGATGCATATTGGTGCTAATGACATTTCCACCCCATACAATAATGAGGTCAGCATCCTCTGTATCCTCCGGACTGGTGCCGCCCTTAAAACCCATGACGGATGCCCAGCCTTCATTCCCAGCAACGCTGCAAATCGTCTGGTCCAGTTGGCTTGAACCCAGCGCATTGAAAAAACGACGATCCATCCCGTCCACACTCAACACGCCCATATTGCCATAATAGCTGTAGGGGAGAATAGATTCCGGGCCGTCCGTGCGAATCAGTTCCTTGAAGCGGCCTGTAATGGTATCGACAGCCTCCTCCCAGCTGATTCGCTCAAACTGTCCTTCACCCTTGGGACCTACACGCTTTAACGGATAGAGCACCCGCTCGGGGTCATACACTCGCTCCGTCATATTGCGAACTTTGTTGCAAATAGCCCCTTTTGTAATGGGATGATCCGGGTTACCGGTCACCTTGACGATCTTTCCATCTTCCTTGTGAAGCAGGAGCCCGCACGTATCCGGGCAATCCAGCGGACATACAGCCGGAAAAATACCGTCCGTACGCTCCGTCATTCGATGCCCCCTTTGCAAGTCTTGCTGAAACACAGCCTCAGGAGGCGCGATGTTGCGATGATCCATGGTATTGATGCTCCTTTCCGTTACCATTTCCAAATTTTATACTGTTCTTATCATATATACAGCTATGCCCTATGGCAAGAGAAGGATTTTGCCAAACCAAATTCGTCCAAAAAGATCAAAAAATCCGCTTGCTGCTCACAGCAAAACGGATTTCTAATGTTCTTTATTATATTTTGATCCTACCTGTTTCATTATTGAATACCAAGGGTAAAAGAGATCAAGGCATTATGGACGAGAGCACACTCATCCTCCATGCCAATCATGGATCACTCCCAAAAAAATCCGCCATGACAGGTTTCGTTCCCCCAGACCTGCCATGGCGGATTTGCTTTGTTCCCATTTTCTAAGCCCAGCTTAATCAGGCATGGTCACTCAACGGAGTTGTTGCAGTAGACGAGGGTTCCTCAGATGATTCATTCACAGGATGCACAGCGGTATGAGGCTTTTTCAAATATGCCAACCAGTAAGCCCCAGCTACAAACAGGCTTCCTCCCACCAAATTCCCCAGCCAAACCGGAATGAAGTTCATAATATAATCTGCCCATGAAAAATGGCCTGCAAAAATAGCCGCCGGGATCAGAAACATATTCGCTACAACGTGCTGGAACCCGATAGCTACAAAGGCCATCGTCGGGAACCAGATCCCCATAATTTTGCCGCCGATCGAATCCGTGCTATACGCCAACCATACAGCCAGCGCTACCAGCCAGTTACATCCAATACCAGATATAAATGATTGCAAAAAGCTTTCATGCAGCTTGTGTCCCGCCATATCCACCACTTTGTCCAAATAAGGTCCTGTCTCGGTTAAACCCAGTACATGGCCAAAGAAAAAGGCAACAAACAACGCACCCGCAAAATTACTAAGCGTAATAATCGCCAAATTACGGAACATAGCCCCGGTCTTGATCCGTCCTGCCCATCTCGCTAAAGGGACAGCCATCATATTACCGGTCAGCAATTCTCCTCCTCCGATCAATACCAATACCAGACCTACAGGGAACACGGCTGCTCCAATAAAGGTAGCAATACTTCCCCATTCTTTGGGCGCGCTTGCGATAACACGTATATCCAGCAAAAACCCAAGCGCAATAAATGCACCTGCCAAAAATCCCAATACCACTGCCACAGTCCATGGATTGTTCGCTTTGGCCACTCCTGTTTTCACCGTCATTTCGGCAATTTGCCCCGGTTTATAACTTGCCATATATCCCACTCCTTTAACATCTTTTTACTCGAATATTCTCTCATATATTTTATTTAATATCATATATTTTATTTAATATCATTGATTTTGTTTGTGAAAAAAATCACTTTGTTCAATATTAAAAAAACAGCCCTTGGATAAAGGACTGTTTTTCGTGTATTCTTGCATCTACCGTGCCACTAAGTGCCTATGATTTAGTTATATTCTTTCTTTTCAACTGCCCTCAGGAACCAAATAACTCCTCCGAGTCCTACCAGCGCCACGGCTACAAGAAAAAGGATATAAAACAAATCCATAAATCACTTACCCCCTAATCTTTATGCTCTCTCTATTGTACTATATGGAATCATCTGTACGTTTCATATTGTTGACAAACTTATGAACAATGTCACAGACAAAATGAATTATACGGTAACTGGCTTCCGTTCAGATATCGGAGGTAATGCTTGCAAACCCGCTGCATTCAAGAAATTCAAAGGCTTGTTGTAATGCGGCTGGAAGAAAAAATCGACAAAGGCCAACTGATCAATGGTCATATGATTTTGAATCGCTACCGATAGGGTATTAATCGATTGGGTCAAATCTACTTTCGACATAATTTGTGCCCCGACAATTCTCCGTGTCTCCTGCTCATATACAACTTTTAGCAGCACCTTTTCGGAAGTTGGCATAAATTCAGGTCGGTAGCTGTCGTCAATGGTTACAGCCTCTACAGCCATGCCTTCGTCCGCTGCTGCCGCTTCCGTCATACCTGTTCCTGCAATATTATCTTCATAAATTTTAATACCCGAGGTTCCCTGTGTTCCCATATAGGCAATGGTCGGTTGGACCAAATTGCGTGCCACCAGCGTACCCATACGAACAGCGTTGGTTGCCAATGGAATATAAGCTGTTTTACCTGTCGGGTTGTAGCGGATTGCACAGCTATCGCCTGCGGCAAATACGTCCGGGCAGCTGCTTTGCATATAATTGTCCACAATGATCGCGCCGTTGGGCAGCATGTCTACCTGACCTTTAAGCAGATCCGTTTGAGGACGGAAGCCGATGCAGAGAATAACAAGTTCTGTTTCATATTCTCCTTTGGATGTCACCACTTTATTCACCTTACCGTTATTTCCTTCAAAACGACTCACTGTTTCTCCCAGCACCAGCTTGATACCATGTTCCTTCAAGGAATCTTCAATTTGGTCTGTATATTCCGGGTCCAAATATTTATTCAAAATACGATCAGCGCTGTCAATCAGCGTTACGTTCTTACCGTTCATTTGAAAAGCTTCCACCAGCTCAACACCGATATATCCGGCCCCGACAACTGTAATATTCTGCACATGCTTGGCTTTCTCAATGATGTCATTGGAATGATTATAGTTTTTGCAGAGAAGAATATGATCAAGCTCAATACCTTCCAGCTTCGGAATAATAGGCCATGAGCCCGTAGTTACAATTAATTTATCAAAGGTATCCGTAAATTCTTTTCCTGTTTGAAGATTGCGTGCTTGCAGCGTTTTGCCTGCTGTATCGACACTCGTTACCTCATGAAGCATCTTGGTCTTGACACCCAATTCAGCCAGTTGATCCGGGGAAGAATAAAACAAGCCGTGCGGATCTTTGACGACACCACCTACGTACAGCGCAATACCACAGGATAAGAACGAAATATTGTCATTACGCTCGTAAACGGTAATTTCGGCATCTGGATAACATTTGGCTGTGTTGACGATGGCTGCCGTACCTGCGTGTGTACATCCGATAACTGCTACTTTCATGTTGAATTCCTCCTTGGTGTGGGCATACAATGTATGATAATTGTGAATTGTTTCACGTAATGGCATTGCTCATTGTGATTTATTTCACTTTATATGCTTATTATAATGTGACATTTTTCACATTGCAATAAATTTTATGATATTCACAATTTGTCCACATTTTTAAAGTCGGGAAGATACAAAGTCAGCCGTTTGCTAAAACGTCTCTTTGCTACATTCAGTTTTTCCCGTATGGGGCTTGATTATGCCTTTTTATCAGGCTTCCAAATGCCACTGCAACGATCAATGGAATGTAAAATGCTGAAAGCAAAAAAGGCCGAATCCGGAGAAACGCCGGAAATTCGACCTAATCTAAACGTATATTTTTGACTAGGCAGAGGCTATTATAGCAATCGCTCGATGGCAGCTTTCATGGCCTCTGGTGATTCCTTGGGTTCAAAGCGACCCACCGGCACACCTTCACGATTCACAATGAATTTCGTAAAATTCCATTGAATCGTACCGTCTTCCTGTTCTCCAGGCTGCTGCTTTTTCAAATATTCAAACAGAGGTGCTGTATCCGGGCCGTTGACGTCCACTTTAGCGAACACCGGGAAATTAACCCCGTAATTCAGTTGGCAAAATTCAGCCGCTTCCTCGCTGTTGCCCGGCTCCTGACCGCCAAATTGGTTACAAGGGAAACCTAATACAACCAGTCCCCGATCCTTATATTCATCATATAGCTTTTGCAAATCCCCATATTGCGGGGTAAGTCCACATTTGCTTGCGGTATTCGCGATTACCAGCACCTTACCGGTGTAGGTATTCAGAGGAACCTCCTGATTCGCTGGGGTTACGGCATGATGTGAATAGACCGACATATAGCATCCTCCTTTGTTTCGCTTGGTTTAAATTTCATCATCTATTTTACCCAAAACGAAACGGACATGCCAACATCCCTCGATACTTTAGCGAGACGCCACCACTTCGAGTCTGCGTTCTTCACGTTTTGAAGCGGACATTCTTGGACACGCAAAACAATACCTCTTCCTCCAGCTCCCGCGTCACATCATCATAATCTTCTTCAAAATGCTCCACATCCTGTAGATCGGTCAGCAATAGCTGTACTCTGTCCTTAAAATACAGCACAGTTGCTGAGCAAACACAAGACCACGCAACTGGTTCACCAAATAAACGGCTGTGGCCAAGCCGTCTTTCGCACGCAGCAACTCACCATAATACTCCATCACAGACTAAGCTTATCCGATTCAAGCCATTCTGCCACGAGCCCGGAGTATACTGCATTCTTCTGGTGTGTCTGTCACTATTCGCGCCAATTGCTCAAACTGATCATAATCCAGTGGATTCATTAGGTCTCCTTTATCCTCTTGCTGCTACCTGTGGTCTGGCTTCGCGCCGCTCGAAAACGGAGCCCACTAATTGACTCTCTTCCAGATTCAATCCCTTTACGGCTAGGCTTACCGCTGGTTGTCCGGCCAAAGCATATGGAAAACACAGCGGTACACCGGTACGAGGATCTGTTACGATATCCGCTTCAATACCGAACACCTCGCGCAGCACGTCAGGGGACATGACCTCGGTTGGCGTTCCTACAGCCTCGGCCTTCCCTTTTTTGATCGCGATCATATGCTGGGCGTACCGGGCTGCATGGTTCAAATCATGCACCACCATGACAATGGTGCGTTCGAATGAAGTGTTCAAATACTCTAACAAATGCAACACTTCCAATTGATGCGCCATATCCAAAAAGGTGGTCGGCTCATCCAAAAACAAAATATCCGTATCCTGCGCAAGCGCCATGGCAATCCATGCACGCTGGCGCTGCCCGCCAGAGAGCTGGTCGATCGGGCGATCGTGGAACTCGCTCATTCCTGTCACCTGAATGGCCCACTCTACCATTTTACGATCATCTGCTTTCATAGAACCAAAGCCTTTTTGATAGGGGAAACGTCCGTAAGATACCAGTTCCGTCACAGTCAATCCTTCCGGTGCAGTCGGATTTTGCGGCAAAATAGCCAGCTGCTTCGCTACCTCCCGAGTGGATTGCTTATGAATGGATTTACCGTCGAGCAGAACGCTGCCGCCTTTAGGATTCATGATGCGAGCCATCGTCTTCAGAATGGTGGACTTTCCGGAGCCATTTGCGCCCACCAATGCTGTGATTTTCCCTTGCGGTATTTCAACGTTCAGATCCTCCACAATCAACCGATCTTCATAAGCAATATCCAGATTAGCCGTCTTCAGACGAAACATGCCGAATCATTCCTTTCCCTTATCTAATATATAGTCACGGGCTTAACGCACGATATTCATCAAAACTTCATTCTATCTTTATATAATAAAGATATTGATAATCATTATCAAGTGTTGATTGACGCATTCACCTTAGCATACGAATCATTTCATTGAAAATGACCCCGAAATTTCACAAAAAAAGATCACAGCTTCTCAAAGCTGTGATCTTCTAATATCCGGCAGACAACATCAAGACTGTACAGAACGCAGCCCAAATGCTTCAGCCATGAGACGTATGGATTTCATCTTGGCGTCAAAGTCGTAAATCATGCTTGTGACCATGATTTCCTGTGTATGATAGTCCTCACTCAATTGCTCCATTTGGTGCTTCACCTGCTCAGGCGAACCCACCACCATACGCTTGCGATTCTCGCGGATGCGCATCCGGTCATATGGCGTATATGGATAAGCCAGTGCTTTTTCCACCGAAGGTGTGCCTCCGGAACGCATTCCCTGCTCCAGCAGCACCAGAGACAGATCCATGCTCGAAGCCAGTCGGTTGGCTTCCTCTTCGGTATCCGCACAGATAGCAAATACGGCAACAAGTGAACGAGGGCGGTCACTATGCTGCGAGGGCTTAAAATGCTCCTGATACTCCTGTATCGCTTTTGTGCCGCCTGCGCCGTTGATGAACTGCGCGAATGCAAAACCCACGCCGCGTTCGGCTGCAAGCTCTGCACTGTCGCCGCTGGAGCCGAGCAGCCACATTTCCGGCACGGTTTCTACGAGCGGCATCGCCTGTAAAGAACCGAAGCGATGCTCACTACCTGTATTGTCATGCAGATAGGCCAGCAGATCATCAAGTTGCTCGGGGTATAGATCAACGCCGTTCCTGATTTTACCCTCCTGCAAGGCTCTGGTGGCGACTGGCATTCCTCCTGGGGCCCGTCCCAGGCCCAAATCCATCCGCCCTGGATATAGCCCTTCCAGCACACGGAAGTTTTCCGCTACTTTATAAGCACTGTAATGTGGCAGCATTACACCGCCCGAGCCGACGCGAATGGCCGATGTACGAGCCGCCAGATGCGAAATGAGTACCTCCGGGCTGGAGCCTGCAAGATTGGAGGCCGAATGGTGCTCTGACACCCAGAAGCGGTGATAACCCAAGCGTTCCGCCTCTATAGCAAGCTCGGCGGTCTTGTGTAACGCTTGCGCATGCGTCATGCCTTCCAATACCGGAGATTGGTCAAGAATGCTGAGTTGTATCATAAAAGTCTGACCTTTCTGTTATGGAATAAGAATAGGTGTTAATTATAGCACGTAGAGCCACAGTTACCCAAGAAGTGCCGTGATCGACTGAACAGCTCTATTTTTCGTAGAGACTCTCTCTTGCTTTATCTGCTTCATAGAGGTGTGAACGTTCCTTAAAGAAATTGAACAGATGTGTGACGATAACCTTCAATACTGCATAGCCTGGAACCGCCAGTATAATCCCTACCACTCCAAACAGATTGCCTGCCGTCAGAATGACAAAGATAATGGTGATCGGATGCACCCGGAGAGACTTGCCCATAATTTGCGGAGAAATAAATTTGCCCTCAATGAGCTGTACGACTGTCCATACGATAACCATCTTGAGCAGCATAACTGGAGATGTTACCAAAGCTACAATTAATGCAGGCGTAATGGCAATCACGGGTCCCAAATAAGGAACAACGCTCGTAAAGGACGCAATGACGGCAAGCGTCAGAGAGTAGTCCAGTCCGATGATCAGGTAGCCGATATACAACAACCCCCCGATACAGAAACTGACAATAATCTGCCCCCGGATATACGAACTGACTTGATGATTCATTTCGGTCATAATGCGATCTGTTTCCTTGCGTAACACAAGCGGGAACATTTTCAGAATCGTCTGTGGTAGCTTACGTCCGTCTTTCAGCAAGTAAAACAGAACGAATGGAACCGTGGCAATGGCAAGCACCGTTTCCGTGACCACGCCCAAGAAGCTACCCACACCCGCCCATGCATTGTTGATGAAAGCAGATATCTTTTCCGAAGCCTTGGAGGCCAGCTCAGATGGATTAATTTGAACAGTATTCTGGAACTGGTTCACAAAATCGCTACCGATCAGCTTCTCGAATTGTCGTTGTACTTGTTCGATGTATGCAGGTACATTTTGAATCAACCCCTGAATCTGATCGCGGATCACAGGCACTACCGATGTAATCACGACGGTAATAATCCCAATGATGAGCAAATACAGCACAATAATGGAGTATAACCGTTTGACCTTGTTGCGCTCCAATACATCAACCAGCGGATTGAACAGATAGTACAAAACACCTGACAAAATGACAGGGAGAATGATCGTTTTCAGCAGCACAATAACGGGGGTAAATATGTATGAAATTTTGGTGAGTACCAATACATTCAAACCGATGAGCAGCAGTACCAGCAGGAATAACACAAACTTGTTGTTCAGAAAAAACTTTTTGAATCGGTCTTTCCATGCCGGAATTGTTTCCACATGACATTCCCCTTCTCTTTAAGCAAATGAGTGTAATGACCCTTCATATTGTTAAGATATATTTTTAGATCAAAATATACAAGGTTATACCCGAATAAACACAAAAGCAAACAAAGTTGTACGACGACATACAAACTTCGCTTGCTTTGGAATGTTATGGAGAATCGCTGTCTTGGTTGCAGCGGAATCCGTCGTTGTGGTCACAGGTTTGTTTTCTTGCCTGCAAGTAATCTGTCAATTCACGTCGTCTGTTCAGCGTATCACGATTGACCTGTGGCTAATGGTTATCTTCCTTGTCTGTCACACGGTTATTATCATGTTCTTGCGGCGCCAGATTAGTAGGGTCAGGGGTGTCCGCGTACCATGGATTAAGATGCACCAGCACCTCGTAAACCCTCGGTTCCTGCTTCATCACAGCTCCTTTGATCAGCCGGATAATATCATGCCCCTGCTGAATCGTCAGAGAGGCATCCACAGAAGCGCGGATATCCACAATAATGTAATGGCCGTGCTCACGGGCACGGATGCGGTCAATTCGCTGAACCTCGGCTACACTTAGGGCTGCTTGGGCATAGCTTTCGATTTCCTCGGTTGCAATAGCCTTTTCCATAAGTACATCTATGGATTCACGGCCCATTTCCCACGCCAGTCTCAGAACCAGCAATGCGACCACAAACCCGGCAATCGGGTCCCCGTAGGATAAAATCGGAATGCTCCAGTGCTCCCCGATCAGGCCCAAACCGATACCCAGTACAGCAGCAGCGGAGGCGTACACATCCGCCAGATGATCTTTGGCCGTAGCAATGAGACCCTGGCTATTGGCTGCCCTGCCGATACGGATCGTATAGATATACAGCCATTGCTTCCAGAGCAGGGAGATGATCGCCGCCACCAATGCCAGTATATGCTCCTTCGGCATCGGTTCAAACAGCGCTATTATGGAATGGTAGCCGATAAATATGCCGGCTGCGAACAAAATGACCGCCACCACGCTGGCCCCAATGACCTCTGCCTTGCCGTGACCATATGGATGATCCTCATCCGGCGGCAGGCTCGATATGCGCATCGCTCCCAGTGCCGTTGCCGAGGCGATTACGTCCCCGGCGTTATGCACACCGTCAGCAACCAGCACCTTGCTGTTGAACATGACGCCTGTAATGATTTTAATGCCTGTTAATAGGATGTTGCTGATCAGGCTGGTCCACGCTGACACCATAGCGCGTTTGCCCATATCCTGTTCCTGCATGATGTATAGCCTCCGTATCTATCTTGAAAGCAAATGTATCCCCAAGTTAATCGGTTACTTTCAAGGCAGCTATGCTGCTAGTTTTCTTTGTTTTCTCAGCGCAGTAATGCTGGTTATTTCATCATATGATGCTACCGCATCGGCGGCATGGGTGGAGATTAGAATAGCCCCGGAAGATGAGCCTCTCCGGGGCTATTATCATAACCATAGCTGAGCGTTCTATGAGAACACTCTTGCTTTATCTGGACCGTCCGCGACGGCCTCCCTGTCCTTGAGCCCCGCGCGGTCCGCCTTTGGCCTGTCCACCGCGACCACCTTGTCCTCCGCGCGCGGAACCGCCGCTGTTGCGGTCATACCCGCCGCGCTCGCTGCTTTGCCCTGCGGAGCGACCTTGGCCTCCGCGCGTGGAACCGTCGCTGCTGCGGCTGGAGCGACGTTCGCCGCCTGCGGAAGCTGCGCGCCCTTCGCGCGGCTGTTCCCGCTCGGTGCGGCCACGGCCTGCGCCGTCACGACGGCCGGCCTGTTCGCGGCCGCTGCCCCGGCGTCCGCCGCCGGAACCGTTGCCGCCGAAGGAACGGCGGTCGTTTCTGCCTGAGCGGCGTTCTCCATCCTGCCGCTCAGCCGTACTGGCAGCAGGTCTACGCTGCCCGCCGCCCTCGCTGCTGGTGAATGTGACACCAGCAACCTTCTGGATGTTCCGAAGCTCTGGAACATCCCGTGGCGTGGCGAGCGTTACCGCCACACCTTTACCTCCGGCACGGCCAGTACGCCCGATGCGGTGAATGTAGCTTTCGGCATCCTGCGGCATGTCATAGTTGAAGACATGCGTTACGCCTTCCACGTCCAGGCCGCGTGCGGCTACATCGGTCGCTACAAGCAATTGAAGCTTCGCTTCACGGAACGCCTTCATCACTTGCTCACGCTTGTTCTGGGACAAATCCCCGTGAAGCTCGCCGCTCTCGAAGCCCATTTCTTGCAACTGCTCATTTAACGCAGCAGCACGGCGCTTCGTACGGCAGAAAATAACAGCCAAATACGGACGATCCGCATTCAGCATATCCACTAACGCTTGCTGCTTGCCCCGATCCGTCGTCTGTACAACGACCTGACGGATTTGGCTCACCGGAACGGAAGAAGCAGACTTCACTTTTACATCCACGGGTTCGTTCATATATACACGAGCCAATTTGCGGATACCTGCTGGCATCGTAGCAGAGAACAGCATCGTCTGCCTCCGGTACGGAACTTCCTGAAGAATCGTCTCTACGTCGTTCAGAAAGCCCATGTGCAGCATTTGGTCGGCTTCATCCAGCACCAGCATTTTAACACCGCTCAGATCCAGCGTGCCGCGTCTCAGGTGATCCAGCAGTCGTCCGGGTGTACCGATAATCAACTGTGCGCCGCCCTTCAGCTTGCGAAGCTGACGCTCTACATCCTGTCCTCCGTAAACAGCCAGCAACGACAAGCTTGGCTCCGTAGCCGCCAATAAGTTCGCTTCCTGTGTAATCTGGAGCGCCAGCTCACGCGTTGGAGCAATCACAAGCGCCTGCGGATGGCGCTTGTCCAGATTCATTTTTTGCAAAATCGGCAGTAAAAACGCAAGCGTTTTACCCGTTCCCGTATGCGCCTCGGCAATAACGTCCTGACCTTCCATCAACAGCGGAATGGATTCCTGCTGTACAGGTGTTGGTACTGTAATTCCCTGCTCTTTCAAGGCGTCTACCCAATGCTGCTCTACGCCTAATGCTGCAAAATTCTTCAAGTGATATTCACTTCCCTTATCTGTATTCAATATGTGTCACGTAAAATAGGTTCATGTGCCATATGACATCCATCGTTCCATAGTTCAGAATTCCCATTTTTGTATCGGTTCTCATTCAACCCTTTTCAGGAAGGGAGCTTAACCGTTATCGTTGATTCTGTTCATGTAACCAAAACATACGGCCGCAATGCGGCTCAGGCCGTTCCATATATGACTTTCCTAGTATACGCGAATATGAACGGGTTTCCAAACCATTTTAATGAACGGATGCAAAAGGTGAATTTAGTTGCCATGCCATTTATTATGAACAGAAGAAGTAGTAATTCGTGGAAAGCTCGGATATTTCCCTCCCTTTCATTATGACCAAAATACAGCAACAGATATCACAAAAGACCAGATATTATTAACGATTGAACTATCACCCGCTACCAAACTGACACCCAAATCACCCGATCTGACCCCTTCGGCTGAACAGCCTTCGCTTTCCACGTCTTCAACGGCAACGTTACCCCGTTACGCGGTGAACTTTACTTTTTTAGAGATACAGCAACACGCGCTGACCGCAGAGCACATTAACACATTCGATAACGAGTTTGGAAAGATCATTGACGAAACTAAAATGAAGTGGTAAATTCTAATTCATATAAATCACATTAGAATTGTTGTATTTAGTATTGCGCAAACTAATCGTTTATTATAATCTTCATTAAATAAGGTGGATAAAATTGATAAAATTAATGGATGTATCTAAAATCTATGATGCCAAGAATGGAAAAGTAACAGCTGTCCATAAGGTGAATTTTTCAATACAACAAGGTGAAGTATACGGGATTATTGGCTACAGCGGAGCGGGCAAGAGCACATTAATCCGTTTATTGAACGGACTGGAAACCCCTACGCAAGGAATGGTAGAGATTGCAGGTAATAACATGGGACAGATCAAAGGCCCGCAGCTCCGTAAAGCAAGGCAGGAGATCAGTATGATTTTTCAACACTTTAATTTACTTTGGTCCCGTACGGTTCGTGAAAATATTTCGTTCCCGCTGGAAGTAGCGGGTTTCTCCAAATCCAGGCGGCTAGCCCGTGTGGATGAGTTAATCAAACTTGTCGGGTTAGAAGGGCGAGAAGAAGCTTATCCTTCCCAACTAAGCGGCGGGCAAAAACAGCGGGTCGGAATAGCGAGGGCTCTTGCCAATAATCCGAAAGTGTTGCTGTGTGACGAAGCGACCTCGGCGCTTGATCCGCAAACAACCGATTCCATCTTAGATCTGCTGGTGGATATTAATAAGAAGTTTGGATTAACGATATTGCTTATTACCCATGAAATGCATGTTATTCGTAAAATATGCCACCGGGTTGCCGTTATGGAGAAAGGCTCCATAGTGGAAGAAGGAAATGTCCTAGACGTATTCAGAAACCCGCAGCAACAAGTTACAAAACGTTTCGTACGGCAGCTTTCAGAGCCTGAGGAAACGTTTGAAGCCATCAAGCAATTGCAGGAAACCAATCCGAGCGGGCAAATTGTCCAGCTAACGTTTGTTGGAGGCAAAGCAGAGCAGCCTTTAATTTCGAAAATTCAGAGCCATTTTAGTGTGACAGTTAACATATTTCAGGGAAAGATTTCCTATACACAGGCAGGAGCTTACGGAACCTTGTTTGTTCACATCGATGGACAAGAAGACGAGATCAGTAAAGTCATTGCTTATATCCATGAACAGGGAGTAAAAGTGGAGGTAATGACGTATGCTTGAGCAATTATTTCCGAATGTCACTCCCGAATCAGTCGTTGAGGCAACGGGACAGACCCTGTATATGACAGGCATTGCCGGTGTAGCAACATTTTTTTTCGGTCTCTCCATCGGGCTCTTGTTATTCCTAACTTCAAAAGGCCAACTGTGGGAAAACAAGTCGTTGTACTCATTTATTTCAGTATTCGTCAATATATTTCGTTCCATTCCGTTCATTATACTGATTGTCCTTCTCATCCCGTTTACGAAAGTGGTAGTCGGAACAATGCTTGGAGCCGACGCGGCTTTGCCCGCTTTAATTATTGGTGCAGCACCTTTTTATGCCCGCATGGTTGAAATCGGACTTCGTGAAATCGACAAGGGCGTTATTGAAGCAGCCAGATCCATGGGAGCTAAAACGAGCATGCTCATTTTGAAGGTGCTTATCCCCGAATCGCTGCCCGCTTTAATATCGGGTCTCGCCGTGACAACGATCGCTCTGGTCGGCTACACCGCCATGGCAGGCGCAATCGGTGCCGGTGGCTTAGGAAATCTGGCTTATCTTGAAGGATTTCAGCGGAGCCATAATGACGTAACTTTTGTGGCAACCGTGCTTATCCTGGTCATTGTATTTATCATCCAATTTATTGGTGATTTCATTATAAACAAAATTGATAAACGTTAAGGGGGAAATCTTTTATGAAAAAAATAATTACAACTTTAACTGCTTTAATAGCTGTAGTTTTATTAGTAACTGCTTGCGGAAAAAACAGTTCTTCCGAGGATAATAATAAGAAAATTGTGGTCGGCGCATCTAACATTCCTCATTCCAAAATTCTGGAAGCTGCCAAGCCCCTTCTGAAAGAAAAAGGATATGATCTTGAGATTAAAGTATTTCAGGACTACATACTGCCTAACACGGCATTGGCAAACAAAGAAATTGATGCGAACTATTTTCAACACGTACCTTATTTGAACACTGTACTGGAAGAGCATAAGGATTATAAATTTGTCAACGCTGGCGGAATTCATATTGAACCCATCGGCATCTACTCCCAGAAATATAAAAGCTTAAAAGACCTTCCTCAAAACGGCCTCGTAATTCTGGGTGACGCGGTAGCTGAGCAAGGGCGTATCCTCTCTATTTTCCAGAGGGAAGGCGTGATTAAATTAAAATCTGGAGTCGATGCAGTAACTGCAAGAATATCGGATATTACGGATAATCCTAAAAACTTGACTTTCAAGGCAGATGTAGAACGCGGATTGTTACCACAAGTGTTCAAAAACAATGAAGGTGACGCTGTCGTTATTAATGCAAATTACGCTATTGATGCAGGCCTGGACCCGGTTAAGGACCCGATTGCAGTCGAATCTAAAGAAAACAACCCGTTTGCCAATATTATTACGGTTCGTGAAGGCGATGAGAAACTGGATAAAATTAAAGCATTAGTGGAGGCTCTTCACTCCAAGGAAGTTCAAGATTTCATTAACACAACCTACAAAGGTGCAGTAATTCCTGTAGACAATTAATGGCTAACCGCATCCAAAAGGGTGCGGTTTTTTTATATTTTCTGGATTGTACAAGTATGCAAGACATTTGGGGAAGTAACTATGTACCTTGCGTATGGTGGAGTTTATTTCACCCTTTTACGCTTCTGTGTTACATTATATAAATCAAAGTCTATATCTTCCCGACATGTGTTCCATAACAATTCGTCTATAAGAAAACTTAATGCATCCATGTTGCGCAATCGTTCGACCATCTCTGTAATCACATCTATGTCTTCACGTTGTACATGCCTCTCAAGTTTAACTTACAATCCAAACCAAGAAGCCACGAGCAATATTTTTGATCATGACTTTACTGTTTATGGAGCACCAGAACAATTCGAAAAATTCCCGCTACATATGGGAAGGATAACAAGGTTATCAGAAACCATACAAGAAGAAATAGAAATTAATGGAACTCTTTATTCATTCAATGTAAAGGTAACGCACCATGAGAATAAATTTAGTTTGACACTTGAACATGATTTGAGATTTCATATGACAAAATCAGCCAGTAACCTTGCTATCATTACAATTAGTCTGTCTCAAGTACAGAAACGTAAACATAATTATTTGTAACGTTGAAAGCAAAAAGACCCAACACTTGGAAGTCTGAGTCTTTTTGCTTTAAAGGAATTCATTATGCAAATATATAGATTTACGACATTTATAACTTAATTACATTTTAAAATGATTGTATAAACGTGTCGAGTGCTCTTTACCCAACCTTACAATAATTAGTTCACTTTGCCGCCTTCTACGACCAATTGGTCTGTGAAGCCTTCTCCATAAACGGAGGTCAGTGTGTTCTTGTAGGCTTGATGAACAAAGTTTTCCTTACCCAGCGTATTCAGCTCATTGTTGATCCAGTCCGCTAGCTCTTTATTCCCCTTCGCTACCGCAGGAGCAATCGTGTCCTGACCGCCAAAGGCGGGAATGGTTACAGTGAAGCCGGGATTGGCTTTCGCCCAAGCGATCAGCTCTGTATTATCGTTAGCGATGGCAGCGCCGCGCTTGTCTTTGAGAGCTGAGAAAATTTCTGTGTACTGATCGAATTTGAGCAGCTTAATGTCAGGATAATTTTTCGTAAAATAGGTCTCAGCCGTCGTTCCTTTTGCGACAATCAGCTTCTGATCCGAGTTCTTCAATTGATCAATCGTGGTGATCGGAGCGCTGTTAGGTGATACAATACCAAAGGATAATTTCATGTATGGATTAGCAAAATCGACCTTTTCTTTGCGTTCGTCCGTCACGGTAAAGTTAGCCATGATGATGTCCACCTTGTTGGATTGCAAATAAGCGACCCGGCTGGCGGCATCCACCAAAACGAATTCTACTTTGGACTCATCACCCAAAAGGTCCTTGGCAAATCGTTTCGCAATATACACGTCAAAGCCCTGATTTTTCCCTTCCGAATCCACGTAGCCAAAAGGTGGCTTATCCGCGAATACACCAATTCGAATTTTGCCGTTCTTTTTAATGTCCTCAATCGAGGAAAATTTTGCCGAGCCTGAACTGCCGTTGGCATTGCCGCCTGCTCCCGCACAACCCGTCATTCCAATAAGCAACAAGCCTACAGCCAGCAACAACGCCGTTAACTTCAACCCTTTTTTCATCGTATTATCCCCCTGTTTATATCGTTTCGTACTGAAATATATCCAGAAAGTGCTGGGCACGCTCTGTTTCCGGTTGGGTGAAAAATTGCTGTGGCGTAGTCATTTCGCATATTTGTCCTTGATCCATAAAAACGATGCGGTCCCCCACCGACTTGGCGAATCCCATCTCATGCGTCACGATAATCATCGTCATCCCCTGTCGTGCCAGCTCTCGCATCACATCCAGTACCTCCCTGACCATTTCCGGGTCCAAGGATGCTGTCACTTCGTCAAAAAGCATGATTTCAGGGTTCATACACAGTGCGCGTACAATGGCAATCCGCTGCTTTTGTCCGCCTGATAACTCTCTCGGATACGCATCTTTGCGATCCAATAGACCGACCCGTTCCAATAATTGTTCCGCTTGCTTGAGCACTTCCTGCTTGTTTCTCCGCTGCACTTTAAGCGGGCCTAGCAATATATTGTCCAAAACGGTCATATGGGGAAACAGCTCATAGTTCTGGAATACCATCCCGATATGCTGCCGTATCTCCCGCCAATTCACCTTTTTGTCCGTAAGATCCTGCCCTCTATATCGGATTTCTCCGCCTTGGACTGGCTCCAGACCATTGAGGCATCGCAGAAGTGTGCTTTTTCCGCAGCCCGAAGGGCCAAGAACAACCACGACCTCCCCCTTCGTTACCTCCAGATCAATCTGTTGGAGTACCTTTCGATCACCGAAGCTTTTGTCCAGCCCTCGAATCTCCAGCAAAATCTCCACAGCCTCTGCCATTACGCCCACCCCATCCTGCTAATTTTTCCATCTGCGTTCGAATCTTTTGGAAAGTCTGGACAACGGATAACATACGAGAAAATAGAGTATAAAAATAAAGCCGTACACCCAAAAGGATGCCGCCGGCGCTTTAATCACGCCAAGCTCAATAATCTGTTGTCCGACCTTTACCACCTCTACCACGCCAATCAGCACCACCAATGACGTTGTTTTGATCATCCGTGTCGCCAAATTAATAGAACCCGGCAGCATTCGGCGCACCGCCTGAGGAATGAGCACATGACGGTACAACTGTCCATACGTCAGACCGAGCGCTTGCCCGGATTCCACCTGATGTTTGGGCAACGATTCGAGCGCACCACGAACGATGTCACCGATCTCCGCCGCCCCCCATAAGCTAAACACGATAATTGCTGTCAGCTCCCCGCTAATGTTCACATTCAGCAAAGGCGTTAAGCCGAAGTACACGACATACAGCCAAACCAAAATCGGAATAATGCGAAACGTCTCCAGATAAAGCCGTAATACAAATCGAGTCGGTCCCGACTTTAAAGTGCGCAATAGCCCCATCACGATGCCCAGCACTGTGCCGATCACAATCGAAATAAATGCAATTTCCATCGTAACGAGTAATCCACCTAACAGACGCTCAAAATTGGAACCTTCAAAAAGCACATTAATCCCCGAATTCTGCATATCGCACCTTCCTTTCCACCCATGTCAGCAGCATCGACAAAGGCAAAAGCAGGATGAGATAAGCCAGCACCAGCAGAATCAGCGATTCCGCCGTTTTATAGTACATGCCGATCAGATCTTTTGCCACATTCATAATATCTAGCAATGCAATGGCGCCAACAATAGAGGTTTCTTTGAGCAGAAAAATCGCATTCGCACCTAACGATGGAACACTGATAGTAAAGGCCTGTGGCAAAATAACATATCGCGCCAGTTGCACCTTGGACAATCCCAGACTAAGCCCGGATTCCGTCTGAGTTTTACTCACCGCTTCAATCCCGCCACGGAAGGCCTCTGCCATATACCCTCCGCCCAAAAAGGTCATACCAACGATGGCGCACGTCATTTCGCTCATATGCAGACCGATTTTTGTGAACCCATAGTACAGAAAATACAACTGTACCAGCAGCGGTGTATTTCGGGAAAGCTCGATATACGCCACAATAATGCCACTGATACCTTTCACTTTGTAATACAACACGATACTGCACAGCAAACCGACGATCAGCGAAAAGAGAATGGCCCAAAAAGCAATCTTCAGTGTAAGCCACATCGCCTCGCCATACAGCGGCAAGCTCTCTACGATAAACTCCCAGTCTAAATTCATATGTACATACCTTTCGATTTTCAATTAATCCTATGTATTTTGTAAGTTTAATAATATTGATTGTATTCCAGCGCAATTATTACGTCAATGCTTTGACGAAAATTTGTCATATTTATCTATTCAGGAAGGAAACCTTTGTTTTATTTCAGAATGCATACAAAAAAGCCTGAAATGGCTAAATCCTATTCCAGGCTTTGATTTATTCTATGCGATTATCACACCAGCGGCTCCGTAACTATAGGAACGCCGAGCTTTTCCACAATCAAGCGGCTTTCCTCGTTCAGTCCCCGCAGGGTAATCAATTTACCGGACTTCGTGTACTTTTGCAGCACCTTCCCAATAGCAGTTACCGCAGAATCATCCCAAATATGCGATTGGCTGAAATCCACCACAACGCGCTTCGGATCATCCGAAGGATCAAAATGGTCGACAAAATGAGTCGTCGAAGCGAAAAACATCGGACCTCTAACATGGTACACCTTTTCATCGTTGTCCTCTGTCGCGCTGATGCGGATTTTAGCCATTTTCCAGCCAAAATGCAAGGCACTCAGCAGCACGCCCACAATTACACCCTTGGACAAATCATGCGTAGCCACCACAATGACGACCGTCGTAACCATGATAAATGTGTCCGCCTTGGGAACCTTAGCGATATTGCGGAGTGAATTCCAGTCCACTGTCCCGATACACACCATGAACATGACTCCCACCAGTGCGCCCATCGGTACTTCCTTCACAACCCCGCCGAGCACCAGCAGCAGAAAGGCCAGAAACACCCCTGCCGTGAAAGTGGACAAACGCCCTCTGCCTCCCGAGCTAACATTAATAACGGATTGTCCAATCATGGCACACCCCCCCATACCGCCGAAAAAACCATTTACAAAGTTGGCAATTCCTTGCCCACGGGCTTCACGGTTTTTATTGCTTTTCGTTTCGGTCATTTCATCCAAAATACTGGCTGTCAGCAGCGATTCCAGCAGTCCAACCAGCGCCATCGTAAAGGAATACGGCAGCAAGATCCACAAAGTATGCAACGACCACTCAATTTGCGGCAAATGGAATGAGGGCAGTGAGCTAGTCAGCGTACCGATATCGCCTACGGTTTTGACATTTAACCCGAACGCACACGTGATGATCGTCATGATGACGATTGCCGTCAATGGAGCGGGAATGCTTTTCACAAACTTCGGCAAAATATACACAATGAGTAGCGTACCCGCTACCATCGCGTACATGACCCAATTGGCTCCGTGAAAGTGGGTGAGCTGCGCAATAAAGACGAGAATCGCCAGCGCATTCACAAACCCGGTCATGACCGGCTGCGAAATAAAGCTTATAAAGCGCCCTATTTTCAAAACACCCAGCAGCACCTGAATAATACCTGCTAAAATAGTAGCCGCAAACAGATATTCCACGCCATGATCCTTCACCAAACCCACGACCACCACCGCTACAGCCCCGGTTGCTGCCGAGATCATCGCCGGACGCCCGCCTGCAAAAGAAATGACAATAGCCATTGAAATGGAGGCGTACAGTCCGACCATCGGATTGACACCCGCAATGATCGAGAAGTTAATCGCCTCCGGGATCAGCGCCAGCGCCACGGTCATGCCTGCAAGTATATCAGCCCGGATGTTACCGAACCATTGTTGTCTAAGATTCATACAGTCTCGTTTCAGCCTCCTATATTAACGGAGAACAGCGTGTTGACCCGCAGCCCGGTGTCGTTCCGAGCCTCCGTCCAGCGGCCAATCGCATAGGCTCTCCTATGATTCCGTTCGTTTCTCTCACACGAACCCGCCCGTTACATTCAGTCCATCATTATAACGTAAGGGGTTCGCAGAAACGAGTCAGGTAAGAGGCTGTTTACAGAAAGAAACCATTCGTTCTCTTGATATATCGACCGTTTTCTTCATTTGATTCGTTTTCTTATATTTAAAATTTTCGTAATTCCTGTGTAAGCCCCATTAGGGAGTCAGGAATATCCGCGTCAGAGCTATGCTGGAGCATGCTCTCAAAGTCAGCATGGCTCATCCTTTCCGATCGGTATCTAAAATCTTCCTGATTTAAAAATAGAATACAGCAAAAAGGCAACCATTAAGAGAGCGACGACAAAGCCAATTTCAATCGCAGGCACATTCCACAGCATGGTCGTCTGATGATTCAGCGATGAAGCGATAATCAGGCCGACCATAATGATGCTGAACGCCAGCAGAACGATGCTGAACGACAGGCGATTGCTGATTTGATCCAGCCTGCGCAGAAGCATGTCCAACTCCGGCACGGTGACCTCCAGCTTGAGCTTGCCTTTGCTGATAATCGAAGCTAAATGCCTCGCCTGCCCCGGCAGCTCCATCAGCGTCTCGACCAGCTCGGTCGCACCGCCCAGCAGCTTGCCCCGGATACGACGGCTGCTAAAGCGCTCCTTTAGCAGCTTGTTACCAAAAGGCTCCGCCAGAGCAAAAATGCTGAGATCAGGGTCGAGATGCTCAACGACCCCTTCCAGCGTCAGCAGCGACTTGCCGAGCAGCAAGACGTCTGAAGGCAGGCCGATCCGGTGCCGCTGTGCTGCGCCGAACAGGTCGTTCAGGGCATCCCCGATGCTGACCTGCGAGAATGGAACGTCCGAGTAATCTTCGCGCATTTTATCCAGATCGGCACGCAGCGCGTTCATATCGGTATCTGGATCAACCAGCCCCAGCCGTTCGATAGCCCGAACCATGGCATCGGTATTTTTGCGCATCAGCGCGATAATGAGCGAGGCCAGATGGTTCTTCATATCCTCACTCAGCCGCCCGGTCATGCCGAAGTCCAAATAAGCAAGATTGCCATTTTTCAGGACAAGCAAATTTCCCGGATGAGGATCGGCGTGAAAAAAGCCTTCAATAAAAATTTGATGCAGCATACTGTTTACCAGTTGCTGCGCAAGCTCTTTTAAATCATATCCACGACGTAATAACTCTTCGCGATTGCCCAAATGAGTACCATCCAAAAACTCCATCGTCAAAACACGTGAAGAGGTATGGTCCCAATATATTTTCGGAATATGGATATGCGGGTCCTGCTCGAACTGGAGCGATATTTTCTCCGTATTGCGGGCTTCATGGTTGTAATCCAGTTCTTGAATAAGTGATCTGCCCAGTTCCTCCACCATCTGGCTCAGCTGATAGCGTTCCACCCATTCCCAGCGTTTGACCGCCATTGCCGTCAGTTCCCGCAAAATATCCAGATCCCGCCGAATGATACGGTTAACGCCGGGACGTTGGATTTTAATGGCGACCCGTTCTCCACTGTGCAGCTTACCCAGATGCACCTGACCAATGGAAGCAGCAGCCAGTGGAACATCGTCAAAACGGGACATGATATCCTCCAATGACGTGTCCAACTCCTGTTCCAGAATGCCACGTGCTGTTTCGTGGGAAAAAGGCGGCACCTGATCCTGAAGCTTGACCAGCTCACGGATAATGGGCTCCGGCAACAGGTCTGCGCGCGTACTCGCCAACTGTCCAAGCTTAATGAACGCAGGCCCCAGATCCTCCAGCACCAGCCGAATCCGTTCGCCCAGCGTTTTGGACTCTGGCGTTTCTCTCGTTAGCCACTTACGGGGCAGCGATAATAGCTGGAACAGACCCATTTCCTCCACCATATAGCCAAAGCCATGACGAGCCAGCGCCATGGCAATTTCCCGGTAACGACCGGCGTGCTTTATACGAACCACCATTTTAATCCAGTCGTTTCCCTTCTTCAGCATCGCTCGAACCCGTAAGCGCCGCCTTTTCTTTTTCCAGCTTCGCTACTTGTTTTTCCAGCGATGCCACACGTTGCTCCATACTTGCGATATCATTTTCGGTAGGTACATCCAGCTCCTGCAAAATGCGGCTAACCTGCTCGCGGATCACCGTTTTGAATTGTCCCTGTTCCTCTGCGCCCCGTTCGATCAGACGATCCACCAGCGCTTTGGATTCCGAGGGTGCAAGTTCTCCCCGGTTCACAAGATCCTCGACGGCTTTTTCCACCTTTTCTTTGCTGACAATGGTGAGGCCCCATCCCAATGAGATGGCTTTTTTGAACAAATCGCTCATGATATATCCTCCCCTACCTGTAATTACCTAATAGTATAACCCGAAAAGGGGAGCCGCATAAAGTCTGCAGCTCCCCTCCCTAGTTTGACAACATCAGCTATGTTAGCCCGGCAAGCGTCCAGCCCACTTGGCAGCCTGAAGAATCAGCTTACGATATCCTTCATGCTGGAAGCTTGGCTGATTGTGTCCAGGCATCAAGTAGACGACCCGCCCCAAGCCATAGGACAACGACCAAGCTGCTGGCCACCGTTGGCCCTCGTGTTCGTATTCCATCAACAGTGTTTTTTCAGTAAACGGATCAAAATCAAACCGATACGGCTCCTCCTCAATCTCAAACGGTTCAATCCCCTCCATAATCGGATGGTCCGGCTCCGTCACCTTGAAAGACAACTGACCCGCAGCAGGATGCCGCAAAAAGCGCGCCCCGATGAGCTGTGCAATTTCATACCGGCCTTGCAACGTAATTCCGTTATGTAGCACGAGCAGTCCACCCCCGCCACTGACATAAGATAGCAGCCCTGCTGTTTGCTGAGGAGACAGAACCTCCTTGCGGCTGTCGCAGTACGAGATGCATAAATCAAATGAGGCCAGATTTTCCTTGAGCAGCATTTTACGATTTTCGCTGCATTGTACCGTCATCCAATCCTGTAAAATATGGCTAATCTCTCCGTCCACCCCTTGTAACGGGTGAAACTCCGGATACGTATAATCTCCTAACAACAATGCTTTTCTTCTTTCCATGATGAATCCTCCTTACCTGATCTGTATATAAGGACTATAAAGGTGATGCCCCGTGTCATTTGTTCTTATTTGTGTGGGTCGGGCGCTCCCAAATTTTAATTAGCCCTCACCTGTTGTGCATAACACCGCCATCATCGTCCGAGCTACGGCATATATAATAATTCTACAGGCGGGCTATTAAATCCTTTAGCTGAAGATTATAGCATATATATTCGATCGGAATAAACATATTCAAAAATTTATATGCTTGAACGCTGGCGAATTAATCCGTTTATGGTATACTCGTAAGAAAAAAAGCGTGTCCATGTGTTTTCTAAAAAAAGCTGGATCGCTTTTAGTAAGAAGTTTATGCTTGCGGTTATAGAATTGTTAGTCTTGCTACTTATACATTTTATGAATTTTAAAAACCGGGGAGGTTGCGTGAATGAAGAGGACTGGAATGACCCGACCCTTGGATAGCTTGGGACGAATTGTGCTCCCTAAAGAATTGCGCATGACGATGGAGATTGACATCGGCGATCCATTAGAGTTTTTTATTGAAGACAAGACACTCATGCTCCGTAAGTACAAATCAACCCATTGCATATTTTGCGGTGCGGTTGATACGAACACCTATTTTAAGGACCAATTTATTTGCGACGAATGTGCAGCCGCGATGAAAACGGAAGACTGGCTTCCGGTCACGGCGACAGAAACCAATCCGGCTCCAATCAAGCAAAATATGCATATGAAAAAGCCTTATCAGCGTACAGATGTTATTTTGGGAAAAATGAGAGACCTTATGAAAGAGCATCCAGCCTCCTCACAAAAACAACTCGCTTCTATGCTAGGCGTGAGTCAGGGAAGGATTTCCCAGTTGAAAAAGCTCATGTGAGCGAATTACCAAAAATGTAATGAATACGCTTTCGTGTAATGTAAGGTTGAATCTTATCTAAGTTTAGAAAAGCCGGACTCTTGTCATCAAGGGACCCGGCCTTTTTGGCGTACACACGAAGTCGTTCACTAGGCTTCACTCCCTTCCGGTATCCGTGGGTGAACGACATATCATACAGCTTGGAACGAGCATGAAAAACACTTTAATTCAAGCTCTCCGCCTTATTTTTTAGCATATGCAGCAATTCATCCGGGTCCGCAGAGATACTTAGCAGCGCTGGATGATCAGCCCCGGCAAAGCCCTCCCGCACACTATGCCGCACCATTTCCACCAACGGGTCAAAATATCCGCTCACATTCAGCAGCCCGATGGGCTTGCGATGAATACCAATTTGCGCCCAGCACAGCACCTCGAACAGTTCCTCGAAGGTTCCCAAGCCACCCGGAAGGGCAATAAACGCATCGGCCATTTCACTCATCGCCCCTTTGCGTTCATGCATATTTGCAACCTCAATAAATTCGGTAACCCCCCGATGAATAATCTCTGCATCGAATAACAGAGTCGGCATAATTCCGGTGACCTGACCGCCCCCTGCCAGCATCGCATCCGCGACCTCGCCCATCAGCCCCTTGCTGGAGCCTCCATAGATCAAACGGACATGATGTCGGGCCATAGCCTCTCCAAGCTTGCCTGCCTCCTGAAGATATACCGATGAATGTCCGGGTCTGGACCCGGCAAATACACAAATAGAATTCATAACATCTCAGCTCCTTGTTCTGGTATCCCGTATCGAGGCTTTTTCATTATATTGAATACATATTTTCGCTATAACAAAAACTTCTGTCGATGCATTCCAACAAAAAAAGATAAAGGCCTTGTAGGCCCTTATCTTTATTTTACCCTTTATCGCAAGGATCTGGGTTAGTTTTCAGTTCACGATTTCCAGACCGCAGCCGTGCGCCGAAGCGCTATGCTCAAAATATCTTCCCAGTTCCACCATCATTGCACCCATGCGTTCCTCCACCGGAAACACGATCCGCTCAATCCCTTCCTCCAAAATGGACTGCGCCGTTACCTTGCCTACCGACACAGCAATCACATCCTGGCGAAAGGCTTCCAGCACGTCTTCCATCTGCTTCTGTTCTCTCGCATATTGAGCCAAAAAGCGGATTTGGGGACCGCTGGTGAACGTAACTGCATCCACATTGCGGTTCACGATATCCTGTAGTAATGCTTGTAAATTGCCTTCCTCCGGCGGAATATGCTTATAGGGAAGCACCTGCCGGGTAACGGCGCCTTGCTCGTCCAGCCACTTCACCAGCCGGGGAGCCGGATCACCATGTAGCTGCAAAAACACTTCCTTCCCCTTCAGATCATATGGAGCAAAGGCCTGCGTCAACCCGATCAAGCTTCCGTCCTCGTCCCGTACACAGGGCGTGAAGCCGTGCTTTTTGAGTGCATTGACCGTTTTGTAGCCCCGCGCTGCAATGTTCGAGGAATACAACAGCTCCATAATCTGTGCTGCTACTTCCATATCCTCCGCCATATCGAACAGCGCGTCCAGCCCCATGCCTGTCGTGAAAATGTTCCAGTCCGGCGGCTGCTTCACCCACGATACAATAGCGTTACGCAGCTCGATATCGTCCAGAAAAACCGTGCCCTGAGCCGGACGCAGCACTGGCTCGCCTCCCATTTTTGCAACCAGCAGCGCCATTTCATCTGCTTTACGGGAACTGGCAAGGGCGACTCTCTTGCCTACCATGCGTTGGGCCATCCTGTTTCCCCCCTTGTAGAAGTCGTACTCCTTTATACCAAGTATACAATCAAGGGGCTAAAAGACAAATCAGAATTGCTTTTCCGATGGATATAGTAAGCTTATAAGTCCACTTGTCTTTCAGATGGCTCATCTCCGTCATTTTTTTCTTTACGTTTGGGCCTGATCACCAGCCACAGCACAAAAGGCATCAGCACAAAGAAAACAGTCATAACCATGGCCCATTCCCGGCTAAAGCCATATATTTGTACAATGTTGGAGAACAGCATAAAGGAACAGACGTAACCCAACAAACCGACTGGCCATACAATCAAACTCCCCCAGGCCGGAGCAAACATACGCTTTACAGTCAAACTGATAACGTACAGATCGAACCCTATCTTTGTAAGCAGAGTTGGCACGGTTAAAGCAGCTACAAACAAATCGAACCGATCCAGAAAATCCGTTAGCTGTAACTGACGCGCCAATTCATACGAAGGATAAAACAACCGTGACATAATGGGAATACCGATTACCAGCTCTGTCAGCAGCACAGTCATGATCATAAAAACGGTTCCTGTCAGATGTCCAAGCCACGCACTACGGGGATTATAATTTCTCCCGGAAATCACAAAGGGCAACATCATGATGTCCGCCATATAACCCAACATGCGCCAGCTTCCTCTGGCTACTCCGTCTACATCCGGATGTAAAAACGGTCTCATCACCGAAAAGTCCATATTACGCCCGAAAAATAGGGTCATGGTCAACAGTGTCACAATCAACACCGGCACGAAAAATTCCGCCATATTTACGATAGTGCTAATTCCCCCTTTAGCCATAAACACTAAAGTTAGCAGGAGAATCAGGGAAATCACGACTAGCGGAGTCAGCGGCAAAAGCGCAACCTCCACCATATCCGTAATAATTCTCAAATCCCGCGCGAAAATGATCAGGAATAGGATGAAATACACCGAGAGCAGCATACGCCCCAGCACGGGGTGAGAGCTCACCATGGCCTGAAGCAGATCCTGATCGGGAAAGCGCTGCCCGAGCTTCAGCATCGCCCAGATCGGCAGGCATAACACGATGGCTGCAACCGCACAGGTCCAATAGGCATGCTGATGCGCGTAATCTGCTGCCTGCGCCGGAGCATGTACAATGGTAATACTGACCTCCATCAATACACCAAGCAGCACGATTTGTCTGGTTGTGAACTGTTTCATGGGGTGCGTCTCCTTTTTCCACAAGCATCATTACACTCGTTACAATGTAGGGGGCAGCCACATACCAATGAATCGGGTTAGCCATGTAGCCACATAGACAGTACTCTTTGTCGACGTTCCGTAGATCCAGATGCCTATGCTACAGGCGTACAATACACGTGAGATCCAGCGATTGACAGCAGGTGCGGCGTTCAGACTTTTACGGTCAATCAGATACATGAAGATGATCGCCAGCACCAAGGGCAGCAGAAACACTTTATTCATTCTGGATTTGCTCCTTCTTGATCCCGAATGGCTTGGTAACCGCACCGATATTTTCAATATGCACAACCGGATCTATGGTGACTTCCACCTTGGGGTACAACTGATCCCAACGGGGTTTAATCCGTTCCCATTCATCCGGGAGGCTTGTAATGATAACCCGGCCCAAACCAAGCACATCCGAACGATATTTTTGTTGAATAACCCGGACAGCCTCCCCCAAATCCTCCTTGATCTGACGTTCTACCTGCTGCTCCAGCCACTTCAGGTTTGCTTCGTTGGAAATATCGAAAGTCGTCTCATTCTCCTTTACATTCCCGTTGCAGTTCATTTGAATGTTCATCCGGATATCATCTCCCCGAACATAGGGTTTGATCTGAACGCTGTTTTCGATGAGATGCACGGACAAATAACCACTGCCCTTGGGAGGGGTTATAAATATTTCCGTATCCTTGGCTTGATCCATACCCAGCAGCAAAAACCGACTGAGATGGTTATCTATAATGCCAGTTAATCTATCCTTGCAAAATACAGCCAGCCCATCGACCTGAATATTCGTCTTCTTATCCTTTAAATTAGAGGGGCCGTTCTTCACCACGGACATCACTGGTACAGCCGGATCAATGCCCTCCAGCAGGATGGAGTTCATCAGCAGCTTAATAGAACGGGGCTTTTTCATATAGGAATAATTCAGTTCACGCACCATTTCTGCCGGATATTGCTCAATCGGGGCATCCGCCTGAAGCACCTCCAGCGCCGATCCCTTTGTGATGACCACCAGAGAAGACAGACGGTTCTGCGGAATACGTGCCAATACATCCATCATATTGCTAATCCCTTCCCGTGCCAGTGCCTCGCCGATTAACAACACTCGGCGATGGGAGTAATTCAGCGTTCGTGAAATCCCTCGCTGTTCCTCGGTACTTGCTCCCCGAAAGCTTGGGCCCGTTTTGGACACCAGGTAGTAGGATTTGGTTCCACTTGTACCTCCCCCGCCTCCTGTGCTTCCCGAAGACCCGAGCTGTCCGGGGAGCGCAATTTGCATCGTAACCCGGTATTGGTCACCTTCCTTATCCAGCCCGGTACCCATCACAAAGGCCACATCGTTCACCTCACGGCGATCCCAGCATCCCCCCAAAAGAACAGAACAGAGCAACAGACAGCCGATCACAGCTGCTTTACGTATTTTCCCTACATCAGACCCTCGGGGCTTCATCACCATCCCTCCTCAGTTGTGGGCGATCCATTCATTTTTTCTTTCGCCCGCTTGTTGTTGTCTTTCCTAACCCATGAAGGGCGTTTGATCATTTTCCACCAAGGCGCACGAACGACGATATCCTTTTGATCCATATGTTTGTACGGGCTATATCCGCTCATATAAGGCACGCCAAACGACGTTAGCTTGGTTAAATGCGTAGCAATCAGCGTTGTCGCGATAATGATTCCAAACAATCCGAACGCCCCCGCCATCATCATGATCGGAAACCGCAGCAGACGAACTGTAATCGCAAAGTTAAAACGCGGAATGGTAAACGAAGCAATACCTGTAAGCGACACGATAATGACCATCGGCGCCGATACGATCCCCGCCTGTACGGATGCCTGCCCGATGACGAGCGCGCCGAGGATACTGACAGCCTGACCGACCGTTTTGGGGAGACGAATCCCCGCTTCTCGCAATGCCTCAAAGGAAATCTCCATCATCAATGCTTCCACCAAGGCGGGGAAAGGGATGGATTCACGTGCTGCGGCAATGCTCAAAATGAGCGCCGTCGGCAGCATATCTTGATGATAGGTCGTGACCGCTACATATAATGCAGGCAGGAAGAGAGCCAGGATGAGAAAAAGATAACGAATCCAGCGCACCATATTACTGATAAAAAAACGCTCGTAATAGTCTTCGCTGGCCTGAAGCATCTGCCACATCGTCACTGGCCCAATCAGGGCAAAAGGTGTCCCGTCTACAAAAATGGCAAACCGTCCCTCCAGCAATTGCGCAGTGACGGTATCCGGCCGTTCCGTATATTCCATTTGCGGAAACGGCGAAAACGGATGATCTTCAATCAGTTCTTCGATATATCCAGTCTCCAATAAACCATCAATCTTAATATCCGTAAGCCTGTTCTTTACATCCTCTACCAGCTTCGGATCTATAATGCCTTCAATATAGGTAAGCACTACGCTTGTTTTAGTCTCTGTACCGAGCGTCATGCTGTACATTTTGAGCATCGGCGTTTTAAGCTTGAAACGTAGCAGTGCCGTATTAACGCGAATCGTTTCCGTGAAACCTTCACGTGGACCACGAATAACCGACTCGGTCTGCGGCTCCTCTACTCCACGACGAACGCCTCCCTTGGCGCTGAAAATATAAGCACGGGGCGTACCCTCCACGAACAGAGCTGCATTGGCATCCAATATGGCTTCCGATACCTTATTCCATTGATCCATCGTTTTGGTCTGGGACATGGAAATACGAGTTTCGTCCAGCGGCTCCAATGAGCCGTTCACTTCGGAGTCCTTAAGCATCATGCCCAAAATGACGGGCCGTAGGATATGATCCTGCAAGTCTTCCGATTTCACCGTGCCTTCCAAATAAGCCAACAGCCCTTTGCGGTCGGGGGAAATCTTCAGCTCACGATAGACAATATCAGAACAATCCTTGAAAATATCGCGCAATGCGGTCAAATTGTCTTCCAGACTGCTCCGCAACGGCTGTTCCAGCCACGGCGGTTCAGGGAGGCCCTTGGGAACACGGTAATCTCGCATCCTGCGGTCCTGAGCCGGAACCGCTCTTCGGCTCCATGGCAATCTCGGCAACTTAGGAAAGCGTCCTTTCTTCATCGGTATCCCCCCTTTACGAATGATCCGGATAGGTAATATAACATGTAGGATGTACCAGCCTGTACAGGATTATGTATCCAACAAACTCAGCATGTTGAACCAATGACAAAAAGAACCTTCAATCATGGAGGCCATTGAAAAACTGTTGATTTCCGAAAATAAAAAGATTTTTGGGGTACAAATATGTCTCCCTGAACGCAAAACGAGCCTTAGAAGCGATTCTAAAGGCTCGTTTTTATTTTGAGTATTCACTTACATCAAACGTAAGGACGATATTTGCTTATGATATCCTCTATTTTTCCATTAATTCATTGAATATCTCTCTATCTTCGGAAGTAAAGTCGGAAATCTGTTTCTTTTGCTTGTATGTGTTGGTACTTGAATCCAATTTAATGAAGCTTTTTTCACCAACCAAATACACAATATTTTTTTCTATCTTATATGACACAATATTATCAACAGTATTTTCCGTTGGATCAGCAAGATGATTATAAAGTATTAAAGGGTCGTCCGGCCCCCCTCTCAAAATTTGAAAAGTCCCGTCACCAAAATATTCTACGGTATCTTTGCCTGATGGGTATTTATATATCGTATTATCCCCAGAATTCAACAGTAAAATTAGAGTAGTAGTTGTAACTAGTATAGCAATCAAGATCAAGATATATCTACGCTTCATCTGCAATTCACACCTCACTTCCAAGCTTTTCTTGTATCAGTTACTGTAACATAAGATGTATACTCATTGAGCGTTCAATGGATGTTACTATACCAGTCATAACCATATCGTCGAACGGGCTAAAAACGGTAAGATTACGGTTACGGTTACGCACCTAAGAAAAGCTTTCCTCCTAAGACACAAGCAAGTATCGTAAAGACAGCGGGGATTAAGGGCTGAACAGCCGACAACACCTTAATTCCTCTCAGGTGCTACAGGAAGGATTGAAGCGGAGCCTTGGTATTGATCCTTTAGAAAAGCGGTAACACAAGGTAATCATATGGGGGGTCTGTTCATGAATAGTCATGATGAATTTGAAAGCCTGCTTAAATCCATTGTGGATCAGCACCGTAAGCATGGTCTAATGACCATAGACCTGTCCTCGACCAGTGGGATAAGCTCGCTAGAGGCTATTTAGCAGACGCGCATAGTTTGCGATTGCATCAAGGGG
Source organism: Paenibacillus sp. NPDC055715 (assembly GCF_053617595.1). Classification (NCBI taxonomy): domain Bacteria; kingdom Bacillati; phylum Bacillota; class Bacilli; order Caryophanales; family Paenibacillaceae; genus Paenibacillus; species Paenibacillus sp. NPDC055715. The sequence goes on from NZ_JBSHGA010000006.1 coordinate 238,663, forward strand.
CGGATATTGCCAAAGAAGCTATTATTTTGCGTCCGAAGACAATGAACCGGATACGCCCCATACTTCCACATTAACTTTGTTTGAACTGCCGCGGAACTGAATTGTATATCGTCCGGAACGCATAGAACCAGCACTTCTCCAAACAGTTTCACTGTTTTTGCTGATTGTCTGGCCGTCAACATACGCTTTACCAGAATCATTGTGCTCTACAGTAAAATCAACCGGGGTATTTGCATAGTTTCTAATGCGCAATTTAACATACCCGAAACCCTTAGGAACCTCGAAGCTGCCTGGTGCAGTTGCACTTCCCCCTACAGTAAAGTTAAAAGTGTTTCCCACGCTCTGCGGAGTTATGACATGGTCACCAGTAGCTGTTGTACCCGCCTCTTGGGTCGCAGTAGTGGATGTATTCGCAGAATCACTTACGTCTGAATCTGCAAAAATTGCACTTGTTATGGCAACAGCCCACTGCTAGTAAACCTAAAGATAAGACAGATGCAATTAAATGTTTTTTGTTCATATATATTCCTCCTTATATTAAAATACCATGTCATTATACCAAAAGATTTCACTCTTTATATATTTTATACAAAAAAGTCATCATTCAACAAAAAAGTCTATATTACAAGCAGCGCTATAAAAAACAATCCCCGCCGACCAGTTAAGGTTAGCGGGGATTATTTTGTTTACGTTTAAGAACCTCCAACCTGTACTTGAGGCCGTATATCATGCGACTGAACAGGTACAGTAACAATAAACAAAAAACTAGCTGCGACGATCAGCAGTACCATTTTTTTTAACATTGTTAATCCACACCTTTTCTAATAGTTTGAAATACTCTTCTCTGGTCTCAGGAAGCGCATATGCTTGGAAGTGTGCAAAAAGCCCTGTATAATTTATAAAATAATCCTTATTATTTAGTGTATGCGCGTTTACCATTGCACACAACAAGTGATTAAAACCATCAATGTAAGAACCTCGATGTAAATAATAATAAGCTAACTCGTAACCAAACCACGCAATATAGTCCGGTATCACCTGTTGGTTATACATATCATCGGATAGAGGTTGTTTAGAAAACGAATTAATCTCCGTTTCAAACCGTTGAAGTATATCATCCACTTCCAATTCAAATCGGTTTGCTGCAATTATAACATTCAACAATTTGGAGATTTTCTCTTGTTCATTAGAACCTGATGTTGCTGCTATATATTCAACATAATCTTGAAGCACACTGATATCACCAGACAGAAGTTTATTAACGTAAGTATTACATTGCGTCCAATCTTTGTACAGTTTGATCCAATACAGAGTATCCTCGTCCGTCTCTTTGACCCAATCCAAGTCTGCGTAGGCGTATGTATATTGTAGAGCTTGTTGATAATCGCCTTGGGCTTCACAGACACTTGCACACAACAAATCGGCATAGGTGATGTACACAAACATGGGACGACTCAGCTTCTTTTCAGACTCATTGCGCTCTAGCTTCTTCTGTTGATGTTTCATCGAATATTGAACTTTCGCTTTCACCTTCATTTTTCTCGCCATTTCCTCTACCTTGTCCCATTCACGCAAAGACCTATACACGTTCGCCAAATCCTTCAATGCGTCAAGCTGGTCTATTTCATCTAGGCGTTCAACAAAAGCTTCAAATATTGTAGCTGCCCTGAGATTGCGTTTTTGATCGGCTCCAATCTGAATCGTGAATATACGATATTGACAGGTTGCCAAGCGATCAGAGTGCTGGTACTTTTCACTCTCGGACACGTTTTCATAAAGGTAAGCCGCTGCCTCTTGATAACCATGTTTGAAACAATTTTCGGCTAGTTCAAAGAGTAAGGGGGGATAGATTAGTTTATCTAACAACAGGCTCACTACTTTTTGCAAGCAATCCAGCCGATTAAACTGCACACATCGGTACAAAAGGGGGCCGATTCTTCGCCAGTCGAGGGGTTCTTCTATAATGCACTCTTCAATATAGCACTCATAAAAATGATCCGGTGGTACCTCCATTCCTAGCGTAATCAGATCCAATTGATTCATGGAAATGGGCTTATTCCCCGTCACAATACCACTGACGGTGCCCGGATTCAATCCTGAGATATGTCCAAACTTGGTCATACTCAATCCTTTCCGTCTCAGATATTTTTCCAATTCTGCTCTTATCGTAGGTGTATGCTTCATGTCATAGCCACCTCTCACATAAAAATTACAAAATTTTTATATTATTGCATTCTATTGTTGTCCAAAATCTAACAGCTGTCAATAACTTTTGTAACTTTTGTGAGGTATTCGCTTCTGGTATTTACTTTAGCTAGACTAGATTAGAAAAAAGCTTATTAATTGTAATATCACGACTTATTTTTTTCTAAATTATATAAAAGGTTGAATCTTCTGGTATAATGATACGATAGTTTAATATAAGGAGGGATATATATGAAGAAAAAACATTTAATTGCATCAGCCTTATCTGTTAGTTTGCTGGGGGCTATTGCTTTGCCGAGTGCGATTTTTGCAGATTCAGATGCTGTAACTAATTCTGCAAGTACATTGACTTACGGGACCCATGATGAGGTGAAAACACCTGGTAATCATGACGTGGGCCTTTTTAAGAGAAAAGATCTTTTTAATGTGAACCTTGACGGCAAGTCGCCATTAACAGAGTTCTCCATATCTCCTCGATATGGTCATGTTAAGCTACGTGTAAGAAACTACAGCAAGTCGACGCTTACTTTTACCTTAAAGAATGTCGATACAGGGGATTATTTACTTACCAAGTATGTGGGTGGTGGTGAACGATTTAATTGGTATAGCATGGATGGGTTTCCAAACGGAATGCGATCAGGAAACTATGAAATACAGTGGCATGCTAGCGGAGCTTATGTAAACGCCTCGGCATGGGGTATCTCAGCCAATAGCCCATATGAACTTTAATTAAAAGTTAAAGCTTTGTATAAGAAAAGCTCCAGACCGACGATGAAGGTTTGGGGCTTCTTTTTTTGTTTCTTAGGTTCGTTGTATTTTGAGGAAATCTTAATCATTTCAAATAATAAAAAATCCCCGCCGACCCATTAAAATTAACTGGGCTTTTTATCTACTCTAAATTCAAACTGATTGCGTAAAAAATAATATCCTTTAATCTTAATCGACTCTGGTGTAATCTTCTCCCAACGACTGGACCACATATACTCTTACCTGGCTTAATGCAGCTGCGAACAATTCGATATCCGATTTCAACACTTTATATGTATGTTTCATGCTGATCACCTCAGTAATCCATTCGGCACATGGTGGTAAATTCCTGCAAACATAAAAAGACCCCACCAGTTCAGCCGGTAGGGTGTTTACACGTTTTTTTAGAAGGAATCAAATTATACAGAATAAGGTGAAGTAGGCGTGCAATTTAAAGATTCTTTTCAGAAAATTAAACCCAACACGATTTAAGGATAATAACTAAAAGGATATAGAGCACCAAAATTGCAGCTGTAGAAGTCCACACATTGCAAACAGCTGGACCTGCACATCCACTCATAGCTAAGCCCTCCTTTATTTGTCGTCACCTTAATATATGTGTGAATACACTCTGTGACTGGGCATGTTAGTAAATAAAAACACCCCACCAGCTTAGCCAGTAGGGTATCACCGATGCTTTCGGATTGCACAACGGTGCTTCCGTATGTGTTGTTATCAGTATAATCGGTTTGGAGTATTATGTAAATATTAATCGGATAAGCTCAACAAAAAAACTCCACTGGCAGTCTAATTGCTAGTGGAGTCGGTACTTTCTTTGGCACTTTAGGCTTAAAATAAACACTCATATAGAGTGTTACTACATCTTAATCCGCATTTACAATGCTGAAATCAAGTCCAAATTAAACACCCGTATAGAGCGCTAAGATTTTTGGGGTACAAATATGTCTCCCAGAACGCGACACGAGCCTTAGAAGCGATTCTAGAAGCTCGTTTTTCTTTAGATATTCTCTTACGCTCAACAATGGGGACTTTTTCAGTGGCCCCCAATCATGCAGAGTCTTCGAAAACATCATTATAAAATGGTGAATAAAATAGTGATTAATCTCCCCAATATTCGTCAGGATGGTACTCAATCTCAGAACCGGCTTCAAACGTAAGCTCCCCGGTTTGATCATCGTATTGTACGCTTTCCGGGGTGACGTAATACCAATGCTTCACAACGGCTCCGTTCTCCGGCGTTACAAAACGGAATACATTCAGTTCCCCGCTATAACGCACAATCACCTCCGCCGCCTCACGCGGCAGCTCTTGAAGCGTGAAGCGAAACACGCCGTCTGCCGATGCCAAACGGCAATCGAAAGTCTGCTTGCGGCTGTCAGCAAAGCTGCGACCCGTGACGGCATGCTTGATCAGCCATGTTTCCTGCTGCGCCATTGCGCGCACCTCCTTATTAGGGCAAATCAATCAGCATATAAAAGACAGGCTCCTGCGCCTTCAGCGACAGCTTCGGCTCCTGCTCAATACGGGCCGAATCGCGCCCGCTCAGGATATGTTCACCGTTCACACGCAGCGAGCCTTCGATAACAAACAAGAACACGCGTCGCCCTTCAGACTGTGCGAATTCCACACACTCTCCGGGCTGAAGCTTGCTTAAATAAATCGTCAAATCCTGATGAATGGCCGCTATTTCGCCCTCTGTGCCCGGAACACGCTTCCCGGCAACGACGGGCAGAAGCTGACCGTGCAGACGCTCAGGGTTGAATGCTGTAGCTTCATACGAGGGTTCCAGCCCTCTCGTATGCGGGCTAAACCACAATTGCAGCAGACTGACATCCTCCGTTTGCGAAGCGTTGTGCTCCGTATGGATGATCCCGTGACCCGCGGACATCCGCTGGATACCTCCAAAATTCGTCACCGCCACATGTCCACGGTTGTCCTCATGACGCAGCTCGCCGTACAGCACGATGGAGACAATCTCCATATCACTGTGCGGATGCGCCCCAAAGCCCCGTCCCGGTGCGATCACGTCGTCATTACAGACACGCATGGGACCAAACGCTGTATTGTTCTCATCCTGATATTCCGCGAATGAAAAACTGTGACTGCCCCGCAGCCATCCCTTATCGAAGCTGAATCGGGAAGCAGCCGGATATATTGTGAACATAGTAGCCCTCCTTCAGGAAGAAAAATGAGATCAAACCTTTTTTCATTGTACCCAAGCCCCAACGATAAAGCTATGCCTCTGTCTGAGCGATAATTTCATCCATAAAAGACTGCAAGGTACTAGTCACATAGGCTTCCTTGCGGCGGATAAACACCGTTGTCACTTCGTTGTACGGCTCAGGTATTGCATGACAATGCACCAGACCTTGGGCCGCCAGCCCGCTGATTGAAGATTCAGGAAAAACCGTCATTCCAATGCCAGCCGCCACGCTACCGATAATCGTCTCGAATGTCCCAAACTCCATAATCTGCTTGGGAATGATGCCCTCCATCTTAAGCCAGGTTTCCAACCGCCCGCGATAGCCGCAGCCTTTTTTATATAACAGGAGCGGACGAGTCGTTACATCCTCAACGGAAAAGTCATCTCCTTGGGAAACAAGGACCAGCTTTTCCTGAAACACATCCAACTGTTCAATGAGGGGATGCTTCACCGGCCCAGTCACAAAGGCTCCATCCAGCCTCATCTCCGCAACCTCCTGTACCAAGCGCTCCGTAACCCCGGCTTTGAGGGACAGCTCGACATCCGGGTACTTGCTGTAATAAGCATGCAAAATCGCCGGGAGCGCGATCACCGTCTCCACAATGCCAATCTCCAGTACCCCCGAAGGTGCAGAGGTACTCTGAAACGCATGTTTCATTTCCTCGAATTGCGACAAAATGCTTTTCGTATATTGCAGCAGACGCTTGCCCTCCGCGTTGAGGACCATGCCCCGCTTATGTCTATAAAATAAAGGCGTTTGCAGTTCTTTTTCCAGTAGCTTGATTCTGGCCGTTACATTGGACTGGACATAGCTAAGCTCGACTGCCGCCTTGCTGACACTGCCATGAGCAGCCACCGTCTGGAAAATGTTTAAGTCGTTCAGATCCACTACTGCTCCTCCTTATGGTGAAGGGCAAGGCCATCGAAAATTGACGGGTCTTGTCACTTATTATCATTTTAAATGATGATAACATTTATTTTCAATCATTTTACCAACAGCTCTCTATCCATTATGATGTGTCCATAAGATATGTCCGCTGATGCCGGCAAGGAGGAGCTTTTTTTCACCATGAATAGACAAATCATGACAGGATCTTTATTGTGCCTGATCGCCAGTATGTCCTGGGGAGCCATGTTTCCGGTTTCGCACATTGCATTGCAACAAGTCAATCCGCTGTACTTTTCATTTTTACGTTATTTCTCGGTTACGCTCATATTAATTGTACTGTTGTGGCTCAAAGAGGGACGGTCTGCATTTCGCTTTGAGGGCAAGGGCAAGACATTGCTGTTCTTCGGTACGATGGGATTTACCATCTATAATATGGCCGTTTTCCAGGGACAGCACGCAATGGGTGCAGCAGGTACGATTGTTGCGTCTATTATGGAAGTGCTGATGCCGATGATCTCCATTGCACTGGTATGGGTCATGACCCGCAACATGCCTCCAAAATATACACTGATCAGTATGATAATCGCACTGGCTGGAGCTGTACTCGTGATTACGAACGGAAAATGGACCTTCTTCACACTCGCCGGACAGCATTTGCTGCCGCTGCTGCTTATTTTCGCAGGGGTGATTGGATGGGTTGTGTATTCCATGGGAGGTAACCATTTTGCAGGATGGTCTACCCTTCGCTACTCTACCTTAACCTGCCTGCTCGGAACCCTGGTTTCCTTTGTAGTCGTCACGACCGCCTCTGCCTTCAACTGGGTTGCGATACCGGACTGGCAGCATGTATGGTCGGTCAAATACGAAATGAGCTTTATGATCCTGCTTCCGGGGCTGGCTGCCTTGCTGAGCTGGAATGCTGGAATCCGAATGCTTTCACCGCTGAACGGAATTTTGTTTATTAACTTTGTACCGATTACCACGCTGGTGCTTATGTATTTCCAAGGCTATACCATCAGCCACTTTGAGCTGTACGGGACAGTGCTGGTCATTTTCGCACTGCTGCTCAACAATATGGTTCAAAGAAGTTCTCTACGCACTTCCGGCAGCCCGCGCCGCATGCGTTTTGGGCTGGGTCGTCGCAAGTCATTCCAAAGATAATTTTTATACCTTCGACAAGAAGTTGTGGCAAAAAGCATGTAAAAATGCGCCCGGACATGGAGATAAACTCATGGATCCGGGCGCTTTTTTGGTTTTATTGGTCTTTTCCTTCCACCTGGAAACGTCCGACCAGTTTGCGCAGTTCCTCTGCCATTTGGCTCAGGTCCGCTGAGGAAGAAGCGATTTCCTCAATGGAAGCGAGCTGCTGCTCAGCGGCAGCTGAGATCGACTCGGTGTTGCCCGCTGCCTTGTTCGAAATATGGGAAATGTCGTTCATAATGCCTACGACACCCGCTGCTCCCCGAGCCATCTCCTGTGTCACTTCGGTAACGTCATTGATATGCTCCGTCGCTCGTTCCACGGCATGGCTAATTTCTGCAAAGGATTGCTCCGACGTGCTTACCGAATCAATTCCTTCCGTAACCCGTATCCGTGCTTGATGCGTAGCCTTCAAAGCATGGTTCATATCCACCTGCATCGCATCAATGCGCTGCGAAATCAATGTAGCCGATTTGGCCGATTCCTCGGCCAGCTTACGTACCTCTGTCGCAACCACAGCAAACCCTTTACCATGATCCCCGGCGCGTGCCGCCTCAATGGACGCGTTCAGTGCCAGCAGATTCGTCTGTTTGGCAATTCCAGATATAACGCTGATAATATCCACAATTTCACCGGAGCGCTCACTAAGAGAATTCATCGCTTGTCCGAGATCATTAACCGTCTCGTCGATGTCATACATCTTCTGTACAGCTTGCGAAGCTGCCTTGCTGCCCTCTTGAGCTGACTTGGCATTTCGCTTCACATTCTCAGATACGCCCATCATACGCTCAGATACGTTCTCAGCCTGCCGGGCAAGCTCCTCCATACGCTCGGTGCCATATTCTACACTCTGGACCTGGCGTTCGCTGCCTACGGCTACATCCTGAATTGCAATGGTGACGTGCTCGATAGCTCTGGTCGTCTGGTCTGCACCTGCAGCCAGTTCCTCTGCCGAGGAACTTACCCAATCTGTTGTTTCGTGTACGCTTCGAATCATCGTGCGTAAACTATCCACCATCGTTTGAAAATGGGAAGATAACTCGCCAACCTCATCTGTTTTTCCGGTTTCCAGATCTCCGTTCAAGTCTCCTTCACTGATTCGCTCCGCCGATTTTTGCAGCCTGCGGATCGGCACCAGAACCGAACGGGAAATCAGGAAGATAGCAATAAGTGCAATCACCAACGAGGCTGTCAGCACGATAATGGTTACATTACGCATGCCTGCGGTCGCATCACTAATCTCGGAATGATAGAATGTACCCGCGATTTTCCAGCCTGTAGCCTCATTCGTTACATAGGTCAAATATTCTTCATGATTATCAATCACATTGTTAAAGCTCCCGCTCGGTGCATCATACATCGGATCAAGCACATTTCCCTCTGGAGAGGAACCCGCTTTAGCCGTAGGGTGGACCACAAATTTCTTCGTATGATCTAAAATAATAATATACCCCTCCTGGCCCACTTTGATAGAGGCCAGTTTACGTACACTTTCCAGATTTAGAGAGATCCCGATAACCCCGGACTGGTCGGAAAGCGTCTGAGATACCACCACAACAGGAATACCCGATGAATTGATGATAACAGAGGTGATCGCTACCTTACCGGGTTGCTTCATCGCTTCGATGTACCATGGTCGTTTGCGAGGATCAAATGTCCCTTCGTCCCGCTTAGGCACCCCCCGGATCATCAAGCCCTCTGTTGTACCGACAAAAATATCGTTCGTATCTTCGTGCAAGCCTTTGTATTGGATCAGCTTGGGCTGAATCAACGGGCTATTTCGACCATCCATCATAGAAGCGTCTATGCGATTCGCCAAATAACGCACATCTTTCATTTTAGAAGAAATTGTATATTCAATAATCGAGTTAGCCGTCGTTACCCCCTGATTTGCACTGCTGTAAAGCTGCTTTTCCATAGCATCATACGATGATCTATAGGTCGCAATAGCGATACTTAAGCTTGGAATCAACAAAACAAGCAAAAAACCTAAACTTAGCTTGTTCCTGAGTGTCCATATAGTCTTTCTCTTTCGCGTTATTTCCATGTGTTTGTCCCCTTTGCTTGAAAAGCTATGTATTTAAAATACACTTATGAAAACTATATCGGTTAGAGGAAGCAAATAATTTACAGTAAATTTTCATAAACAAGCAAAAAAAACCGCATCCTATGCGACTAAGGGTGCGATTCTATGGTCATTTAGACCTGTGCGCTCTCTTGCTGAGGGTCCAGAATACGTGAGATCCGATAGTTGATGGACGTTTCCGCAAAAGAGGAACAAGCAACGGAATTCACCAGATGGGCATTGGTGGGCGTCATACTCAGCAGTTTGAGCAATGCACTTCCGATGTATAAGGGCGAAACCCGAAATAAAGGCGCCTGCTGTAAACAGTAATTTAGAACGTGTTTTCCACATCGTCTACATATCCTTTTTCCATTGTTTAATTTTTTGTTCCAGACGTTCGATCAGCACAGGATCGGCCACCTCCAGAGCATCAATCATATGATTTACAGCGAGTAGACCGAATTCATTCACCAGTTCGTGGCTTAACTCCTTGGACTGTTCATTCATGAATTCTTCCCTGCTCAAAACCGGTCGATACAAAGACGTTCTCCCGCGTATACTCTTGCTCAGTATTCCCTTTTCCACCAGACGGTTCATAACAGTCATCACCGTATTGAAGTTAAAGTCCCGTTCCCCCTCCAACGCGGTCTGTACTTCTTTGATACTCCGATCCGAAGCGGACCATAAAATATCCATAATTTTGGCTTCCAGAGGCCCGAAAAAACGGTTGAGTCCGGTTTCGCCAGTTTTAAAATTCAGTCGTTTCATAAGAAGCACCTCACACTACCGATTGTAGTGTATACATCCTGATAAAGTCAACCATCACACCTAATGGCAGTATCTTCGAAGGGATTTATATACATCCGCCGAATGTCTTCATTCGGCGGCAATCATGGCCTGATCAGCTTCAGTTCAATCCGCCAATCTGTAGCCTACACCTCTTACCGTTGCAATATATTCAGGCTCCGCAGGCCGATCGCCCAGCTTCTTCCGCAAGCTTTTGACATGCACATCCACGACATTGCTACCGCCTACAAAATCCGTCTCCCAGATATCGTGCATCATCTGCTCACGAGAAATGACTTTGCCTTGAGCATCCATCAACTTCAACAGCAAATCATATTCCGTTTTGGTCAGATTCAATGGATTCTCTTCTTTATATACTAACATTTTATCACGATCAATCCAGATGTCCTTGAACACCGTACGACGGTTACCTTGCGTTGCCTGACGGGAAGCTGCCGGATTGCGCACAATCATCCGTTCAATATCATGCACCATATGATTGGAAGCCAACGCCCATACCAGCACCTCTTCCGAAGGAAGCAGCTCATGCGCACGTACAGCCATCCGATCCTGAACCACATACATGACAGGTGTGTCTTTCATCTGTTCTGCCTCAAGACGATTACGGATATCCAGTAATTCACTCCGTGTATCGGTAGCGGTCAAATCGTAAATCAACAAATCGCTTCCCAGATGACGTTGTACTTCAGGCTCCCAGCGGTGGAAAACCATCACGTCAAAGCATGCATCTGACAACGTACGCACCAAGCCGTGAACCACACCCGGAACCGAACTGATCAGAACGATGCGACGCGTCGTTGGACAGTACAACGGCTCATTGGAAGGAACCGCCTGGAACGCAGGGGCAGAGGGAGCTGACAGCATGGATGTCCAGATACCCTTGACCCGTCTGGGCATATCTGCCGCTTTGAGCCGATTCGTTACCTGATTCGCTTGCTTTGGCATTCCTTACACACTCCTCCGAATACGACATGGGCATGGGCAATAGTGTACCCCGTTTCATGCGCAACCGTCTCAATCCAATCGTGTGGAACCTCGCTCATCACTTCATCTACCCGTCCACACACCTGACAAATAATATGCTGGTGGTCGTCCATCCGTCCATCATAACGGCTGGCGGCCTCCCCCAGCTTTAATTCGCGGATTAATTCCTTATCCGTCAAATAACGCAGTGAATTATAGACCGTTCCATAGGCAAGATTATATCCGCGCTCCATCAACCGGTTCATAACGTCAGCCGCAGTAGGATGATCGTGAGCCTCGCGGACCACATCGTACACTGCTTGGCGCTGCGAAGTTAAATTCAAGGTTCTCATACCGCATCTCCCTTAACGAACACAGATTATATTTATTCTCAACTTATAATTACAATAAAAATTAATTTAGAATAAGTATAAATCCTGATTCATTTCAAGTCAATGGAATCGGATAAATTGAGCCGCTTTGCAACACAATGTATACAGGATACACGCTCAGCTCATACACATCGGAGGGATATTTTATGAAAATACTCTGGATATTCACATTCTTTATGATACTCATGCTCGGAACCAATCTGCTGGTGAACTGGCTATTCGGTGCTCATACCCCTTGGGAGACTATTTTATTGGCTTTTCGCACCATGCGACCATCGGAATATATCGTCCTGGCAGGAATGCTCCTTTCGCTCTTTGTAAACGCGGGCAAAAAGCAAGTAGGAAACGCGTTTCGCTTCATTTTCTCACAATGGTCACGTTTTCTGAGAGTTCCCTCTTCTAACTCTGATTCTTCGCACCAGAGTAATCAGAAAAAACAGAACGGGGAAAAGGTAAACAAATAATGGATGAATATAGCTCACGACGCATTCTCCTCTCCTTCTTTATTCCGGATCTTTTTTAGCCATGGCACGATAAGTAGCAAGAAAGGGAAATACACAGCAAATATCGGAAACAGCCATTTCAGCACATACTCGCCTATTAAAAGATGTTCTTGATAGCCCTGAGCCATCAATACGCAAGAAACGAGCATAATCAGTCCAAATGGCAGAATCAGTTTACTGTAGGATATTTTCAATACATCCTCCGCAGCCTTAACCGCCGCATAATAGAAGATGAAGATTTTGAAAAAATCAAAAATAATAACGGTCATGACCCCAATTACATCGATCCTGTCGACTAAATCAGATATTTGTACCTTGCTGATCATCGAGAGCAGCGGGTAAGTCGCCCGTTTGAACACATTCTCTCCCAGTACAAGTACATTGGAGAGCGTCACAAAGGACAGGAGCAGCCCCCCCAACAATACAGCGGTCACCCCTACCCCATTGGCACGGTAGTCTTTTCTTAAAGTGGGAAGAAGCATCGCAAACGTCACCATCTCGCCGTATGGCAGCATCAGGGCTTGTGAATAAACGACTTGCCATATCGGTTGCCAGCCGTGCTGGGCTATAGGCAATACATTGTCTAGATCAACAATGCCTGACAACAAAATCATACTATTCGTAGCCAGGCCCAGCAACAGCAACAAGATCAACATTATAATGGCCGTTCGGCCCGCTGCCTCGATTCCCAAATGCATCACATACATCACAAGTCCAATCATCAAGGCACAGATGACTGTCAACGGCGTATGCTGAAGTGTCCGGTCGGCAATCAGGATCCCCGTATCTCGAAGATCCCGTGCTCCGCCGTAAAGAAAAAACACAATATATAAAAAAGCAAGCGCACTCCCTGTTTTCTTGCCCAAGAGGACCTTGCAATATTGTGTCATGAGCAAGTCGGGAAAGCGCCGGTGAAGGCTGCCGTAGCATAGAAAAAGCAATGCCCCAAAAGCCGTGGCGATGAGGATAGAGAGCCATGCATCCTTGCCCGCATCCCTTCCGGGGATGGACATCATGGACGTGCCCAATTCAAACAGCACCATGAGAGAGATCATCTCTATTGCGTTCATCTGTGTCTTTTTCATTGCCTTGCCTCCTTTCCCGTTTCACTAATTGGAGTCTCCCCTAGGATACGGGTTAGTCCGCGATTGCGTATGCTTCAGTACCGAAGTCACCTGAATACGAACGGTGCTTTCCGCAAAATAACGGCTCCATTCGGAAGAGAACCTTTTCCATTGCTTGGGATGGCTTTTCTCCAGCGCAAGACCCAAGCCGAGCACATCGCTACGGATGCGCTGAACCTCCCTGACTGTTGAAGTGATCACTTTTTTCGTTACCTCTGTCCATTGCTCCTGCAATCTTTTCGTCTCCTCTCGACTTTTCAAGTTAATCGGGCACTCGGCTTCCTGTAACGCCCCGACTTGTTTTAAGTTAATGACAAAAACAGGCTCCCCTCGCTCCATCTGAGTGTATATATTGGTTGCAGAGAACAAGGTTTCGATGCCAATGGTTTCCTTATTCCTACCGCAGCTCAATGTTGTTTGAGCACTTTTTACCTTGTTTTTGATTATAGACAGTCCAATGGCCTGGTCATCGTCCAGCCAGCGCACAAGCCGATCCCTTCGGAACACCCCCATCCCGTGAATCTGAACAATTGCTTTCGGTAAAATACTGTCCACATTTCCCTTACTTGGGGCCTGCTCCAAATCGCCATCGACCTCTATGCCCGTCAGTACAGGACCGCCACCCTTATTGGACATACTGCGAATGACATCGTCGATATTCACCGCGTAATCCCCAGCATACATACGCTCCGATGTTTCCAACTTTCCTGAAATATCATTGGCGGGAATACGACCAATCGCGGTCATGACTCCCAGCACATCCTTCCCAGTGCTAGCACGTGCCACCATCATTTTCACCGGCAGCCGGATTTCTGCAGACCTTTCCAGAAAATCCAGCGTATCGCCAATTCCACCCCGTGCCAGCTTTTCTCCAATAACCACCAGTCTGACATGCGCCAGAGAAATGACCCGCGGAATCTTTCGTGAAGCTTTGCGGATCGCTTGAAACAGATTCTTGCCCTTTTCCTGATACAGGACGACAGGGGTATCTCCCCTCGCTTTGGCTCCGGCAATTTCATCTGCCACGATTACCTGCAGGGAAACTGCATAGCCCGACTCCTCATCCACATCAATACCTATAGCTGCTACTACTGCCCTCTCATTAAGCTCCACGGAATCCCAACAGCCAGATAGAAGTGGCATCAATAATATCCCCGTCAAACTCAGAATCCATATTCTCCATTTGAGGGCTACTCTACGTTCACTCCCCTTCCCCTGATGCACCCCGAACACCCCCCTCCTGCATCGGTGAGGTTTTATTGGAAGGGGGAATTCCGCTTCCATCCTTCATTCGTTTCTGATTCGTAGATGCGATACTTTTAGGACGTTTCCGCATCATCCAAAATGGGAGCCGCAATACGGCATCCTTTTGACTCTGCAGCACGAGGGGACTGAAAGGGGCCATGTAGGGCACCCCAAAAGAACGCAGGCTGTTCATATGGGCGATCAGCGCAATCAACCCCAATGTAATGCCATACAGCCCCATAAACGCCGACAATATCATAAAAACAAACCGGAACAATCTCCCAGCCACCGCCATGTTATATGCCGGAATTGCGAAGCTGGCAATCCCCGTCAGCGCTACTACAATCGTGAGCAGCGGGGTGACGATTCCAGCCTCCACAGCCGCTTGTCCTAATACAAGCGCACCGATAACAGATACGGTCTGTCCACCCACACGTGGCATTCGAATACCCGCTTCACGCAAGATTTCAAAGGTGATTTCCAAGATAAACGCCTCCAGAAATGCCGGAAAAGGAACGGATTCCCGCTGTGCCAGTATGCTGATGAGTAGTGGGGTCGGTATCATTTCATAATGATACGTCGTTAACGCAATGTAGAGTGAAGGCCCCAAAATCAGTATAATAAAGCTGATATACCGTATGAGTCGGACGACAGTCGCCATATCATAACGCTCCGAATAATCCGAAGAACTCTGAAAAAATTGGGCAAATACAGTAGGCATCACCAGTACGAATGGATTTCCATCCACAATGAGTGCCACCCGTCCCTCCATGATGTTGCTGCTAACCGAATCCGGTCTTTCCGAGTTATAAATCGTTGGAAATGGTGTAAGATTGTCATCCTGTATCATCTCTTCTACCATGCCAGCTTCGAATATTGCGTCAATATTGATGGATTTTACCCGTTGACGAACTTCATCTACGACACTTGCATCTGCAATATTCTTCATATACAGCATAGCCACATTCGTGAGAGACGTACTTCCCACTTTGAACATCTCCATCGTAAGATCGGAGCTTTTAATCCGCCGGCGTACAAGAGAGATATTCGTGAACAGGGATTCCACAAACCCGTCCTTCGGCCCCTGAACGACAGACTGTGTGGAGGGTTCGTTGACCGCCCGCACCTCTCCTCCACGTGTCCCGCACGCAATCGCCTTTTTACAGCCCTCCAGTAAAATAATCGTATCTCCCATCAAGAGCTGTTCCATCATGGAATTCCAATCTTCGCATTCCTTCACTTCACCCAGTTCAAGTGCATGGCCCTGTATCTGACTGTAGAGCCCTTCCGCACTTTCTGTCTCAGCAGCCACCTCGGCGGATGGGCGGCTAAGCAATGATTTCATGACGAGTTCATTTACCGTATCCGTCTTGACCATACTATCCAGAAATACAATGGCGGCAGGGACATCAGCCTTCATGCCCAAATTAAAACGGCGGATCAAGAAGTCTGGGCTGTCTGACGTCAATTCTTTAATTTGCTGCAAGTTGGTTTCCAAACGAGTCTCGATCTTTAAGGAACGCGAAGAGTTTCCATTATTCGAGTTTCCATTATTCTTGTCCGCACCCGACTTTTTGTTATGTTTGCGATAGGGATAGCGAATCATAAGCAAACCTCATCTCCAGTAAGGCAGCAATAGATATCATCTACTTTTCCTTATTCTTGTATGTTTGGAGTATGCTCAATCAATTCCCAGTTATGCACTGACCCCTGTGCCTGAAACGTATATCCCACGCCAAACGTATTAAATTTCAACAAAATTCTTCATTTTCAAGCTTAATTTCATTTTTTTTGATAAAATGAAGTAATATGCCTCTTGGGAGGGTTAGCATCTTGTTTAGTACGTTTTTTGTAAATACCTGTATCCTTGTCACCTTTCTGTACATAACTGGTCTCATATCGCAAAGATATAAAATACGTCTCCAAAGTTTAAAACGTAAGGCTCATTGGATCGGTGGCGCTCTATTGGGTAGCTACGGTATTGTGATCATGTACTACTCGATTCCAGTCGGATTGAATACCATTGCCGATCTTCGCCATCTGGCCGTTGTAGCTACCGCAACATACATTGGCGGTCCGGCAGCACTCATAGCTACCCTTTGTTTATGCGTGGGCAGATTATTGCTGTTTGGTGTAACTACGCAAGCCATCGTCAGCGCGTTTTTCATGATACTTATTGGTCTGGGATGCGCTCTGCTGTCACGTCTGTCCTGGTCACGTTTACCCAAGCTTATAACCATGAATCTTTTTGCCTTAGGGATAATCTTCTGCTCTCTACTGATCAATTTGGGCGATATCTATGATGTTCTGCGCGTTTATCCGCTTCAGTTCTTCATTTCCATGGTCGGCGGATGTCTCCTGTATCTCATTGCCGAATCCATCAACACGTCCAATGAGCTGTTACTTCGTCTGGAGCATACCTCCTTTACAGACCATCTCACGAATCTGGGCAACAGGAGACACCTTGAATTTTCACTGGAAGAGAAGCTTCTCCAAGCTCGTCAACGCCATGAGCATCTATCTGTACTTGTACTGGATATTGATCATTTTAAGAAAGTGAACGATACCTATGGTCATGCGGCCGGGGATGCGGTGCTGCGTCAGCTAGGTCAGATTTTGATAGAAAAATGTCGCTCCTCTGATGTGGTAACCCGCAGCGGTGGGGAGGAATTCACCATACTTCTGCCAAATTGTGCGCTCCGGCAAGCGTTGCGCATAGCGAATCAGCTCCTTGGCGGGGTAGAACAGTACGAGTTCGTTTTGTTGGACGGGCTTGTAATCAAAGTCACGGTGTCTATCGGCGTAACGACCTTTCCCGATACCGGGGAGGATATGTCCGGGGCGGCTCTGCTGGAGCAGGCGGATAAAGCACTATACGAAGCTAAAAATGCAGGGCGCAATCGGGTCTGCTCCTATGAGGTATAAAGCCGGGGCATTCTTTTCATTTACGACTTCGCACAATATGAGCACCCTACAGAAATAGCCGATACAACCCTCTCTCGGAAGAGCTGTATCGGCTATTATCCGTTTTTAAAAAATGTGCTAATCCCCTTTGGAAGAAGCCTTGGCATCCTTGCCTTCACTATGGCTGCTGCCGCCCACCACCAGCTTGGTACGTTTGGCAAGCGAAGCCAGGGTATGGGATTTCCATACTTCCAGCATCCGGCGTTCGCTCTCGGCTACAATTTCGAAAACTGCTGTCGCCACATCCTCGCAAAAGGGGCTGCTTTGCGGCTCGTGCATCATGCCGGGAAAAATCGGATCGCATATTTCAATGGCGTGGTATAAATCAGCGAGTGTAATATGATCTGCCGAGCGGGTAAGCACATAGCCCCCCTCACGGCCTTCGCGTGCCGCAATTAAATCTGCCTGTACAAGTCGCGTCAGCACCCTGCGCACCAAGGTTACTTCGCAGTCAATGGAGCGGGCAATGGAACCACTGGCACAGAGCTCTCCATGCTTCTCCAAATAGACAAGCGCCTTGACCGCGACTCCAAGCCATTTGGGCGTTGCAGTGCGTAGTCTTTTCTCACTATTCAAATGAAATGACACCCCTAAGTGTAGAAACTTCGTTGAATGCATTGTACGTGAAGTAAGAAGCAAGTTCAAGCCTGACCTATCCACCAATGATCTAATCAATATGCTCAATATCCCTCCTGAGGCAACAGGTATCCGTAATGATATGCAAATCATCTTGAACACCGTTGAACGCCGCAATGCATATGTAAGTCGTATCGTGAAAGTAGATTTCTTCTGCTTCACCAAATGAAGGATGGATATTTTCGGCATAATCAACTATCAGAAGTAAGATAAATTCACTCTTGCTATAAGTCGTAATTTAAGATATATTTTAATTAAATAACCGATCATTTAATTAATGAAAGTTTAGCTTAAAGAGAGGAGAATACATTTGGCAAGACCCATTAATGAAGAAAAAAGACTGGAGCGGCGTAAACGTATCCTAGAAGAAGCTGTTGTCCTGTTCGCAGAAAGTGGATATTCTAATACCACAACGGCTATCATTGCGCAGAGTGTGGGAGTGACTCCTGGAACCATTTTTCAATATTTCCCTAGCAAAGAAGCTTTATACTACGCCGCTGTCCTTGGGCCGCTTGCTGATATTCAGGCGAAATCGCTTGCTTGTCTACAACAAGAGGGGACGCCGGGCGTATTGATTAAGAACATGGTGGCAGAGCAATTCAACCATATCTACTTATATACAAATGAATTGCGGCTTGTTCAATCTGTCTTAGGACAACGAATAAGATTCCCTGAACTTACACAAAAGGTCCTTGAAAGTACAAAGGTAATGACAGATGCGATCGAATGCGTCTATGCCAAGGGACAGTTAATGGGAGAATTCAACAAAAGCTTTTCTCCAGCAATGATCTCTCGTGCCTATATCTCTTTCTTTAATGGAGTGGCCTTAACTCTTGAAGAAAGTATTATTCATCATCCCGAGTGGGAAAATTTGAAGGGGCATGCCTTTTATTTGTTCGCACCCATACAACCTAAAGAAAAACTGGAGGAGTCTGAATGAGTCAAACCTCATTACAACCCGATCTGACATTTAACGTTCGTGTAAAAAAACGGAAGAAAATTTTATGGAGCCTAGGGATCGTGCTTTTGCTTGTGATAGCTCTTGTATTTTTTATATCTTATAAAGTAATAGACACCTTGTTGCACCATCCTAGAGACACTAATGTCAGCTACGAATTGAATATCGATAAAACTCCCTACGAAGAGGTCGAGTTCAAGAGTTTGAAAAATGATAATACGATTAGAGGTTCCTTCTTTCCTGCGAACGGTCTTTATGGTAAAACAAGTAATAAGACGATTATTGTCGTCCATGGATATACGAGCAATCGTTTAGTCAAAGGGCGGACCAAAAAGTTAGTAGAGCATTTCGTTCCGAAAGGCTACAATGTATTGGCATTTGACCTCAGCTCGCAAGGTAAATCCGATGGTGGTTTGATTACACTGGGCCTCAATGAAAAATACGATTTGCTAGGAGCTGTAAGCTATTTAAAATCCAGAGGCCATACGGGTGATAACATTGGAGTTATCGGCTTTTCAATGGGTGCTGTTACTTCTTTGCTAGCCGCAAGTGAAAGTAATGACATCAAAGCCGTAATTGCGGATAGTCCTTTTCGTAATGCTGGTCTATTTCTGAGAGAGGGTTTGCCCTTCTTTTCAGGTTTACCTGCGTTTCCATTCAGTTATACATCGACATGGATGGCAAATTGGGCCTTTAAGGTTGATCTTGATTCCATATCTCCTATGGATGCGGTAAAAAAGATGAAAGACAAGCCAGTCATGCTCATTCATGGTACTGGAGATCAGCAAATTAGTTATAAAAATACAGAAGTTATTTACGAGTCCTTAAAAGATGACCCCAATGCAGAAGTATGGTACCCGCAAAATACGGAGCATATCGATGCCATCAACCATTACCCCACTGAATATTTCAAAAGAGTAGATCGCTTTTTGGATAAGTATGTAGGAAAATAAATCTAATCCAAGAGAGCCAACTAGTGAGGAGCTTGTCCTGACGAAGTAAAAATACCAATAATATCAAGCATTTTTAGCCTGTAGTGTAGAAAACCACTACAGGCTTTTATTTGCGTTTTAAATGGAAATACATAGCACGGTCTGTATGCTTAGTTTAGGTTTTAGAGATGTAATCCGTTATATTCATGCTTTATGGCTCTAATTCTATCACTTAATATAAGTAATACCCATATTCGCCCTTTCCATTCTATTATTTTTACAATTATAATCATATATTGTTTTATTTTATAATATAAGGATTATATAAGATGGAGGGTGTATTCAATGAAAAATTCGGGAATGGTAAGAAATTTAGATGGCCTGGGCAGGATCGCCATACCGATTGAAATAAGAAATCACTTAGGTCTAAACAATTATGCCAAAGTGGAGTTTACCACAACCAAAGAAGCTATTGTGATGCGCCGGTTACATAGCGAATCATGTACCCTTTGCGAGCAAAAAAAGCACCTGATGCATTTTAAAGATTCTTTGATATGCATCTACTGTGCAAATGATCTAAAAGGTAATCCTATTCCAGACGATCAGTTACCTTCTAAAGAAGTATCTGAAGCGCAAATAATCAATCAGCTATTAGACCTAATGAAACAGTATCCGGGTGCTACCTTAAAGACTTATGCCCTTATGCTAGAGACATCGCCAACCTATGTATCCCATCTAAAAAAATAAGGCGAATAAATGATCATCCTAAATTAAATAACTACAGGTTACACTAAGGGGACGAGTGCCCCCTCCAAAAGTTTCTCGCCCATTTGTTTGCATTTAAGCAATCGGATTTTTTCCTCGTCTATAAAAAGTGTGGTGATAATCATTGATGAGTTCGTCCAGGATCATAGATTGTTTGAGTACACTGGCGTGATCGAATCCGTGTTTTGCTTGCAAGGCATACATCTTTTGTCGAGCCTTCTCAAGCTTTTGACGCAAAATGTCGTCCCTTATCATAATATATCCCTCCTTTTCATGTTTTTCAGTTTAGAGAAGTATGTATAAAATTACAAAAAATAATAGTTTGTTATATTTTTTATGCCGATCAAAAAAAGACCTGCTCTTATAAGCAGGTCCTGGAATGAAATATTTTTCAATCCAAGAATGATCAAAATCCTCCATGTTGTCCTGTTGGTTCGTAATTATTCCCATTTCCCTGATATGGGAAAGAGATAGTAATTACTGTCAATAATACATCAATAAGGTCAAAGCCAATTTACTCTTCATGTCCGTCCACCTGGCTTCTTTTGTCTCAGATGATGCATTCTCTTTAAAAGACTCAAATAGCCTCACATGTTCTAGTATATATGAATTATTATTAATTGTAGTGGATTTTTCCAAACATTTTAACAAAAACGTAAAGCCCTTTGAATACATCTCTTTCCGTAAAAAGTAAACAGCCAACTGTTTCGTGAAATGAGTAAATCGTTCTGTGATAAATTGTTGATCGTAAACGCCGCCACCTTTTTGCTCCTCCAGAAGTGATAATATCTCTGGTTCAAACTGGATAAGTATATCATCTACATTTATATTGTATTGGTTAGCTGCATCAATTATGTTATCTAATGCGGGAAGGATTTCATCTTTTTTCGAAGAGAAATAAGCAACATAATCAGGGAGTACGCTTACGTCGCCTGACATAAGCCTATTCACATAGGTATTAGCACTTGCCCACTCTTTAAATTGATTTTTCCATTTTAGTGTCGTTTCATCGCTTTCTTCTACCCAGCCTAAATCGGCATATTTTTGGATATGCTGGAGCGCTGTCTTATAATCTTTATTAACATCACAGACTTCAGCCTGAAGTAAATGTGAAAATGCCCAGTAAGCAAATGGAGGGTAAATCAGATTATGTGGATTTTCTTTCTCTTCTTTATGTTGCTGGCGATCTAGCTTGTATTGAATTTCAGCTCTGTCTCCCAAAACAGAAGCAAATTTGTTTACTTTGTCCCACTTGCGCAATTTGCGATATGTGTTCACTAAATCCTTTAACGCATCTAGTTGGACAATTACATCAAGACGATCAACGTAAGTCTCAAACTGGACAGCAGCTTCATAATTTTTTTCCTGGTCATCCCCTTGCCTGCTCTGAAACAGGCGGTACTGGCACACAGCCAAACGTTCGGAGTATTGCTTATTCTCAGTGAGCGCCACATTCTCATAAAGTATAGCCGCCGCTTCATACAATCCTTCTTCAAAAAATTGTTCAGCCAGTTCAAATAATGGAGTAGCATAGCCTAACTTATCTAATAACATATTCACAACTCGCTGAATACAATCCAATTTATTCAACTTTGCACAACTTTCCAAAAATGGACTCATTCTGCGCCAATTCGGAGTAGAGTCGGCTAGATATTCAGGGATATACCGTTCGTAGTAGTAACCAACAGGGTGTCCCATCAATTCCGTCATTTGATCCAAATGAAAGACTGAAAACTTCCGATTACCATTAATGAGACTACTGACCGTACCGGGATTCATTTTTACCAGCCTGGCTAGATTGCTAATGTTTACACCATTTGTGCCCATGTACTTAAATATCTCTGCGAGTATCGTGGTTGTCAAAATTTAACCACCCCTTTATAAGGTAACTTTTTAGGATATCAATTTAAACAGGGTCTAGCACAATCAAATGGTAGAATACCATTTCTGGAATAATCATACCATCTTTTGGAATGTTTTTGTATAGGATTCAATGTTTTATCAGGCCAGTTGATTAACCAAAAATAGAAAAAAAGAACCGCCTTTTCGGGTAATGGAAAGTACCACCCAACCATTCCAAAAGGAGGCGGCCCTCTTATTTCAGAACTTGCTACCCACTATCCTTAATGAATCCAAAGTGAAAGCCGGAGCTGAGGAGCAAAGCTATGAAGATACAGCCCGCAAATTCACGGTGTTTCAACTCCTGCGGTATTGGACTCAAGCCGCCTTAGAGCAGTGGAAAGGCTATTGCTCCGTAGCCTAGAGGGGAGTACTCAAAGGTGCGACTGTAGGAGAGGTTCCGCAGAAGGTTAGTGATTGGAATCAGCTAAAGAAAGCCAGAAAGATAGCGTTAGCTTGCTTCTTTCCAGCTTTTTGGCACGGCGCTAATCAGAACGATTACTTGTTCAGCAGCATGAAGTTATTGATAAAACCCTCTTCTTGTATGAAAATGGGGGTTTGGATTTTCGATGTGAAATCGTAATAGTATACACCGCGTCCTTCTTCCTGATTTTTCAGAGAGGTGCTGCCTAAATAATAAACTCCCTTGCCGTCCGGAGACATATAGATAAATTGGCGGGATAAAATAGGCAACTTTATTGGGGTACGTTTACCTGTTGCAATATCAACCAGACTATACTCAATATTGCCGAAATTAGTTAAATTGGTAGTTACAAGGAGCAGCTTATCATTACCGCTGGACATTGAAGATATTCCCTCTTTTTTCAGTGTGATGATAGAACGCTCTTGCTTGGTGATGCAATTGATTTCTGTTACCTTGTAGTCTGGAGGTCTTGAATTAGTATTTTTTTTTGAGGCAATGTCGAATTCTTTACGCTCTTCCTTCTCTGAATACTGTGTATTGTAAATTGCTTTTTTTGCTGGATTATATGCTACAGACCAAGTGTTTTCATCTTGGTTTTCATCATGCATAAATTTCATGATACGCGTTGATTTATTGTAGAAAATAGTTTTAAGTGTCCGCTCTCCTTTTTTGACCGCAACCAGAACGAGTGGGCCATCTGGAGTAGTTGGTACGATACGATTAATGGCAAACAAATTATCGGAAAGCTGTTCGGTTTTTTTGGTATTCAAGTCGTACGAAAATAATTGGTCTCCCTTGTCATCAACATCGGCAGAGTAATAAATTTTGTGATCAGGCAAGGACACTACAGAAAGCGGGTATTGAGAGGTATAAGGAACATCGGCCAGTTTGGTCAATTTTTTACTGCTTAAGTCGTACGTCATAACTCGCATAACCATGCCTTGATCTGTGTTTTTCCCATTCACATACTCTGTATAAGTCATGGATAGATACTGGCCTTTCCCGGCCGACGCTACTTTTTCATTTATGGGTACAGATGATTCTGCTGGTGGGGTAGAAGAGGGAGAGCAGGATGACAATAAGGCTGGCACGAGCAGGGAAAGTATAAAGAATCTAAAGAATTTGTAGCTGCTTGTTCTCAAAACGAAGCATCCTTTCTGAGATAAGTGATGAATCAAACTGAAGATGATAACAAAGAGAAAAGGATAGAACACGAGATCCCATCCTTTTTTAGTATAAAGATATTAAAAATCATAGGAATATCTTGCTGAAAATGAGACGTACGAATGCCATTCTAAACCTAGATCCTCTACACCCGTTTTCCAAATATCAATGACTGCATCTGGAAGACTCCCATTATCGGCCTTTCTAAATACATGGACTGTATCATTATCATAGTTCCTTACCCGAATTCTTGTTCCGAATTCAGGATTATCAATTGCCCCTTTTGTTGCACAGTCACCTTTTTCGAGTCTATTGGAATTTTCCCCATACGTGTCTGTGAAGTTTGTTCCTCTCCCTGTGCCTCGAACATAGCCATCAGATGTTCCGCGAATTTTAATTTGATTATCATGATCTCCATATGTATAAGTCCCAGGTGATTTGCGTGCACCGCGTGGTAATGCTTGAAGTGAAACATTATTAGTAGTAATCGCATTTTCCTTTTGATCAGGCATGATAATATCTTTGATAAAACCTTCGCCATCATAAATTACTTTTAAACCAGGCTGAGGGTCAGGGTTATCAATATGATATACCGGCAGTGATTTGGTTGCTTCTTCGATCTCTTTATCCTGTTGTTTTTCTTTTTCTAGCTCAACCTGTTGTTCAGCGGTAAGTGAGCAATAGCAGTTTTAGATTTTTGCTGTTCAGGTACCGGAGTTCCTTTTTCCAATACAACCATGTTATTGTTTTCATCATATTGGATGATGGTACCCGCTAACATTTGGTCAGGGATTTTCTCTCCTTTCTCAGCATGAGAGATTGCTGGACTGACGACCCCCAAAGAGATGAGTAACGTTGCAGCTAGAAGAGCTTGTGGTAGAAATTTTACTTTCATAACAAAACGCTTCCTTGAAAAATTTGTAAATCCATAAATAGAATAAATGAGTCTATCAATATTGTCAACCTGTTTATGGCATATATGAATATATTTAATAGTTCAGTGGGTGGACAAAAAAAGTTGATAAAATTGGATTAAAAAATGAGGCATAATTTATAAAATGTATAGGATTATTTGCTCACTTTCAAGTGCATGCAGTTACTGAAATCAAAACAGAGTTTTTCGATTTCATTGAGAGGGTGTGGATAAACAATGTTAAGGAAAATGGTTCTTCTGATCGTCGCAACTAGCTTTTTTTACCTTAGCTATGCCTGTGCCGAATAGTCATAAGGTTATTCAACCCCAGGAAACAATTGGGTCAGCGTAAGCAAAAATCCCCGCTAACCTCTAATTGGTCGGCGGGGATTGCTTGTGTTTATTCACTGTCCCGTAGTACGCTATCATAAATCTACACTATCGAAATATCCAAATCTCCTTTGTTAACTGAGTCCTTCTCGTTTGAGGCGTTCTCCATAACCGTATTCAATGAGTCGTTTTTTAACAAGCGCCACACAGTTTCGTTTATATTTTCAATTTCCATCACGCTATCTGGATCAATTGCAGTTTTTTCAACCCCACGAGTTGTTCGCGCTTTAAAAACATATATTGCAATTGCTAATCTCAACCTCAAAATGCATTTCAGCAATTCGATCTTTATTATCTTCGAAATTTTTGAAGAGGGCTTCTCGCTCATTTTTTTGTTGCAGTGATCTCTTCCCATTTCGATTCCATGTTTCCCTTGGTGTCCATAACTTAATTCCTCTACTTGAACAATTGACCAAGTACTTTAAATATATCAAACGTTGACCGATTGTACACCTTATTGTAAGTCGCCTTGTGTGGGTTACGCAGCCATCCCCAGCCGTGTGACATCTTTAATCCAGCACTGCTTTATTAATTTATATTATTGTAGCAGGTTTCAGATCAGCAATATATAGATCAAAACGGTCTAGCTTGTCTATATATTGTACTTTTAAGCGTTGGGAATCGAGATGCAAAAGGCTGATATTACAAACGTCTTCTGCCCCCGGCAATACGTGTGAAGGTCAAACGGCGGCCTTTTGTCGCAATAGTACGGGAGCCAGACATGGGGACCATATTTTACTAATTATATTCAAGCATACGTATGAGGGCCGAACAAAATTATGCCAAAATCATAAAAAATATTTTCTTCAATAAACAAAGCAAAAAATAATATTTTTTGGTATAATCAGGATAAATAATTGAAGGAGGATGAAATTATGAAAAATACCGGAATGACACGACCTCTGGACCAATTGGGGCGAATCGTGCTTCCCAAGGAAATGCGCACCACGATGGATATCAATATTGGTGATTCGCTCGAATTTTTCGTGAATGAAGAAGGATTTGTATTAAAGAAATATACAGGTGTATCCTGCAAATTTTGCGGCGCAATTGATCATTTAACTTATTTTCGTGATAGCTTTATTTGCGCCGATTGCATTCAGGTATTAAAGACAGAGGAAAATGTACATCCTACCAGCACCATAGCCATCCAGGCTCAGGAACATACCAAGCCGGTTCGTAGCCATACAACCTGGCAGCCTAAACCATCCAGAGTGCAGCAAGGAGAAATGGTAAAAAGGCTCCGAAAGCTGATTCAGGAACATCCCAACCTGCCGCAAAAGGTATATGCGGAAATGCTCGATATCTCACAAGGCCGGGTGTCCCAGCTG
The DNA here is from genome assembly GCF_053617595.1 of Paenibacillus sp. NPDC055715. Classification (NCBI taxonomy): domain Bacteria; kingdom Bacillati; phylum Bacillota; class Bacilli; order Caryophanales; family Paenibacillaceae; genus Paenibacillus; species Paenibacillus sp. NPDC055715. The sequence continues at coordinate 265,403 of NZ_JBSHGA010000006.1, forward strand.
AAAAAGCTGCTGTAAACTATCCAGCAATATATCCCAAATACAATCAGCTCTAATGAGCCTGCCATCATGCTATTTTCCGTCAAACATTTGATCGCCAGATGTAAAGTCAGGAACGTATTCGTCGATGTGTTCCTGATTTCTCATCTGGTTTTTTATGCTATCCCTCTCTGTTAACGTGACAATAATCACATACTCTCTCTCTATCCATATATACAATATATAGACTGAAACAATTGATTAGTACACGATATCGTCAATATATTGTTTTTGGAGAATGATATATATTTTACTATATGGAGGGTTTCGCAATGAAGGTGCTGGAGGAACATCAATTATACAACATCGGCGAGCGGGTCATTGGGGCACAAGACTTGGACATGCTGAGGGAGAATGCGAATTTGAATGGAGAATCGTTCAGTGGCAAAATGAGCAAGCTTGGCTCTGAGTACGCCAAGTGGTATGCACGCCTGCGTGTGCTTCCATCTGAACTGACAGACGCTATCGACCACGGATATGTGTATGTTCACGATTTGGACCAATATGCGCTCGGGACTACGAACTGTATTTTTATTCCTTTTGGTCGCTTGTTGCACGATGGTTTTAATACAGGCAACGGATCTGTGCGCACACCACAAACTATTATGTCTGCTATGGCACTGGTGGCTATCATATTTCAGTCTCAGCAAAACAGCCAGTTCGGAGGTGTCTCTGCCAATAAAATAGACTGGGACCTTGCTCCTTTCGTGGCCCGGTCCTTCCGCAAGCATCTGCGCAAGGGACTCCGTCTGTTCGGAGAAGAAATAGAACCCGCCCTGCCTGATGAAGAATTACATATAGCCAGCAGCCGATTACAGGAGGCCTGCCCACGTTCATATGCATTCGCACGCGAAGAAACGGAGACGGAAACCCGGCAGGCCGCCGAATCACTTATTCATAACCTGAACACTATGAGCAGTCGGGCAGGCGGGCAAATTCCGTTCACATCACTGAATTACGGCATGTGTACATCTGCTGAGGGGCGGCTTGTTACGCAATCGTTGCTGGAGGCCACTATTCGTGGCTTGGGCAGCGGGGAAACTCCTATTTTTCCACAGCATATTTTCCAATGCAAAAAAGGGATCAATCAGGCCGAAGGCGATATTAACTATGACTTGTTCCTGCGGGCAGTAGAATGCTCCAGCAAACGTATGTATCCCAATTTTGTCAATGTGGATGCTACCTTCAACCTGCCCTATTACCGCGCAGATGATCCGGATACCATTATTGCGACGATGGGCTGCCGTACCCGCACTCTTGCTGACCGTTTCGGAAGAAACCGCCAGAGTGGCAAGGGCAACCTCTCATTCAATACCATTAATCTGGTGCGTCTTGGCATTGAGTACGGCATTTGCACAGGCAAGCGCAAAACACCTGACCGGGATGGCTTTGGTACCAGATTGAAAGAGGTTATGCACATTGCCGTGGACGGACTGATCCATCGCTACCAGATACAGACCAGCCAGCCGGCTAAAGCCTCAGACTTTATGATGCGCGAAGGAGTATGGGAAGGCGGAGAAAAGCTGGAGCCGGATGAAAAGGTGGGGAGCATACTAAAGCACGGTACGCTTTCCATCGGATTCATTGGGTTAGCTGAGTGCATGAAGGCACTGTACGGCAAACACCACGGGGAGGATGACGCTGTATACCGCGAGGCACAACGAATCATAGCTTCCATGCGTGTCTATTGCGACCAGATGAGTGAATTGCATAACCTTAATATTACGCTGTTCGCTACGCCTGCCGAGGGTCTATCCGGCAAATTCACATTGCTGGATCAGCGTGATTTCGGAGTCATTCCCGGTGTGAATGATCGTGAGTATTACACGAATTCTTTTCATATTCCTGTGTACTATACGCTTCCGGCTGCTCGCAAAATCAGCCTCGAAGCCCCATTTCATAATTTGTGCAACGCTGGTGCGATTTCATACATCGAGCTGGATGGGAATGCGCGGAACAACCCGGAGGCGTTTCTTAAAATTGTACAATACGCACTCCACCAGAACATTGGGTACTTCTCCATCAATCATCCGGTAGACCGCTGCACAGAATGCGGCTACGAGGGCATTATCGGGACGAGCTGTCCCCAATGCGGCACAGATGAGGAACATACGCATTTTCAGCGCTTGCGCCGGGTAACCGGATATTTGACAGGTGATTATACCATTCGCTTCAACGCCGCCAAACAGGCGGAGGTACGTGACCGGGTGAAGCATCGGTGAATTTGTGCGGCTACATTCCAGAATCTCTGAACGAAGGGCATGGCCTGCGTACCGTTGTGTTCATTAGCGGTTGCCGCCATGCCTGTCCCGGCTGCTTCAACCCGGCGTCATGGAGCTTCCGCGCAGGCGAACCGTTCACATCTGAACGGCAGCAGGAGGTTATCCGTGACATCGCAGATAATCCACTGCTGGACGGGTTAACCCTTTGCGGTGGAGACCCCTTTTTCTCGGCAGCGGAATGCTCGCAGTTTGTGCGCGACTTCCGCGCAACCTGCCCTGACCGAACCGTGTGGGCCTATACGGGCTTTGTCTATGAGGAGCTGCTTACGGATCAGGCCCGGCGGGAGCTGGCGCTACTGTGCGATGTGATTGTGGACGGCCCTTTTGTAGAACAGCAAAAGGATCTGACCCTTCCCTTCCGGGGCAGCCGCAATCAACGACTGGTGGATGTGAAGGCCAGCATTCAGGCAGGATCTATAGTTGCATTAGCCTAACAGATTCATTATAGGCTCCAACGGAGTTTCTATTGCGGATCCTGCAAGTTTCACTTATGTGGTGAACAAGTATACGAGTGCATAATTATTCGCCACACCATAATCGCATAGCTTGGAGATAGGTGTCTGTTCTATTCAGTTCAGGCTCAAAAGGGAAGCCGGTGCAAGTCCGGCGCGGTCCCGCCACTGTAAACGGGAAATTTTCAGTTGTTGATACACCCACTGGTCCACATACCGGGAAGGATCGTCTTTTTTTTGTACGCAAAAACAAACGGGCTACCAGCCTAGGATGAAAAGTACATGTCATTACCGAATTGCCTGAGTTGCCCGGCTTGATCAGCAGTAACCTGTGATATCCATGTATTGGCGGGAACTGGGCATTGAAGGTAAACCTGTTATTATCGGTCCTTACTCGTTCGTTGCCTTGTCCAAAGGCTATGACCGTAAGGATTTGGACAACAGCTGTTCCGACTGCTCCACGCATGGCGCGTATTCATCCGGATTCTCTCTTCAACAGCATTCGCTATCTCATTGACTCCAAAAGCAAAAGAAAACTCCTAAAATGAGCTCATAGACTTATTTTTAAATTTTAAATACCTTGCATTAATCAGTACATGATGTTAAATTATACCTGACTACTGATTTATGATTAGTACCTGAACTAATTTATGATCAAGCACACATTTCTCCCTCATACTCCAAACGACACCTATGAAGCAATGATAACATCCAGGAAGGGAGCACCGCTCGTGAATGTGAACATCCAATTCAAGAAAGGGGTGCTGGAACTGTGCGTTCTTGTTTTAATTGGGCGCAGGGACCGTTACGGCTACGAACTGGCTCAGGCCGTCTCCCGTCATATCGAAGTAGCCGAAGGAGCTTTGTATCCGCTGCTTCGCCGTCTGGTATCAGAGGGATACTGTACAACTTATTTACAGGAATCGACCGAGGGACCCCCGCGTAAATATTATCGACTGACTGATGCAGGCAGCAATTACACGAGAGTACTTACACGGGAATGGAATGAATTTGTCCACCATGTCGCAAGCCTACTGGAGGAAGGAAATCCCGATGAATAAAAAACAGTTTCTTACAGAGGTGGAGCAACGTCTCTCCCCTCTCCCCGCAGAGGAACGTAATGAGCTGCTTGGTGATTTAAGTCAGCATTTTGACTATGGGTTGGTGAATGGAAAAAGTGAGGTCGAAATTGCCAGTGAACTAGGCAACCCCAAGGATATCGCTCGTGAAGCGCTGGATAATCCCAACGCAACCTGGGATACTTCCACTCCTCCGCCTCGCCAGAGAAACTTCGCACGCAATTTATTTACTTTCTTGGGGCTGCTGTTTCTTAATTTGCTAATCTCCATTCCTGTCTTAGCCTCTTTGTGGGTGGTATGGATTTCGTTGGCCGCAGCAGCGGTCAGCTTCATAGCGGCCCCCCTTCTCGCTGTCGCAGATTATGCGCTGAACGGCAACTTTTATCCCGCTAAATTCTTTTTTGCCGTCACGTTGACCGGGATTGGCCTATTCCTGCTGCCTGGAGTACGCTACCTTCTGAATCTTCTGGTCAGAGGTGCGGTTCGATACTGGAAATGGAACCAGACTATCCTGAGGGGAGCTAACGAGTAACATGAATAAAAAATGGTTTATTGCAGCGGGTCTATGCATTATCATCGGTGTGGCCGGGATGGTAGCCTACGGTGCTCCATGGAATCAACAAGCGGTGCGGGAAATAACAGCTATTGATAAAAAATGGACGTTCACACGTGGACAGCTACAGGATCTTAATGTGAATAGCTCCGATGATGTCTCTATTGTGTTTACTCCCGGTTCCGGAGAGCAGGGCACGATACGCATGAGTGGAGAAGTTCAGACGCAAGTAGCCGACCAGATTCACAATGCCCGCATTGAGAACGGTAAGCTTTCCATTCAATCCGAGCCATCCCTTTCCCTGGCATTCTTGATCTCTCCTGAGTTGAAACAAACGATCACAGTAGAAATGCCCGCTGGTGAAACCCTAAAAGGATTACAGGCAAATGTATATTCGGGGACTGTAAAACTACAGGATGCCTCCATTCAGAACACAAGCATCACAGCCACTTCAGGTAATGCTGAGATTTCAAACCTACAAAGTACCCGCTTGGTCGCCAAGTTAACATCCGGCAATTTTACGGCTAGTCAGGTTACAGCAGATATGGAATTGCACCTCACTTCAGGGAATGCCAAAATTCGCGATTATAGCGGCAATGGTCAAGTTTCCCTGACCTCCGGTAGTACGAATATCACACAACGTACCGCAGCCAACTTGAAAGTCGATTCACACTCCGGTGATGTGAGGATTAAGCAGGCTCCTGATTTTAAAGGTATTTATAATGTCCGCTCCGACTCAGGAAGTATAGATACTCCCGAATCCGTTCCCGGCAGTGTGAACGTTATGAAGGTCGAAACGACTTCAGGCGATATTGCTATTTCCAAATAGGCCGTCATGGCCTTTGTCAGAGGCCTTCCATTCCAGATCGCAGCAAAGCCAAATAAGTAATCTGGTTGGAGTTGAAATTTGGTTCAGGGAAATTAAATCAGTATAATATAACCATGCGCCTAAATGCGCAACTATGACATGTAGCCATAAGGAGGAGACTGGATGGAACTTAAAAATAAAACAGCCATTATTACAGGCGCCACCAAAGGCATCGGTAAAGCCATTGCTGAGGCCTTGGCCAAGGAAGGCGTCAACCTGGGACTCATCTCGCGCACACTACCTGACCTGCAAAAGCTGCAAGATTCGCTGGGAAGTACATACGGCGTGAAGGTGGTTAGCGCTGTCGCGGATATATCCGATCGCGCACAGGCCGCTGCGGCTGTAGCCTCGCTAGAGCATGAGCTGGGCGCTGTCGATATTTTGATCAACAATGCAGGAATTGCTACGTTCGGCACAGTCGCAGACATGGACCCCGAAGAGTGGGAACGCATGATCCGCGTGAATTTGCTGGGAACCTATTATGTCACACACGCGGTTCTTCCGAACATGCTTGCTCAGCAGAGCGGCAACATTATTAATGTATCCTCCACAGCAGGGGAACGAGGCTTTGCGACAGGTTCGGCGTATTGCGCCTCCAAGTTTGCTTTGATGGGCTTCACGGAGGCGCTGATGCAGGAGGTTCGCAAATCCAACATTCGCGTCACCGCGCTGACTCCAAGCACAGTCAATACGGAACTGGCGGCAAATGCAGGTCTGTCGATTGGCGACGAGGACCGCATGCTTCAGCCACAAGATATGGCCGATCTGACATTGGCGGCATTGAAGCTGCCTTCGCGAGTTCAATTAAAAATAGCCGGTATTTGGACAACCAACCCACAATAATTTGACTCTACACCTTAGATTCATTGGGCTGTACCACGCTCCGGCAGACGTCATGGTTCGTCATACCGGAGCTTCTTTTTTGTTCATAGCTAATACAATTCAAACTGCAATATAAGCGCTTAGTACTTTACAACATACATAACCTACGATTTTTGCACCGATAAGCGCATTTATGAAAGGGGAAATGAATAATGAAAAATACAGGAATGACACGACCATTAGACCATCTGGGCCGCATCGTGCTCCCCAAGGAGCTACGCAATTCTATGAATATCAATATTGGAGATGCCCTTGATTTTTTTATTACGCCAGAGGGCCTGATGATCCGTAAATACACAGGGGTATCTTGTTATTTTTGCGGTACTGTAGATAACCTGAGCTACTTCAGAGATCATCTGATATGCAACGATTGCATTGAGAAACTAAAGAGCGATAATCCCTCCAGTCATTTAGGCGAAACACGTTCTGCTCAGCCCAAGAAAAGAAGGAATTACAGAAATCAGACTGAACTCCTGTATAAACTAAAACTGCTCATGGAAGAGCACCCTAATGTTTCACAAAAAGAATTGGCTGAGATGCTCGAATTGTCTCAGGGACGCGTGTCACAGCTTAAAAAACTTCTGCTTTGAAGCGTTCCAATTACCCGCGTTTGATCTCGCCGCACAAAAAAAGAGCCTGTCGGCTCTCGGATCATAATCCTCATGCATTTCAGACTGCTTCATAACCGGGACCCGATAGGCCAACAAGGACTCGCCAATAACGGCAGAAATAAACGCTGCCTCAATTTTTCCAACTTGACCGTTCTGATACTTAAAGCTTTCCATGATCAAGAATGAAAAGGGCAGCCTTGGGGCTTCTTCTGCATATACGGCTTCACTTGAACTCCGAAATTGGGCTTTACAAGCCGATTATCGTAGGAACTGTGAAAAATATGCGTTGTCGCCGGAGATAACGGTGGGATCAGCCATGTCCAATCACCTGTGAGCGCACGCCCGGCCTGGGCTTCTCGTTCCTCAAACAGCCGGAATTGTGCAGCTGCCGTATGGTGATCGACAATGCTGACTCCCGCTTTTTTAAAAGAATACAGCACCGCACTGTTTAACTCCACCAGCGCCCGATCACGCCATAACGTCGTTTCGCTTGAGGTATTCAGTCCCATCAGCTCAGCTACCTGCGGCAGCATGTTATAACGGAAGGTATCCGCAAAATTACGCGCTCCAATCTCTGTCCCCATATACCAGCCGTTAAAAGGAGCTGCTGTGTAGATGATGCCGCCAATCTCCAGCGTCATATCCGAAATCATAGGCACGGCATACCAACGCAAATCCAACGAAGCCAACCCCGGAACTTCCGGGTGTTCTATAGGTATCTCCTGCACCAAATGTTCGGGAATATCAAACAGCTCAGGAGGCTGTCCACCTGCTTCCACAATCAGCGGCAATACATCAAAAGGAGTCATGGCTCCTTGCCAGCCCATATAGCGGCACGCATTTGTAAATTCCACCGAGATCGGGTCCCCGATCACTCCATCAGCGGTCTCATATCCGGCATACCGAATCAATTGATGATTCCAAATGCGAATATCCGGTTGCCCCGGCTTGGACGAGCGAAACACGGTAAGCGTTGGCTTTATTTTACCGCCATTTGTTCCTATACGTATATGCTCTAACAGCTCATGGACTACTTCCGCTGTACTTGAAGCGTCGCGGGCATCCCTGATCAGAAGCTTGTCCCAAAACAAACGACCAATACAACGATTGCTGTTACGCCAAGCCATCTGTGCCCCATGCTCCAACTCATCATAGGTATGATCATACGTTCCCGTAGTATCTATGTCATGGCGAATATCAAGAAGCCGGGCCTCCGCTTCATCGCGGCTTCGGCCCAGCTCCTCATAACATGTATATATAAACTGCTCCGCTTCACACAAAAGCTGTTGCTTCACTTCCATACGTACACCCCATCCCGGCAGCCCTCAATACTTATGAGCAAGTTGTCTTCCACGCCTATCCGTCATTATACTCCAGTGGCGGTCTTGGAGCCAACGGGATGTGTGCTTGTTTACAGGATCTTCATATCGGTGGGAATCCCCCCCAAAAAAGCTTATCCCAAATATGCGCTGAGCATCCAGATATGTTTATCCACTGCTTCTCTCAGACCATTAAGAAGATCCTCTGTCGCTTTGTCGTGTGCCGCATCCGCTGCTTCCATGCCGTTAGCCAGCTCAGTAGTGATGGTTTTGAAATCCGCAATCACGGATTTTACCATAGCGTCGGCTGCCTGCTCACCTGCGGACTCCTGAATGGCTGACAGTTGCAAATGCTCCTTCAAGGTAGCAGCCGGACGGCCGCCAATAGCCAGCAAACGTTCAGCAATGGTGTCTAAATTAGCTGTCGCTTCATTATAAAGCTCCTCAAATTTAGCATGCAGAGTGAAGAAATGAGGTCCTTTTACGTACCAGTGGAAATAATGCAGCTTCGTGTACAGCACCGACCAGGTAGCTACTTGACGGTTCAAAGCCTTATGCAATTCTTGAACAGCCTCTTGTGTAGGTTGGACGTCCGTGTGATTTAATGTACTCATGTGTAATTCCCCTCTCATGTTCATCAATAGTATAGTTGGAGTAAGCCTGAATTCCCGCTGACATTCGTGTTTGATTAACCTGTAAATCCCATGCGTAATCCTAATCAATACTCAGTAATTAATTTAGACTTAATCTAAATCCTGTTTTAATTATAACACTAGATTAGTTATTTGCAAGAGCTTATTAGGGCTTAATCATGAAAAATGGAGTCTGTAACGATGCAATTCCCGTCGAAATGCAATCAAATCCGTTGCCCATGCGTTATACATAGGTTACATCCATACGAGTATAGAATATGTTAGTTTTGTCTGCTAAAGCGTCGTCAGTATCACTACCTTGTTCACAGCCGTATCTACATAATTAGAAGCTGAAATAAAATCACTTCAACCCTAACCCTAACCACTACAAAAAAGAGCCGACCTGCAAGAGGGTTGGCTCTACTATTATTCTTTTATCTCCGAAGGGTCCACAATCAAGGGTACAACCTTGCCTGCGTTTACATCAATCAGGCCGTGATCCGTAATTTTCAAAGCCGGGCTGACTGGTAAAGAATGAGTGCTCAGCGACATGATCGGATTGTAATGGCGATAGCCGAGCGACAGCAAGGCAGAACGCAGCTCCTTCACGTGGGCCGCTACCATTTCCAGCGGTCCTTCTGTTAAAATCCCACCTACGGTTAACGGCAGATGGGACAGCACTTTGCCATTTTCAACTACGCAAAATCCGCCTTGACTGGAAAGGACCGTATTAGCCGCCAACATCATATCCTGCTTGTTATGTCCCACGACCAGCAAGTTATGGTTATCGTGCGAATACGTGGTTGCTACCGCCCCGCGCTTAATGGTGTCTCCCCCAATCAAACCGTAGGCCCGGTTACCGTTCTTACCATACCGTTCAAAAGTAGCGATGAGTCCGTGTTCACTCTGTTCCCACATCAACTCACCCTTCGACACTTGCTCAGGTGCAATTCGTTCGCTCGTAAATGTCGATCCGTCCTTCACCATCATAATACGGCAATGATGCGTACCCTCTGCTACATCCAGCTCTACGGTGAAATCCTGCTCTGTGAGCGGCTTCAGCTTTACACTTTGGTAAAAATGAGGTGGAAAACGGCAGCTTAACGACTCTTGATAATATCCCTCAAATTTATCGAATACCTTTTGCCCATCCTTGCACACCTGTTCTATTTCAAAATGGCTCAGGTCGGACAACAATACAAAGTCGGCTATTTTTCCCGGCGCAATCGTCCCGCGGTCATGCATACGCATCCGTGCAGCCGGCGTATACGTAGCCGCATAAATGGCATCCTCAGGCTTCATGCCCATCCCGATTGCTTTGCTTACAATATGGTTCAGATGCCCACGCTCTACGAAGGAATCCGGCATCACATCATCCGTTATGAAACAAAAATGCTGCGCCACGTCTTCCTGAATCAAATACTCCATCACTTCAGGGGTCATGGATTTTTCCTGAATCTCGATGAACATCCCCGCAGCCATCCGCGCCTTCATGCCTTCAATGCTTTGGTGGGTATGGTCCGAGCCAATTCCCGCGTAGATCAACTGATGCAGGTCCAGATCAAGCAACTGCGGCGTATGCCCTTCAATAATCAGGTCCGGGTAATGCTCACGAACATGGCGCAAAATGCGGTTAGTCTTGCTTTCCGGATCACGAATCACATCCACATAGTTCATAATTTCACCCAGGCAGATCATCTCACCGGTTTGCAGCAGTGCGTCAATCTCAGGAATATTAATCTCGCCCCCTGAGGTTTCGAGCGGCGTAGCCGGGACAGAGCTTGGAATACCGTAGAACATATCAACCACGCAATCCTTGCTGGCCGCCATCATTTCCTGAATGCCTTCCAATCCAAAAACATTCGCCATTTCGTGCGGTTCCGGTACAATCGTCGTCACACCGTTGCGAATGAGTCCATAGGAAAAGGTTGCCGGTGTCACCATTGTGCTTTCAATATGCAGATGGATGTCGATCAGGCCCGGAATCATATATCCCCCGCGCCCTTCCACAATTTCATTCACTTCAAACGACTCCAGGCCACGCTGACCGATATACATAAACTTGCCGTCAAGTATAGCAACATTGCCTTCCTCGAACGTCTTGTAATAGCTGTTATACACCTTAACTTGTAAAATCATTTTGTCTGCACGCATGATGTATCTCCTTCATTGAACCCGCTGATTATTGGACCAGCACCATTTTATCCACCGGAAAATGCAGGGTAACCCTTTGACCGCTCAGGTACGGGGTGTCCATCTCCTGATTGGCGGTGAAGCTTCCTTTCGCCGTTTCTATCACATACTGATAGCTGCGCCCCAGGTAAGTGCTCACTGTAATGATGCCGGGAAGCTCATTTTCTCCCGTCTCATCGCTTGCTGTGCGGATAACCAAATCATCCGGACGAATAGCCCCCTGAAGGACACCCGGCTGGATTGTACCCTGATTACGGGCCACACTGAACGAAAGATCGCTTGTACTCAGGCAAATTCGCTCCCCCTCCTCAGCCCGTTCGTCAAAGGACAGGAAATTATTGAATCCAATAAAACGGGCGACAAATTCGGTGGTTGGATATTTAAAAATCGTCGATGGCGCATCCAATTGCTCGATATTCCCCTTGTTCATAATCGCAACCCGGTCAGAAATCGAAAAACATTCCTCCTGATCATGCGATACGTATACAGTGGTAATCCCCAGTTCCTGTTGAATACGGCGAATCTCCACACGCATATTCACGCGTAGATTCGCATCTAGATTACTCAGTGGTTCATCGAACAGCAGCAGATCGGGTTCAATCACAAGTGCCCGCGCAATCGCAACACGCTGACGCTGTCCACCGGACAGTTCGCCGGGGAATCGCTTTTCAAAGCCCCCCAGACTGACCGTATCCAGCATAGCCATAACACGGCGTTTTATATCATCTTTCTTCACCTTGCGCAGCCGAAGTCCAAAGGCAATATTATCAAAAACAGACAAATGCGGGAAAAGCGCATAGTTTTGGAATACAAAACCGAAATTCCGTTTATTCACCGGAACCCGAGTGTAATCCTTATCGCCAAACCAAAATGTTCCTTGTTTAGCTTCGAAAAATCCTGCAATCAGACGAAGTGTGGTCGTTTTTCCACATCCACTCGGTCCGAGCAACGAGAGCAGTTGCCCCCGTTCGAGCTGCAAATCGAAATCCTGCAAGATCAGTTGGTTGTCATAAGCGACCGATACACGATCCAGAGTAAGCAGTGCCATATGGTTGGAGCCTCCATTACCTTTTAGTGAAGTAAGACAATCCCATCAGTCGTTCAATCAAGAACATCAGAATACCGGTCAAAATCATCAGCATTACCGAAATCGCTGCAATCGTCGGGTCAAAATAATTTTCGACGTAGGTCAGCATTTGAATAGGCAAGGTGCTAAATCCCGGTCCTGTCATGAAGACGGAAATGTCGACGTTGTTGAATGATTCCAGAAAGGCAATCAGGATAGCCGCAATAATGCCTGAACGGATGTTGGGCAGAACCACCTTGAAAAAGGCTTCCAGCCGTCCGGCTCCCAAGCTGAGCGCTGCTTCCTCAATCGCAAAATCAAAATTGGACAAGCTGGACGCAATGACCCGGATAATGAACGGCAGCATGATTACTGTATGTCCGATCAACAGCCCTGCATATACTGGCAAATGATAAACAATGATCAGATAACGCAGCAGTGTAAAGCCCAGCACAATACCCGGTATGAGCAGCGGGGAAAGGAACAAAGCATTCAGCGCATCCTTCCCGCGAAACGAAAAACGACTAAGCGCATAAGCGGCAGGCACGCCGATCAGCAGCGCCAAAACGTTACCCAGCAGAGAGACGACAATCGACGTTTTGAACGTGGACATAAACAAATTCACTTCAAAAATATTTTCATACCAGCGCAAGGAAAAGCCCTGTGGAGGAAATTTTAATACCGTGCCCGGCTCGAAAGAAGTGACCGATATGATCAACAGCGGACCGAGCAGAAAGATGAAGACCAGCAGGCTAAAGAAGCCTAGTCCGTAATGTTTCTCCCGCATATCCACCTACCCCTTCGGATTGAGTTTATGGGCCGCCTGATTTAAGAGACCGACCACGATAAACGTAATGGCAATCATAATCGTTGCAATAACGGAGGCGAGAAACCAGTCATTCAACGTCATCGCATTTTGATACAAAAATGTAGCGATGACGCGCTGTTTTCCTCCAAGTAGTGCTGGTGTCGTATAAGCCGTCAGGCTGCCCACGAAAACGAGAATGCTTCCGATAATCAGGCCCGGCACAGACAGCGGAAACACAATTTTACGGAATGCGCTGAAACGTGATGCACCGAGGCTCTGAGCCGCATAGACGAGATCACCGTCGATATTTTCAAGCACACCGATCAGTGAAATAATCATCAGCGGTAGAAACAAATGAACCAGACCAATAATCATCGCCGCCGGGGTATACAAAATATTCAGCGGCTCATCAACGAGTCCTAGACCGATAAGCACATGATTCAACAGCCCTTTGCGACCCAAAATGACCATCCAGCTAAATGACCGAACCACCGGACTGGTCAGCAAGGGAAAGATAGCCAAGGCCAACAAAATCCCTTTACGACGCGAGGCCTTTTGCGAAATATAATAAGCCGTCGGGAAGCCAAGCAATATGCATACGAGCGTCGTAACGACACTGACTTCCAGCGTAGTCAGCAATATTTTCAGAAAATAAGGGTCCTTGAAGAAATGGAGATAGCCTTCCAGGGTGAATGAGCTGTTCTGTACGAAGGTCGAGCTGATCGTCAACACAATTGGCATGACCATGAACACCGCCAGAAAGAGCAGACCAGGCAGCAGCAGCCAATACAAATATGTTTTCTTCATGGGTAGCTCCTTGCGGTCAAAATGTTATTCCTTGTTCAGCATCTGAATAAATAGCTCCAGAAATGTCTCGCTGTCCACCTGTCCGCACACGTTCATGTTTGGGCTATGATGGAGACGGTTCTGCACATCGACATACATCAGCGAAGTTTCCACCAGCCTCGAATTCAGTGCCACGCCTACGGCAAGTGGATCATGAAGCGCACACGCTTTTACTCTGTTACGTTCCTCATAACGCTTGGTATAAATGGTGGTGCTTTCAGCCACATAGCTGCGAATCGCCCGGATCAGTGAGACGGGCAATATGGTCCGCCGTCAGCAGCGCCTTCCGTGTTACATCCAGTCCCACCTGTATCAACCGCCCAAATCCGGCATGACATACGATCCGCGCGGCTTCCGGGTCAGCATACATTCTTTTTTCATTATTGGGCAACTTCCCGGTTCCAGCGATCCGTCCATTCCTTGATATGGCCATTGACGAATTTCATATCCAACTTGGTCAACTTGTTTACCACATCTGTACCATATGTAATTCCTTCTGTATCCGCACCGGACAGCACCACCTGGGTATTCACCGGAGAATCAACCTTTGCCTTAGCAGACTTCTCTTGCACTTCCTTACTCAACTGCCAGTTGATAAATTCCTCAGCCAGTTCTTTTTGATCGGAGCCTTTAACCACGTTGATCGTGTTCATTACTGCATAAGCACCTTCACTTGGAGATACAAATTTCGCTCCTGGCACAGCTGCTTGCAAATCTTTGAAGTACATCTCCATAATCGGCCCGCCCGCGATTTCCTGCTGACTGAACATGTTGACGAACTCGGATGTTTTGCTATAAAACTTAACCATATGTGGACTCAGCTCTTTCAGTTTCCCGAATGCCTGGTCTTCATTAAACTCTTTACTACCCGCTACCTTGGAGGCCGCATCTACGACCATCGGTCCAGCCGTAGACGTAATGTTCGGCAGAGTCACGTTTCCTTTGAACTCACTGCCCCACAGGTCAGCCCAAGAGGTCACATTCTTTTTCACCAGTTCCGGGTTGTAAGCAATACCAAGGCGGGCAATCGTATAAGCAGGACCATATTCCTCACCCAGCGGTGCTTTGGCAATATCATAAATTTGATTCAGGTTCGGCATTTTGCTGCGATCCAGCTTTTCAAACAAACCCTGTTGAATCCCCTGTTGGGCATAATAATCAGACAAATAAATCAGATCGACATCTGTGCTTCCTTGACTAATTTTGTTCAACCGTTCTGCGTTATTCCCAATCTCTACTACAATATCAACATTATGTTCCTTTTCAAAAGGCTCGTACACTTCTTTGTTAAGGAAGTCCTCGGAGAAGCCCCATGTGGAAATGATTAGCTTCTTCTTGCCATCAGCCGAGCTGCTTTTTCCATTTTCCTGACCTCCGGTAGCATTGCTGCCGCAGCCTGCAAGCACAACAGATGCCAAGGTCAAAACCATGAACCCTTTAAACCATTTCCTCATTTGAAACTCCCCCTATTTATTCATTCTGCGAACCTGATAAAACAAAAAAGAAAAGTACCCTTGTATAAACAAGAATACTTTTCTTCGTAAACAAAGAATAAGTTGATCCCGCTGTGCGTTACAACAGGTTCTCCCCTCAGATAGATCCGAAGCGAAAAGCCGAATATCCAATTGTATTAGGATACTTTCAATATGATGTTCGTGATTGCCCACTGCGTTGCCGAATCATAGTCGCGCAGTAGAGCTTCAATATCGAGCCCCATATCCTCAATCAGCTTCTCGCGAAGTCTCTTCTTATACAGCATGGACATTCGAAAATCCACTTCCAGCTTCAAGCTGGGAGCTTCGGCTTCCAATGCCGCCGAGCGTGGAGAACGCCGGTGCTTTGCCACAAAGGTAACAATGTTGTTCTCAACGGTGGCCCGCAGTAGCGTGGTCCCGAAGCCGAACAGTTCCTTTGAAATTTCGTTGTAAATCTGACACATTCGCTTCTTGCCTTCATTACTTTCGAGCAGCGTCATAGACCCACCCTCATCAGCATATTACGTACAATCTACCTTTTAATACGTTCGATTATACATAAATATATGCTAAATAGCAAACAAAATCCCTAATTAAATAGAATATGGCGCGAAAAAGCGAACAATATGTCGAACTTTGTGGAACAAGCACCATTTCCTATGACCAGACGAAACTTATATTAACCGCAGTGCAGGGACAGATCAAAGTAGATTCTGGTAAAGCAGACACAGCAAAAGATTTCCTCGGATTGACTGTGGTTGGGGGAACCTTCTATTACCATTGTGATTCCCACTTACATTTTTCCCGATGATCATTCTCTTCCATTTCATGGATATATCGTTTCAATTGCTCCTTATGCTCGTCTAACTCCTGCATCCTTACAGTTGTTCCTTGGAGAAAAGCCTCCATTTTACGTGTTAATTCTGTAGCTGATTCGCCTCTCCACTCATGCAGACGATCATATATATTTCTCATCTGCTGCTCCTGAAGCTGAAGTCTTTGCTTTAGCTGTCCGCACTGCTGTACAGCCCTCCGCAGATCCCCCAGACTCACAGATATTCTGCTCATTTCTCTTACCCCCTGTTATCTGCTTCTAGATGTATTGCTTGTAAAATGCTATTGATCTATCATGGTAAATTCCTGACCCTTGCGATCTATATATTCCGCTATCTCCGTTATCGATTCCTGATACCAACGGTTAATCCGATCTAACGCGGCCGTTGCACTATGCGCAATCGGGGTCAGATACCGACTCTCACTTGTCCCGATATGTGCCTGAAATGACTGGATAGATGCCCTTGTGTCGCTAGAGAATCCGTGCAGGCTGGAACGCATCTGGTTAGCCGCATGCTTTAGCTCCCCAGTTGTTAATTGAATTGTTCCTCCATTTTTTTGCCCCCCCAAATAAGCCCCACCATTGGAACGGCCACTCTGTTGTCCTTCTCCTATAATATTCACTCTTAACGCAGTAGCAGCAAGCTGCCCGAATGATCCCATTTGTCCACCATAGTGTTCAACCAGATCGCCCATGACTTCTTTGAAGTCTGCCTCCGCCGCCAGCCTTTGTTCGTATGCTTGCAGCCGCGGATTAAATTTCACCAATTGTCCGTCTATGGTGTACAATGGATTGGTGATATTGCCGTTTTTATCAAACGTAAAGTGCGCCATTCTATGCGTGTGCTCTCCACCTAATAGAGAGTTATAGAACTTGGTAAATGCATCTTGCTGCATCATAGGCAGTGTGACTGGAACATATACAGTTGGGGACCACTTAGGGCCAAAAATAAGTCTTTCCCATTCGTTTTTTCTTTCCATGGGAATTGAAACAGGAATAGTAACCTTAGCTACATTGGCAGTATTGTAATTTTTTCCAATATAATAAGTTTCTCCTACATGTCGATTAGCACTTGTTTCCCCTCCACCAATTGTATCTCCTGGATGGGCAAAAGCCACATTTGTTTTCTTGAACTCTCCTGCTTCTACCCTAGTTTGAAGATCTTCTGGTAGTAGGTGTACAATGCCGGGAGCATTAAAGCTCACAGATGATAATTCGTTTCGTACCGCAACGTACTCTGCTTCGGCTCCTCCAAGAGAATGGCCTGTTGTAGAGATTTCAGCAAATGGGTACTTTTTCTTCACTTCATCGTATAAGTTTTGGGCATGCGTGAATTGATTATTTTGATACTGTGCCTCATATTGTTGAAATGAACTTTGTACCTGTGGAGGAAAGGTTTTTACCTCTTCCAGATTATTTACATAATAATCATGAATTTGACTCAGAGTTTTTTCCCGACCACCTACGACATCGTTAACATCCGTTCCCCAGTCCATGGCCACACTCCACTTGGGGCGATCCGGCGGTTCTGTCCCCCTATAACCTATAATGACCTGATTGGTTTTTTCATTGTGGAATACAGTCGCATCGAATCCAGAACCGTTCGTGTCATGTAATAGTTTCTCATCCAAATTAACAGCCTTCCAACCGGGAATGTGATCATTTCTATAAGTGTTTGGAACAATATTCAAATCGTAAGCTTCATTCGATATGATCCAGTAGGTTTCGTCTTTAACGTATTGCAATTTTTCCCCACCTTGTCTAAATAGCTGATATATTATAAAATTATAAAAAGATATTATTTCCATTATAGGAGAAAAGAAATTTGAAAAATAAAATTTGGATTTCTGCT
This sequence comes from Paenibacillus sp. NPDC055715, assembly GCF_053617595.1. Lineage (NCBI taxonomy): Bacteria > Bacillati > Bacillota > Bacilli > Caryophanales > Paenibacillaceae > Paenibacillus > Paenibacillus sp. NPDC055715. Next base: position 283,192 of record NZ_JBSHGA010000006.1, read on the forward strand.
CTTACCTTGATAACCATCCTTGTAGGAATCTTTTATTACATGAAATATACGGCGAATGCAGAAAAAGAAGAATACGTCAGATCTGGCATATCCATTGGAAAAGAATACATTAAGAAATATTATAATGCCGAGTTTATATACAAAAATTACGACTTTATTGGCGGCTATGTTAACTCTACCGTTTATCTTCGTGGCTATATAAAAGAGCATGAAGGTCAAATCATTTCAATAAATTACGACTATGAGAAAAAAGAGGTTCTCTACGTGACTGGACCTGATTGGTTCATCGACAGTCGGAATCCCAAAAAGGACGTATCTGTTCCATAAAATAAGATTCACTTTTCTCAGTAAATAAGATCACTCTTCCATTCTCAGGAAGCAGTATCATTATAATGTATTATGTTTATTTCGAGCATCCATCGGAATACAAATGAGAACAAACTCGGAGGGATTGTATTTTGGGTTATATGACTATAAAAAGAAAAAATCGTGGATGTTACAGGACTAGGTTGGTTGATTGACAGCCAAAAGCCCAAATAAGGCTCCTTAGGAGCCCTATTCAGTCGTCGCTAGACACATTTAACGTTCTTCACTTTTGATGCTATGCTGAGTCACATGAATAAAAGGATATTCGCCTTTGCTTATTTTACGTTTCCATTCTTGAATCATATCTTCTTGGGTTGGCGGTTTCTCACTCACGATTGCTCCTGTAGTTACTTTAGCCATGCGTTTACCCTCTCTTGGTGGTTTTAGCTATTGCGTCTTTATCTTTTCTCCAGTCATTTTGATGTTACCATCCATTTCTACCAAACTCGTTTTACATTTTAAACCGATGGCATCCTTCGCTGTGACTTGTATAGTGTTACCCGCATTGAATACTAGGTTTCCATCGGCCTTCACCCGGATGTCCTTTTTACTCCGCAATTCAATTCCATGGTCATCCAGCAGTCGAATCACCACTTCATCGTCGTTCCCCGTGATTAAAATTTCATTTTTCTCAAAAATAATGGCTTTGCGGTACTTCGTCATAAATATTTTCGTCGACGGGTCCTTAATAAAGTCGCCCCCTTTGAACTTCTTTCGGATTGAATGGGTTACAATGGCATCTTTTTCGTTATGGGTCGGAAAGTAGATATCTACAAAGTCAAAAAGCTCCGGCATGCAGTACCACCCCGTATTTCCTTCCGATGTATAAAATGTAGCATGTGGAAAAGTACAGGTTTCCTTCACATTCGGCTTGACCTTATCCATTTCATAAAAGAATACCTTCACATGATCCTCTTCAATTCCAATCACCTTCGACTTCAATGACATGCCTCGAATACTCTCGTTTAAGATCAATTCCTGCTTCATTCCATCTGATGTAGTTAACACATATTCATGCCACAAGGCACTGTGTCGTATAAAGGCAACAGACTGCAAGACGTATAAGGCTTTCCCTTTGAATTTGACCTCAGCTCCAATTTGTAGCACATCTTTCGCTCCCGTCGTTTGCACTTTATAATACAAAAGATTGTCATCCTTGCTTGCCCCTGGTTTGGTCTTTCGGGTCATGGAGTAGTTATACTGTTTCAGCTCACCTTTATTGACACCATCGGGTAATCCAAAATAAAACTGCGGGTTTTCTCCTATCGGATCAGGTATCAGTCCCCAGCCAAGCCGAGACGCTATACGTTTCAGAAACGACCAGTCCGTCTCATCGAATTGCATCGTAAATTCCTGTAAAAGCTGATCTTTTAAGCGACTCGTACAATTGGCTTTAGGATATGATTTGAGTACATGTTCGAGCAATGCCTGTACCTTCATTTTCACATTTTGAAAAGATTGTCTATGAATTACCTCATCCAGCTGGCTTGTACAGGATAGGGCTTCGACGACCCAATAGGCTACATTGGACACCGACTTGATTCTGAACTGCGTGACTAATCCTATGAACAATACCATCTGTTTCTGATCATCATTCACATAAGAAACAACCAACTTAGCTCCTGCCTCCATATGATCTGTGTACTCTTCTATTTGAGTACCGGTTAGCACGCCCGTCAAAAAGACTTTCACATGCTCATTCATCTTCTGTACAACTTTAACTTTCGGATTTTGAAGAGATAGAACAGCCCCGTTATACTTTATGATTGGATATCCCATGTTTCTGCTCCTTTTCTCAGCTAGTTTACGTGTATCCGTTGTTTGCTTACGTATTGAATGACATTTTGAAGTGTTCGGTTATGGCCTGTTTGATTAATATTCTTATCCAACTCAGGCAGGGTAGTGTACGTATTGTCCTTTTTCTGAAAGTAAATCCCCGCGACAGGCAGTGTCTCTATCCCGTGTGCATTAACTCCGGTGATATAATCAGCAATAATAACAATATCCGTACGTCCATCCTGATTCAAATCCTTAAAGCTTACTGCTTTGATTCTATCAATCATCTTACCGTTGTTACCATAAAATTCGGGGAATTCGTACAGAACCTTGTTTTCCGCATGCTTCCCGCTGTTAGCTTCCAAAAAAAACTTTGCTTGTATCAGATCATTCGTATCCTCATCTTTCAAAGTGGATATAAACTTTACTTCTCCCCATCCATTAAGAGTGGTGGTAAATGATTGTTCCCTTTGAATAGTATATGGTTCCAGATCAGGGTCGGGCTGAGCATCTTCATCTACATAATCAGCGCTACGTTGCTGCTTTACGGATTTCTCCATGTTATATTCAATGAAAATATTATCTACTTTCTCTGTTTTAGTATCCCAATGAATACTCAAATGCAGGCCATTTTTGGAGTAAAGCAGACTTCCATTTGTTATGACACTGGGTTGGCCGTAGAGCTGCAGTACTTTGCCAAGTGTATCACCGATTTTCAATCCTCTTTTAGTTTCAAACTTGGGATTTTCCAAGCTCACGGCTACTAAATAGCTTTCACCATCAACCGGTTCCTCCCCTTCAAATTCGATCTTAGATAAAACTACAAATCGAATTTCTGAATCTAAATAGTTAGGATAAGATAAGTTCCATCTTCTGTAGGTTCCATTCCCACTAATATATCCCCGATTGAAGCTATCGTATCCCTCACTGTAACCCCACTTATGGATAAGTTCTTTTATATCCGTATTCTTATCAATTTTGTGCGACCGATATGATATTGTGAAGTCCTCATCCTGAAGGGGTTTAGGATCGGCAGATACAACATTCTTGGCTTTATCTGTTCTTTTATCTGGATAGTAGCCAGTGCTTTCATGCTTAACTTTAGCAGTAGCTGTTTTCCCATTGTTATAAGTATTGATGTCTGAAAGACTACATGCGGTTACTCCTAAAGCCAAAAAAATCAATATAATAAAATAACCGTAGCTTGATTTGTACACTTCTTTTCCTCTTTTCGAATTTTAACTTATCGTTTTCCCGTTACCGTCCACTCATAATTTGGATTACCACGACTATCTTGTGCATTTTGTAGTGCCTTGAAGGTAACAGCAGGAAGTTTTATACCTTCTGCGCTAGCAATATTTTGAGCTGTGCTTTTACTAATACTTGATAGATATAAATCATAATTATCAGACTCTTTATTAGTTAGTTTGTCATAAATGGATTTTACATCTCCGCCCCATGTACCATGACCTGCATACGGCCCATAATCTACTCTTTTCGAATTCATTCTTACAATCGGGGTTATCCAACTACAGTATTGATATATATCACCTTTACCTTTAATCCCCTCCAAGTTGTTGTTTTTAACTACAGCTCGTCTAAATTCCCCGCCATAGTAAATATATCCCAACATTTTACCGAATATTAAATTATGTGCCTTCACCAAATCCTTTGCATAATTAGTCTCGACACCATGCTGACCATCGGCTGCTCGATTCGTACTGCTCGTATTAAAGCTTCCCGTCCCTTCCTGTATAATAATAGCTAACAAAAGGCGTGGATCAAGCTGAATATGATACGTTTTTTCTATACTTTTTGTAGCTTCCCACAAACTGTGCAGCTTTTCTTGATTCCATTTCTGTTTAATAAATTTTTTTGAATGCTTTTTGAAATATTTCTCAGCTTCAGAACTACCGTTATACTGGAACTCAGCAGGTATCCATTTCCCAGCCGGGGTATTTACATTTTTTGTAGGTTCATCCTTCGGTTCGTTGGTAACTGGTTCTTCTAATGGTACTTTAGTGCTCGTATTAATCAGACCCAACTTCTCTCGTATAGCTCGTCCCGCTTCCTCAGCAGCCAGCTTTTGCTTGATATTCCCGCTTGCCTCAGCAGTCATCCAGCGAACGGTTTCTTTTTGCATTTGCTCTTGGGCCCATTTGGGCATCGTCGCCATTTCGCGGAGCTTGCTTCGAAGTCCCTCTGCCAGCTTTTGCGCTTTCCGCATGCCGGCTTCGTCACCGTTGGCTTGAGCGATATACCAATCCTCTTTGTATTTACGCATCCAGGTCTGGGCCCAATCAGGGTAATTCAGTTTTTGTTTCTTTTGTTCTGCCGCCAGATCAAAAGCCTTTGCTTTCCTGTGTGCATTAGCAGTTGTTAAAGCTTTCAACATAGGTGTTGCACCAAACGTTGGTTCTTTCCACTTCATATGTCTTCTCCTTTGTTAGGAATGCTTAGAAGAATCGTATCTCCGACATACACGTATCGTGATATTTGCTTCCTTTCTCTACTGCCTCAATCGTTATTTTCACAAATGAGGTATGAACGGCACCATCAGGAAATTCGTTACTTAAAAAATCATTATTTACCATCATGGTCTGCCCATTCGAGAACTCCAGTTTCATTCGTTTAACTCTATTATTTGCTTGGAAAGCATTAGATGACTTAGCTAGGCCATTGATGAGCTCAAATCCCTTTAGTTCTTGCATAGAGCCGAAATCAATTTTGATCCACTCCCCAACACCATCTCCCTTAACTCCTTCGCACCAAGCTGTGCCTGCATCTCCATCCATGATGTTTCGAGCAGCATAGGAGTTCCCTGCTTGATCCGGAAGTGTAGAAGAAGCAACGATTTTCTGTGCCGGGATGCTTTTTCGATATTTCATTAAATCCGTTGTTGTCTGTACCCAATGTGTAGGGGACACGTTATAGCCTATCCTGTGTAATACATTGGAATATATTATAGGCAGACCTGTTTGATTATCACGTTGTCGCATCTCACCCTGTGAGTTTAAAAAAGCAATCCTTTGGTTATCTAAGGTTAAAACAGGGTTATTAGAAAATTCTGCCAACACTCTCTTCTTTCCGTCATTTAAATTCAGCATGTACCACTTTTTGTCATCATAGGAGCGATAAACTATTTTATTATTATAAAGCCACTGATAAACCTGCATTGCCTTGGCCACTGTGATTCGTTGAACCTCTTTATTCACCATCAGATCAAAAATAAATAGAGTGCCATTATCTTCAATACATAATTTTGAACTATCCGGAGAAAACACACTATATCCAATGGATTCTTCCGAACCAGTAAAGTTGGAAATAGATAGTTTTTGAGTGACTTGTCCCTGAACATTGTATTGAAAAAAATCTCCATTCTTGGTGTACACACATTTACTTAAATCCGGTGATATTACGACGTTTTCCCTATCAGGTATATTAAATTCATACAACTTTTTATATGTGGATAAGTCATAAATAAAAATGGCACTGTAATCTATCATATGTGTATATCTACTCAGAGCTATAGTCCTGCCGTCACTAGAAAATCGCATTATTTCCAGCTCACTTCTAGGAAAATCTTCTTTCTCACTTGCGTACAACCGATCAATAATATCAGTTGTATCAATAAACGTATTACCCGTAGGATCATCCATATTAGCTAGATAATCCATAGGCATATTTCCATTTTCCGCTTCAAACAACAACCAGTTTATGGGCCTTTTTGCTGGAGGAAGTCTCTTGGGCTGAGAGACAGAAGCATGATTTTCATTCTGCTCCTGCGCTTTTTGGCCCTCATTCGATTGTATACACCCGCCTAGCATGGAAAAGATCAAGACGAACAAAGCAATTTTATTTATTAGCACCGCAATTTTTTTTCGTTTCCTACAACTAATCACAATAACTTCAGCTCACCTATACAAGTATTTGGGAGATCCGCTCCCTTTTTAACTTCTTGGATGGTAATCTTAACGAAAGATGTTCGTATAGGTTCATCGAACTTGAAACGTGTGTCATTGTTCTCAAGCACTGTCGATTGTCCATCTGAGAAATCGAGTTCCATTTTTTGGATGGTATTCATGTCTAAATACTTATTGTTAATCCGTAGGATGCCGTCGACCATCTCTATACCTCTGACCTCTTGAATTGAACCTAAATCTATAGTTACCGATTCTCCTACTCCACCTGTCTTAGATCCTTCACACCAAGGGGTTAAATTATTATCGTCCGTTAAATTGCTCACGCTAAAAGAAAGATTCCCCTGATTAGATAGTGTAGAAGAGGCCGTAATTTTTTTCACTTCGACTTTGTTGCTATACTTCATATAATTGGTTTTTGTATTGATCCACTGTATTGGTACTACCCAAGTTCCTTCTCCATTTACAATGGACGAAATATCTTCTTTTTTCCCACTGGCTATATCGACCATGAACATTTTTACAACCTCATCATCTGCCAGTACTAGTTTTTTTTGATCTGGAGATAGAATAAAATGGCCCCCATTTTTAGTTATAAACTGTACCTTTCCAGTGGGTATATCTAGTGAATAAATATCGCCTATGAAAGTATTATCATTTTTATAAGTAGTAAAAATAAGTTGGTTCCCCTGACCCCATTGCATAATATCCGCGACATCAGTTCCTACAAGCAGGCGCTTTGTACCACTATTGCCAGACAGATCAAGCACTACGATCCCTGGCTGATCATCCACAAAATAAAACTTGGTGTTATCTGGTGAAAACACTCCCTGCCCTTGGAAAATATTACTCACGTCTGCTTTGCCTTTTCCAGTCTTCACTTCTGTAGTTCGCTTACTTATTGCATCATATAAATACAAATGCCCGTTCAATGCATATAAATATTTACTTAAATCAGAAGAGATAACAGGATATTGAGCAGCTGGCGGCAATTTAAACTCTCGTTCTTTTTCTCCCGCATCCAAATTATACACTTCAATAATGAGTGGATCATCTGGTTGCTCCCCATAAACATCTCTTGTAATTGCCATACGACTGCCGTCACTTGTTATTTTCCCGACATCTACATGTGAGCCGTGATATTTTATACGTTCTTCCCGAGTTTGCATGGTGTCAATCAGGTCGTCGATACGAATATTAGCTTTTCCAGTAGGATCATCTAAATTGGTTAAGAATTGAACTCGATCTTCTTCGCCTATTTGACCATTTAAAAGCCATCTTGCCTTCTTTTCAGTCCCCTTTGCAGCATCCTGATTTACCTTAACTTCATTACTTGATGGTATATTGGGGGACTGCGAAGACGTAACAACGTCCCCCCCTGTGGTTGCTGTACAAGCAGACAACAGCACTGAAAATACAATAATCAAAGCCGCTTTTATATAACGCATGATTTCTCCTCTCTTTTACACTCTCTACGAAGTCCTTCTACCAGATCAAAAGCCTTTGCTCTCCTGGGTGCACTAGCCGTAGTTAAAGCTTTCAACATAGGTGTTGCACCAAACGTTGGTTCTTTCCACTTCATATGCCTTCTCCTTTGTTAGGAATGCTTAGAAGAATCGTATCTCCGACATACACGTATCGTGATATTTGCTTCCTTTCTCTACTGCCTCAATCGTTATTTTCACAAATGAGGTATGAACGGCACCATCAGGAAATTCGTTACTTAAAAAATCATTATCTACCATCATGGTCTGCCCATTCGAGAACTCCAGTTTCATTCGTTTAACTCTATTATTTGCTTGGAAAGCATTAGATGACTTAGCTAGGCCATTGATGAGCTCAAATCCCTTTAGTTCTTGCATAGAGCCGAAATCAATTTTGATCCACTCCCCAACACCATCTCCCTTAACTCCTTCGCACCAAGCTGTGCCTGCATCTCCATCCATGATGTTTCGAGCAGCATAGGAGTTCCCTGCTTGATCCGGAAGTGTAGAAGAAGCAACGATTTTCTGTGCCGGGATGCTTTTTCGATATTTCATTAAATCCGTTGTTGTCTGTACCCAATGTGTAGGGGACACGTTATAGCCTATCCTGTGGAATACATTAGAGTATATTATAGGCAGACCTGTTTGGATGTCTCGTTGTTGCATTTCACCCTTCGAGTTCAGATAAGCAACCCTGCGGTTATCCGAGGTTATAACAGGAGACGCAGTGGCTTTCATTAGTAACCTCTTCTCCCCAGTCCTGATATTGAGCACATAAGCCCTATCATTATCGTATGAAGAAAGAACCAATTGATCGTTATACAGCCACTGTTCAACCTGTATTCCTTCTATTCCTAGCTTGATTTGTCGGATTAGCTTGTTCTTAGACAAGTCATAGATCAATACATTATGTTTACTATTTACAAGGGCAAATTGGTTACCGTCAGGTGAAAACACTGGAAGATCGAGATAGTGACCATCATTTAAACGCCCCAATGCTTCAGTTTTCTGTCTCTGGTTCATATAATAAAAAAAGGCAGCATCCTCTGTGTAAACACACTTACGCAAGTCAGGAGACATAACAGCGTAGTCCCTATTCGGCACCTTAAATTCATACATTTTCTTTGTGGTAGATAGATCAAAGATTTTGATGATTAAATAATTCAAATCCTGCGACTCTCTACATAAAGCGATGCGCCTGCCGTCATCCGAAAACCCAGCCAGATACAACTCAGATTCAGGATACGCTTCACCTTCACTTGCATGTAATTTACCTATAATGTCATCTAAATCAATATAGGTATTACCTGTAGGATCATCCATGTCAGCTAAAAAATCCATAGGCATATTTCCATTTTCCGCTTCAAACAACAACCAATTTATGGGCCTTACTACTGGAGGAAGTCTCTTGGGCTGAGAGACAGAAGCATGATTTTCATTCTGCTCCTGCGCTTTTTGGCCCTCATTCGATTGTATACACCCGCCTAGCATGGAAAAGATCAAGACGAACAAAGCAATTTTATTTATTAGCACCGCAATTTTTTTTCGTTTCCTACAACTAATCACAATAACTTCAGCTCACCTATACAAGTATTTGGGAAGTCCGCGCCTTTTTTCACTTCCAGGATGGTAATTTTAACGAATGATGTTCGTATAGGTTCATCGAACTTGAAACGTGCGTCACTGCCCTCAAGCACTTCAGATTGCCCATCCGAAAAATCAAGTTTCATTTTTTTGATTTTACTTACGTCTAAATACTTATTATTAACCCACATGATGTTATCGGTTATATCTATACCTCTCACCTCTTGAGTCGAACCCAAATCTATAGTTACCGTTTCCCCTACTCCGCCCCCCTTGGTTCCTTCACACCAAGAGGTTGAATAATTTCCATCCGTTAAATTGTTCACGCTAAAAGAACGTTTCCCCTGATTAGGTAGCGTAGAAGAGGCTGTAATTCTTTTCACTTTAACCTTGTTGCTATACTTCATATAATTGGTTTTTGTTTCGATCCACTGTATTGGAGCCGTGCGTATTCCTTGGTTTTTAGTAAAAGAGGATATATCCTCCTTTCTTCCATCGCTCAGATGAACCAGATACATTTTTGAAGCTTCATATTCTGCGGACAGCGCCAATTTTTGATCAGGGGATAGTATAAATGGTGCCGTACTTTTAGTTACCCACCTTTTTTCTCCGCTCTCTATATCCAATGAATAGACATCTTTTGTGTAATTGTCGTCCTCTTCAGAAATTGTATAAATTAATTTATCTTCTTGATCCCATTGCAAGAGCGAAGCCCTAGATCCTGTAAGTAAACGTTTTGCTCCACTAATACCGGACAGATTCAGCATGATGATACCTGGTTGGTCACTTTCTTCAAAACAGAATCTAGTGCCATCTGGAGAAAATAATCCTGAACTAATGATACCTAAATCTATTTTACGTTTCCCAAGGTCTATTTTTGTCGTTTGCCTCTTTACTGCATCATATAAATACACTTGCCCATTCAACCCATAAAGATATTTATTTAAATCAGGAGAGACTACGGGGTAAGCCGTTGAAGGCAGTTCTAACTCGGACTCTTTTTTTCCTGAGTTCAGATCATATACCTCAAGAATGTGTTTCTCGTCCCCTTCTTCTATATCAGAGATTGTTCTTACGATCGCCATTCGACTTCCATCATTTGATACTCTACTGACAGTTACTTGGGAGTCGCGATATTTTATTCGCTCTTCTTTAGTTTGCATCGCATCTACCAAGTCATCGATTCGTATATAGGTCTTCCCTGTAGGATCATCCAAATTGGTCAAAAATTGAGTCGGATATGGGTCTTCTTCTCCATTTAAAAGCCACCGTGCTTCTTTTTCAGTAACATTTCTATTATCTTGTGTTACCCTGTGTGATGATATTTCTTGGGGGTGAGGAAACGTGACAGCTTCCTCTCCTTTAAACCCACTACATGCCGATATAATGGCTACAAAAGTAATAACCAGTATGATTTTTATAGAATTCACTCTCTCACCACTTTCTCATCCGTTCTCAATAAAGCCTACCCATTAATCAGGTCAGTGCTATTTTCTCTTGAGCGAATAACTTGGAATCAAATATTATTATGACGTTTATACTACTTGCTTACTTTCTTATTTGCTAATTATTGAGCCATCATCTTGTATAATACGTCTAACTGCTATAACGTTTGTGTATATAAGACCATAGCCCTCTCCCCAATTAGCGTTTAATTTATCTATTGTTACATTGTGAGAAGGCTTGTGATCGTTCTTCATTTCGTCACGAGTCTGTGCACGACCATGCTCGTGAATGAACTCTCCATCTCCAATATATATTCCAACATGATCTACTCTGAATTTGGATTCGGTTTTCCCCGCACTCCCCCAATCAAATAAGATTAAGTCACCTAACTTCAGATTTTTATAATTTCCCCTAGAGCGTAAATTTTGGTAGTCAACCTCTATCCCCCGATGGATTTGCTCACTTGTAGTACCGCCTATATACACATTTAATATAGTCGAGTACACTGAGGAACTAAAATCAGAGCAGTCCATATATTCAGGAGGGTTATTGGGATCAAGCTTCATCGTTTTAATTTTAGAATCCATACAGTAAGGGATTCTGCCTAAAAACCTCTTGGCGAATTCTACAATGGCTTTCCTTTTCTGGTCAGCAGAACTGTTGGATGGTGTGGGCTTCATTTCCTCATTTGCTTTGTCCTTCGTCGGCTTTTCAGGAGTAGTCGGCGTCTTCTTGCCCGGTTCCGGTTCCGTTGTCGTCGTTGTCGGAACAGTTGGCGTTGCAGTCTTATTAACTTTAGGCCACGGAAGAATGCCATTGGCTACCTGGTGCAGGTACACTGCGAGCACATCACGGCCATAGCCCTTATTCTCCAGACCGTACTTTTTCGCAAAATCATGCAATGCGGCGTTAAGCTCCTGATCCCAATCCCCTGTAGTCGGCAGCTTGTACGAGAAGCTGTCTGGATATTTCTTGGCCAGCTTGTTCAAATTCTCTCTCGCAAGCAGGCTGTTCACGCCATATTTGCTCCGCAGAGCAGCCGCTTCCTTGGCGATAGCCTTTTGATCGTCTACGGTCAGTTTATGCGCCGCATCCGCGTATTGCCCAGACAACTCCTCCAACCGATTCGCATGGAGATAGGAGTTGGCAGAATGCCCGCGAATCAGTTCGTTGATTAGTACATTGTCGCGCAGCTGGTTGGCGAGAAGATGCATCTGCTTTTGCTTGGCTTTATCGTTGGCTCCATATGCTTCCCACCACTGGGACGTGTATTCATGCATTTGCGCTCTGGCCCAGGCAGGCATACGATCTATTTCTGCCACCTGCTGACGCAATTGCTTGGCCTTGGCCGCTGCTTCCTCGACCGCCTTTTTGTCACCTGCTGCCACGGCTTTATAGTAGTCTTTTTTAAATTGAAGCAGCAAATCTTGCACCCATTGCGGATATCCCTTTCCCTTCAATTCTTGAATTAGGGATTTATAGGCTTTCAGTTCTGCATCAGGCACCTGATTTTTCATGAACTTACCAGCCTTGAGATGAAGCGTTCCATCGGTTCGGATGTAGCTGGTTTTGCATGTCAAAGACAGCTCGCGAGTAGCGGTCATCTGTACCTTTTTGCCGTGCAGTATTAAATCTGCATCGGCGTGAAAGGTAATATCGTGATGACTATACACGTGAATACCGGAAGCAGGATTTAAGCGTACAAGTATCTTTTCTTTCTGGGTGGAGAGAGCTGCTTCTTTGTCATCGAACCTCGCTATTTTTTGAGTTTTGGTATGGAACAGCTTTCTTTCCGGCTTGCTGATTTCATCTCCTTTGTGGTCTCTCTTGCGAAGAGATTGAACCACATGAGCATCCTGTTCGTTGCTCGATGGAAAATACAAATGGACATGATCCCCAAGCTCAGGCATGCAATGCCAACCGATCCCATCTCCGGTGTACATCGTCGGGTAAGAAAACCAGCAGCCTTCTACTTTGGATTGCAAAGCATCCACGGACAAGTGAAGTTTAACTGACTCTCCCTCACTGTCTAAATCAATGACTTTTCCTTCAATGGAGGCTCCTTGTATAAGCTGATGATGTATAAGTTCCCTCGGAATACCTGCTTCCGGAACAAGAACATAATCATAGGTCATGAGACCTTGCTTCATCTCTGCATGAATCTGATCAATAATCCAATGCTTTCGTTGAAATACAACGACATCTCCAAGTTCAAAGCGTTTCGTATCCTCCACTTCAGCATATGTATACCTGGGGCCTGACTTTGTTTTTTGAAGTGTAAAATTAATACTATGCAATTCACCCTTCACCTGTTCTTTCGAGGTACCTAACCATAGTCTCGGGTACACGGATGTGATCTCGGCAATCAATCCGGTTTGCAGGTGAGAGGCCATTCTTTTTAAAAACTCCCAATCACTCTCCCCATACTGAATAGTGAATCCATCCAGCTTTTTACCGTTGTCCGTCAGGTCAATAAAATCCCCGTGTGGATAGGCATCTACGAGCTCGCGGAATAATTGGTAATACGTCAAGTTGCTGTTTTGAAACGAACGATTCTTCGGTTGTTGATCCAGCAAATATGTAAAAGAGGTAGCCTCTATGTACATGTGATATACGCCATTTTTGAATCGGATGCTAATATTGGTGACGATTCCTTTAAAAATACTAACCGTCCCTTGATCTCCATCCGTCTCATATACCTCCAGCACATCCTCATCATGCGCTAAACCGTCATACTTCGCATGATCCTCATCCGGTATGAGAGCAGTGATATACACCTTGCCATGCTCATTCACCTTCTGCGTCCATTCAACATCCAGCAGCCGGACAATTTCATACGGTGCGTTCACTCTAATATTTCCATATGTCAGCACAGTGCCTGCCAGTCCCATCTTACTCCCCCATTTGTCTTTCCATGTGATGTCACTTCCTACAATCAGTAGCTATTCCTGCCCGTCTGTCGTGAATGAAATTTTCCCACACCACATGCATAAGTTCGTGGAGCAGTTCATAAGAGCCGGAGATTGATCTACGTATACATCCTTCTTTCCATTCAACCAAGGCATAGAAACGCTCGGTTTGCAGGGCTGCGGAATGATTTTTCCGGAATGACCTTTGCTTGCAGAAGAAACTGCAGGATTATGCATACTGCGGCACATTCCGAAAGAAGGGATATGCGTCTGCGGGTGAAAATCCTGAATATTCGCCTGCATTTTATCGCCAATGCTAATCCCCCTGTTAGCTGAAACACTAAGCCTTCCCGTATGGCTTCCATAGTTGCACTGTATCTGTGCCCCATCCACTACATAGCTCTCACTCATTCTCGGACTCTCCTTTGTATAGATGGCTCGCTGTATCTACCTTTTGCAATTTCAGGCCTACCAGATTGAACTTCAAAATACATTCAGCCACATCGAGATCTACGATGATCTGATGATTGGCATTCTGAACCCTGAATATCTTATGATTATCCACTGCATATTCGTCCAAAATCATTTTCCTCAGTGTACCGTCCCTATGATATTCACTAAGTGGTGATAGACACGTAAGGCTAGGCGGGCTAGCCAGCCAATACCTCGTTTGCTGCATACGCTGTGTATCGGCAAATACAATCAGCTTCCAGCTTAATCCGGCTTGATATATATCCAAGATTTCCTTTAGTTGTTCAGAAACGATAGATACCGGATGCTCTATAAAATCAATATAATCGGCATCACCAGAAACATAAAATTGCAAAATAGACTCTTCATCAGCGACGGATATGCTTTCCGCCCATTCCCATAGCTGCCTGCGATTCATCTCTACTGGATACATATAATCTGTAATACGATCATCTTGTTGAATCATGTAATATTCCATACGCTGCTGAATACACCGCCTCACTGATTCCTTTATATTCCCCTATTCTTACTTCCAAATCGTCCTCGTAGTTCAGCGCCTGGAATTCCGGTAATTGTATAGCCTGTGGAATAGCATCCTTAGCTAGCTTCACAATGTAAGCATGGAATTGTTCCGTAGCTTGAAGTAAGAAACGCTCGACATCAGGCTCAATAATTTTATTCATATAGGGTTTTCGAAGTTGGTTCAATTCATCCTCCAGTTCTCCCAGAAAGCTAAAGGCCCATCCTGCATCATAGAATCCCTGACATGGCTGGGGATCGAAGAACCAGCTTTTATCGTAGGCTTCGATGACATATTTATAGTTGCGATCCTTCAGATACGTGCGCCTCATAGAATAGGTAATATATCCGATCTTTTCCTTTGCCGCGCCTAGATCATTGGCTTGCAAGCACATCTGCTGGAAGGATTGAATGAAGGATAGCATTAACTCTTGTTTTCTTTGCTCGTATACAGACTCAACTGCGTGTAATTTCTGCTCCAGTACATCATCCGCATAGGTCTTATGGAAGTGTTCTAGGGCCTCTAGTCTATTCATAACTCCACCTCTTACCCTATTATATAGAATATTTACATGATATTACTGGTTCTATCCTCCTATTTTATTACACTATTTTCATATCTTGAGATTACATATGGATTTATGAAAATTACTGAAAATAATTATTTAATTTCACAAATGCGTAATTACATAACCAAAAACTTTTCAAGAAACGCCTGCATTAGACCTATGAAATGAAGGTTCGCGCAAGCGAATAGGTAAATTGAGCTAATCTATTCACCCGCACACAGTCGATTTGGATGTGACTAAGAATATTGGAAATCACTCGTTTACCGGAATCCCCATTCGTATGAAAAACGGTCAGGTTTACGGCACCATTTGTATTCTGGACGCGCCATCGGTGCAATTAACAGAGACAGAGCTGAAAGCACTGCATGCCATGGCTGGATTTGCTCATATATGGCCTAAAAGGGTAACAAAAACCCGTGACGGATATCGCCACGGGTTTTCATGTTGTTGATGTAATGCTATTAGGCAGTCATGTCGCCTAATAACGCTTGGGAGCAGCCAGCTTGGCCAAATCCGCCATGTACGTAAAAAAGGCTTCCGGGTCTGTGTCATATACCAGATTGACAGGGCGGCCTTCTGCCTGTTCTACTGTTCTGCCCTGACTTGGACCGTCTGCAATGACGCTGCAATGCACCGTCTTTTTCTTTACAATATCCGGACGTCCCACCGATGCGGTGGTCAGCACATCCCACAGGTAGTAGGTCGAGTTCGTCTCGCTATAGACGAGCGGCGGGCACCCTGCGTAACAGTTGCCCAAGAAATCCACGCCCTCATATCGGCGCTCAGCAGCCCAACGTTTGCGTACGGCTGGCGTTAGAGGCACTTTGCTTGTGCTTTCCAGCGCTACCAGATCAATAGTAATGCCGCTTTGCCATACCCGATAAGCTGCTTCCGGGTCCCAAAATACATTCCATTCTGCTGTACCGTCATGCTCAGGCTCCTCTACATTACCTTTTTCAAAGGTACCGCCCATCCATACCAGCTTGTCGATTTTCTCTTCAATATCCGGCGCCTCATCCAGCGCGCGTGCCAGATCGGTCAGCGGCCCAGTGAACAGCAACAGCGTTTTACCTTCGGCTCCACGTACCTTTTCGATCAGATGCTGATGAGCCGGCAGAGCAGAAAGCGGCGCTTCCATTTGTCCCGATTCATTCAGTACAGGTAATGCATCTACATAGAAGGAATGTAAACGCCAAGCAGCAGGAAATGGATTTTTACCGCGTGAATTAGACTTCGCGACTTCCACAGGTTCTTTATTTTTACCAAAACGATCAATAATTTTACGGCTGGCATCCGTCGCAGGCTCCAGGTAACCATCTGCTGGAATAACCGAGACTCCGGTCAAATGAACTTGCTCCATCTGAAGCAGCATAAACAGGGATACCAGATCATCCACTCCACCATCATGATTAAAATAAACGTTTGTCTGACTCATCTGTATATTCCTTCCTTTATCCCTGCGTAACAGGCATGTTCTCATCGGCAATCATCTTCAATGATGTCTGATCGCTTCGCTGGAGTAAATGTGCTATACTTCTTTACATCAAGAAAAGGGTCCTATATTTACCATTAATGTATAATTCAAATTTTATGCAGTTTCTTTTATAATTTTATGAGCAGTAGGGAAGAAGGTGTAGCCTATGGTATCCAATCTGAATGCATCTGGGGATGGTTTGCTTGCCATCATTGAAGAATTGCGCAGAGAGCTTATTACAAAGGCACAACATGCGGCCTTTACCGATCCTTCCATTGTAGAGCTGAGTCAACGTCTGGATCATTATGTAGTCCTTGCTCAGCAAAGAAAAAAGAGAAACTAATGCCTCTTTGCTCCCACCATACAATCCTCCCCCTCGGGTCAGTTCAACATATAAAGCACCCATTTCCCTGTCCGGTCCCGGTCCTGATCCTCAGGTTCTCCCACTAGAGCAGGGATTTTTTTGTTTACTCCGTGCTTAAGAAAGGTACAAATGTGTGTAATAACAGAGTTGGAGCAGCAAACTGCGGCAGATCTCGCCCGCAACTGAACCGTTCGCAGTCAGCTCCTGCGAATCTCTGTACTTTTTATCCTTCCATCTTCGCTCCACGCAGGCCCGTTCCTTGAAGCTGCGCCCGGTGCAGCCTTACCCAGGTAAGATCCGCCTCCCGTAAATCTGCCTTTTCCAGATTACATTCGGATAAGTCAGCTTCCTTGAATCGTATTGATGCATCCAGCGTGGCCCCGGTAAAGTCACACTTTCTCCACTCACCTTCCCAGGCATCCATCGAACCTAAAATCAGGAACTCAGCATTTCGGCAAGGACCGCTCAAAACCCCTTTTCATTTTACCCAGCAAGCCCTTCATCATCTTATGATCCTCTTTCGTAAACTCGGCCATACATGCCCGAATCAGCTTCGTATAGTAAGGCACGACCGTTGCCAGCAGCTCCCGTCCTGCCTCCTTTAGTCCGACAGTGACCATTCGTCCATCGCTCTCGTGAGCCACGCGTTCAATCATGCCATCCCGCTCCAGACCGTCGATTAGCCCCGTCATGGTTCCCCGCGTGACATTGGCCTTTTCTGCCAGCTCTGATGGTGTCATCCGGTGTGGCGCATCGCAATGCAACAGGCTAAGTACGATAATCCGGCCCTGAGAGGCACCCAGCTTGGCCAAATCCGTATCCATTTCTCTGAAAATACCGTTAGCCAAGCGCGCAAATGTCACAAAAGTCTCCATATTGTCCACTTCTGCTTCCTCTTGCCCAAAACTACGTAGTACCCCGCGTATAGAGTCATTGTGAAAATTAAAATTCATGGCCTGTCCATTCCTTCCCTGATCCCGCGTGTTCCGTCAAACGATAGCTCCTCCATTCCTCCGGCAGCAAAGAAGCATACGTCTCCTGGGCAAACCGGTCATCTATCAGAATCAGCAAGCCTTCGTCATGCTCTGTGCGGATAAGCCTGCCCCCTGCCTGAAGAACCTTGTTCATCCCCGGATACACATACCATAGTTGAATCCATTCCGTCCCTGTTCCGAAAAATAATTTCGCAGCACATTCCGCTCTGCGCCAATTTGCGGCAAAAGGGGTCGCACCGATATATGAATTGGTTCCTTCATACGATCGCTCGTTCCGGTGATAGTCCTTTCACTGTATCACGTAGACAGACGAAACGTAAGAGGCATAAGGATTTTTACATGCTAGTTTACTGGATTATCTATTCCATATACCATTTCGTTGCATGACGGATTGTAATATGAAGTGCGACACATGTTAACGGCGCTCTCGCTCCATCTTCTTAAATAACTCGGTATTCATGAGACGATCCAAACGCTTCATGTCTTTAAACCAGCCGATCACCAGAATTCTATTCATGTAATTCACCCATATTCCTCACTTTCTTGGTTTAATGTGGAGAACTGTATTACGCTGGACGCACCAATCCCCCGGCTCGACAACGTATAAGTCCTCTGTGTTAAAAGCAGCGTTGGGGGCCAATTCTTCCACAGATATCAAAAGACGAAAATGCGTGTTTAATGCAAAAGAACCGGCAGTATGCCGCGGTTCTCTCCTTCTTCCTTGATTTACTTTCACATGTTTTTGCCCTACGCTCCGTGGAGGGTGTCAAGCGCGGGACAGGAACATAGAGCGACTTGGCCGGGATGCTCTCCCTCGGTTTAGGCGCTCTTGTTATCGGCCCAAGTAACTCTTGCTTTTGACCTACGCTCCGTGGGCTGCGTGAAACGAACGACAGGAACGTAGAGCGCCTTGGCCGGGGCGCTTCTGGATTCCTACAAATACACCCTTACTAATTGTTCTTCAGCCCTATCAACTTTCTGAAGCTTACGGATAGAAACTGAATAGGAAAACATAAATAAAGGACGTCCCTTATTGCTCAGGACGTCCAAATTGAAGCGAATATTCTATTTAATTTGATCTTTCCTTACTTCGCCGGAAATAGGTACAATAATATCCGCTAATACCGTTTGACCTTCAGGTAAAGCTTGCGTTACCGACTTCCCGGCCCCTACTTTACCATATGTGACACTATGATCCACACGTTCTTGTAAAAAATAATATTCTGTTTTGTCTTCCGGTGGCCGTTTTCCTTTTTCTTTCATTTTCTTCCTCGAATCTTCTTCTACACCTTCCCAAACTAAATGTTTAACATCACCCTTTATCTCATAATAAGTAAGTAAGTTTCCAACAACATAATAATATCTCAATGCCTCTCCTTCAGGAAAAATATACTGATAATAAACGCCCTCCTTGGTATTATCAAGCGTATTTTTATCCTTAGAAGGAAGGGCTACAGCAATTTTACGTGCCGCCACCAAATTCGTACCTTGATATAGCTTTTTATATTTTTCGACTTGGTCAGCACTCCGGATAATGGCAGTATTTTCGTCCGCTTTCCACTCCACCTCTGCTTTAAAGGCTTCGCTGATGAAGCGCAAAGGCACAACAACGCGATTCTTGTTCAATTGGGCAGGCACATCCAAAGTAAGTGTTTTTTCTCCATACGAAGCTTCTTTTTGACCGATCGTTAGTACAAGCTTGTCTTTTACCCCAGGAGCATTGACAGTCACCGTCTTATTGTCCGCGTTCCAGACTAGATAAAGCTTTAGCGGCTTCAATGAGGCCAAAGAAACCATAGTCCTTCCTGCGACGGAAACAGGTGGAGCATCTGAATGTACCACCTCGCTATTGATCACCAATTGAATCGACGGTGCAGCAGAAAGCGGAATAGCAAATGTTAAGAGCATACCTAAAGTAAGCATAGATGTAAGAAAGATTTTTTTCATACCTAACTAACCTCCAATAATTTGTAATTTCACTAAATTATAAACGTTTCAAACAAGAAAAAGTTTTGTTTTTTCGACGGAGCATATAAATTTCATTTTTTTACATGTGTATATGTATATCACTTTCATATAATACATCTTATAGGATGATAAAACGGTAGAGAGGTAGTTTTTTATAAAAAAGGAGGGATTAGTAAAAGAACAGGGCATAGGCTATTAGGATTTCTCAAGTACAAAGACATATCCAAAATCATAAAATGTTTCCTTATAAAAAAAGACCAGCCAAAGGGCTGGCCCATAGTAATAATTTGATTAAGCTGTGCAACGTGTCCTTGAATTTGGATTGTGTTTGAGCTTGGAACTCCAGTTAGAACTGGTAAAGCGAATACCAGTAAAAAGCTAGTCGCTAAAACTAAAGCCATCTTTTTGGTCAATTCTTTCCCACAGATTTTGCAATTGGTCCCTTGCTTCAGAAACAGCATACCGTTTAAATCTTTCAAATAAGCATGCACAATTATATGAAAGAGGTACTTTATTAATAGCTTCGGCCTTTTCCCACGCAATTAAGAGGCATTTGAAACCATATGGATATCTTCCTTTTAATAGGTTGTATTTAGCCAACTTATACCAGAATCTTACAGTTTCTTCGAGTATAACTTGCTCCTCTGTTAATGTATTCGTATATGCTTGATCTCGATAAGCTGCAATTTGGGGTTCAAAGCGCTGAAGAATATGATCAATGTCGATGTTGTACCGATTAGCTACTTCTATGACGTTTAAAAGTTCTGCAAAAATATGTTTTTCACCAGATATATATTCTACGTAATCCGGTAGAACGCTAATATCTCCAGACATAAGCCTATTTACGTAAGTATTAATTTTGGCCCATTGCTGAAATTTATCTTGCCAATGGAGTGTATCTGAATCAGTTTCCTTAATCCAGCCTAAATCAGTATATCCACGTATATGCTCTAAAGCCTGTTCATGATCTCCTTTTGCATCACAAGCATATGCACACATCAGTTCAGCGTAGGCTATGTATACAAAAAGAGGCCTACTAAGTTTCTTTCCCGTTTTAATTTCTCGCTTGGAATTATGAACCAAATCATATTGAATTTTTCCTAATTTATACATTTGACATGAGAATTTATAGACCATATCCCACATACTCAATGATCTATACACGTTTGCTAAATCTTTCAAGGCATCCAGTTGTTCAACTTCATCCAAACGCTCAACAAAAGCTTCAAATTTAGCAGCCGTTTGAAGATTTTGAGTCTGATCTTTACCAAGGCGAATATTGAACAAGCGATACTGGCAAACAGCCAATCGCTCTGAATATTGTTGTCTTTCACTCTCGGCTACTTTTTCATAAAGATAAGCGGCTCCATCCAGGTGTCCTTTTTGAAATGAACTTTCAGCTAATTCAAAGAGGGAAGTAATATAGGCCGATGGATGATCTAGCAGCATACCTACAACTCGCTCTAAGCAATCCAACCGTGTAAGCTCCACACAGCGACTTAAAAATGGGCTGATTCTTCGCCAGCTGAGCCGAAATTCTTCAATACACTCTTCAAAATAACGCTCGTAAAAATGGTCTGGAGGTAAACCCATGCCCATCGTAATTCTATCTAATTGGTGCATCGAAATAGAACGATTGCCCGTCACAATGCCACTAACGGTACCTACATTCAAATCAATCATACCACCAAACTTGGTCATGCTTAAGCCTTTTTGCTCCAGATACTTTTTAATTTCTGCCCGAATCGTAGGTGCGTTTTCCACGGTAAACCACCCTTTCAGCATGAACTTTAAAATGTGAAATTGTAAAAATGGAGAATTAAAAAATATAATATAATGAAATATTTGTCACTTCACACGATACCATGTTTTGGAACAAAAATAAATACTTTTCTTAAATAGGAGAGAGTTGGATGGTGGACGTAAAAATGACAAGGATTTCAGACACTTTGGGTAGACTCGTAATTCCCAAAGAGATACGCGTGGGTTTCTATAATTCTAATTTGAAGGAGGGCATCACTTGAAGAGTACAGGTATGACACGTCCTTTAGATACGTTAGGCCGAATTGTTATTCCTAAAGAAATGCGGATTTCAATGGGGATTGATATTGGCGACCCATTAGAATTTTTTAAAGACGTTGAATCGGGTTTAATGGGTATACGAAAGTATTATGGATCTTCTTGTAAATTGTGCAATTCAGGCGAGAGCTTAACCTATTTCAGGAATTCACTTTTATGTAGGCAATGTATACTCGACATGAAAGGGAACATAGGTGTCATTCCTGTTATTAAGAAACCTGCGTATATAGAAAAAAGAGTAAATCGGTCGTTACAACAATTGAAAAAACTAAGAAGTCTCATACGCGAACATCCCCATGCCAAGCAAAGTGAATATGCAAACTGGCTTGGAGTGACAGCAAGCCGTATATCCCAACTTAAAAAGTTATTGTAAATATCGTTCGGATTTTGGAACGTATACCTGGTTGGCCGTGGTTTGTCATCGACAGTTTTGCGTTATTAACGAGTTTCTTATTCTTTGGGAACTTATTTTTTCGAAAATACGAGCGTTATATGAAAAAGCATGTATGGCTTTATCGGGTGATAAACGGCTTGATGCTGGGGATGTTCGGTATTCTGTTGATGATGCCAGGTGTATGGATCCGTGGAGATATTATGGTCGACCTGCTTTATCGTCTTTTCATCACCGGTGGCCTGACAAATGTCTCTCTGATCGCTACCATTAATGCCATACTAACGCTGAGCATTAAACCACCAATCAACCCTTTGGAGTTGTGCTGTTGGATATTGATTACTTTAAAAATATTAACGATACGTACGGTCATCTCTTTAACCGTATCCATCGGAGCAGGCAGCTTCCCCGACATTGCATTGGAGCATTGAATGCAAAAAGTAGACGCGGCTCTATATAAAGCTAAACGTTCAGGACGCAATCGGGTAGAAATAGCAAAACGATAATTATAAGTCGCTAAATGTCAGGAAAGCTGGATTATTGTTAATAAAAAGTGGTAAAATGGAAATATGAATCGTATTAGAAAACTTTCTGCCGCTAAAGGAGACATGCCTTACAATCGACAGGGGGGGTGGGCTTTTTGAACCTCGAACAATTGGAAAAACTCATGGAAGAAGAACGCCGCGAACTAAATCGTATGGTAGCCTTACATGGATTAAGGGATGAACGTGTATTGGACAAATCCTCTCGGCTTGACCGAATTATGGACAAGTATCTCCACACCAAGCGTGCGGTCAATGGTAGCAACCAGACACATCCATAGAAGAAGGCTACACCGCTGCCCGTAAGGGCAGCTTTTTTGTACATAGCGTCGTATCCCACTCCCGTACCTGTACGTGTTAACTTTCCGTTAGACACTACTTTCTTCCGTACTCCGTCCGCAGTAGTTTCTGCGTAAAGGTAATCCATTCTCTGGCGGCAAAGGACAGATACCGATCCTTTCGCCAGATCATCCCTAGATGCCAGGGAATGACGGGATCAACGAGTGGAATAATACGCAATCGTTCAGAATCAAGGTCACGGCAAATCGCTTCCGGCAGCAGCGCTATCCCCAAGTTGGCAGCAACCATTTCGCTGATCAGGTCCCATTGTGAGCTTTCATAGACGACGCGCGGCTGGAAGCCAGCCCGGACACACTCTGCAATAATACGGTCATGCAGTGTAAAATCCTCGCGGAACAGTACAAACGATTCCTCCGCCAGTGCTGCCAGCGGTACCTCTGTATGCTCTGCCAGTACATGCGTAGGGTGAACCAGCAAGTTCAGCTTTTCCTCCACGAACAGAAACGTCTCGAATATGTCCCCACTCGGCGGCAGCACAATTACGCCGATATCCAGTGCGCCCGCGCCTACGTCCCGCTCTACTTTTTTCGCCCCATCCTCAAATAGCTGAATGGTCACATCGGGATATGCCTTGTGAAATTCCCCAATGACACGCGGAAAAAAGCTCGATCCGACCATGGGGGGCAGGCCGATACGGATGTGCCCTTTTTTCAGGTTCATCAAATCACTCAGCTCGGAGGACAAGCTCTGGAAGGACTTCACAATCGCTTGCGCCTGAAGCTCAATCACCTTGCCCGCATCCGTCAGCTCGATTCTTTTGCCGATCCTGTCAAATAAAGCGACACCCAATTCATCCTCCAGACTTTTAATCGTCTTGCTGATCGTCGGTTGTGTAACAAACATGCTTTGGGCCGCCTTCGTAAAGCTGCGCAAGCGCGCGACCTCCAAAAAATACTGCAAATGTCGGATATCCATTCTATCCCCTTCTTCCATAGATAAACGGAATACATCTTATTCTTTATATGCATTTTACTCATGAAAGCCTGTGATGTAAAATTTCATTACGGTTTGAAAATAATGAAACTCTCAGATAGGAGCCATTATATATGAAAAGCTTCATACGCGGTGTCCTCCAGATCGCCGTCCTGATGGCCTTTTCGCTCATCCTCAACGCGGTGGTCTCCTGGCTCCACCTGCCTGTACCCGGCAGCATTATCGGCATGCTGATTCTCTTTATACTGCTGCAAACAGGCGTGATCCGCCTAAGCTGGATTGAGATCGGCGCAAACTGGTTGCTGGCTGAACTGCTATTATTCTTTATTCCCTCTGCTGTCGGCGTTATGAATTATTGGCCGATGCTGGAACATGATGGTATGAGCATTATGCTAGTCGTACTGCTCGGTACCTTTCTCGTGATGGCCTGCACGGGCATGATCGCCAGTCTGCTCGGCAAACGAAAGGAGCACAAATCATCATGACCGGTCTTCTATGTATTGTATTGACACTCGCTATTTATTGGATGGCCAAACGCATGTACCGCACACTGCCCAAGGTGTATATGTCTCCACTACTCATTACACCGATCATTATTATTTTAATTTTAACGCTTTCGGGTGTAAATTACCGTTCCTATAACTCGGGTGCTCATTTGCTCTCCATGCTGCTCCAACCAGCCACGATTGCATTTGCCGTCCCTTTATACCGATATTTCCCTGTGCTAAAAAAACATGCGGCCCAAATCGTACTTAGCGTGCTGTCTGGTTCAGTCGTAGCCGTAATATCCTCCATGGTACTTGCCAAGTGGATGCATCTGGATTCCTCGCTGATGAGCAGCCTGGTTCCTCGCTCCATTACGACACCGATTGCCATGAATGTTTCACAAACGATTGGTGGCAATCCGACAGTCACGGCTGTGTTCGTTATTTTGACCGGATTGAGCGGTCTCATTATCGGTCCGATGATCGTTAAGCTGTTCCGTATCGAAAATGAAGTTTCGCGCGGTGTGCTGCTCGGTACGGGCGCTCATGGTACGGGTACTTCCAAAGCATTCGAGTTCAGTTCGCTGACGGGCACTATTTCCAGCATCTCTATGGTGCTCGCCGCTCTCTTTACCCTGGCGGCTGCGCCGTTCCTGTTCCACTTGATCCTGTAGCTCAGTAAAGCACAAGATACTGAAGGACACCGCACCTGATATACAAAACGAAGAACCTCCGTTCCACTAGCTGTAGTGGGACGGGGGTTCTTCTCCTATTTGGGAGCAAGGCCCCCTCATCTTTCCTTGCAATCAGATCGCTTTAACAACGCCGGGTTTCTCCTCTGCCTCAACAGGGCGTCACGGCTTCACGCAAATAAGCGTCCAGCTCTGCCGCATATTGGCGCTCTTGCGCGGCGCTCCAGCCTGCATGCTCAGACATCAGCGCAATGACGGGCTGCTTCCAGCGCTTCACCCCGTCAATCTGAAAGAACAACGCCCCGGTGCGGCGTATGAAAAAATCAGACGGTGTCACCGTCATTTCCTGCTCCATGGCATACAGGAGCGGGACACACACTTCCACGGGCAGCGCGGCTTCCGCCTCGCTGGCCTTCTTCATGCTGCGTGCCGCTATGGCAAACAGCCGCTCCACATTGGAGCCGTATCGGGTGGCCCATGCTCTAGCGGTTTCTGGCGGCAACCCGAGCGCAGCTCCCGCTACCGCTTGCCCGCTCACGAAGGCGTCCCAACTGGCGGAGCCGCCTACGTTGCCGCCCGAGATCGGGATGTGCCTGGTGCGGCATGCCCGGAAGCTCTGCCCATGCAAGCGGCCCAGCTCCCGTACCGCGCGGTCTACGACCAGCTCGGACATTTTCCGGTAACCTGTCAGCTTGCCGCCCGCAATCGTGATCAGACCCGAGCGGGATTTCCAAATTTCATCCTTGCGAGAAATTTCCGAAGGGCTTTTGCCGTCCTCATAAATGAGCGGCCGCACACCTGCCCAGCTTGATTCCACATCCTTGACGGTCAGCTTCACCTCAGGGAACATGCCGTTGATCGCTTGAAGTACATATGTCCGGTCTTCCGCAGTCATTCGGGGATAGGCTGTATCCCCTTCATATACCGTGTCGGTCGTACCCGCGTACGTTTTCCCGTCACGGGGAATGGCGAATACCATTCTTCCATCCGGTGTATCAAAATAAACGGCCTGTCTGAGCGGGAATCGCTTGGCATCGAACACCAGATGGACGCCTTTAGTCAGGCGAAGCACCTTACCTTCTTTGGATCGATCCATTTCCCGCAGTGTATCCACCCACGGCCCGGAGGCGTTAATCACCAGCGAAGCCCGGATTTCATGAGACTGCCCCGTTACCCGATCCGTTATGGTTGCGCCGCTAATTCGTCCGTCATTATACAGCAGCTTGTCGGCCTTGGCGTAGTTTACAGCCAAAGCCCCTCGCGCAACGGCCTCCTTCATGACCTCAATCGTCAGGCGGGCATCATCCGTACGGTACTCCACATAGCTGCCGCTTCCCTTCAGTCCTTCCCGCTTCAACAAAGGCTCCCGCTCCAGCGTGGCCCGAATATCCAGCATCCGGCGGCGTTCGCTATGCTTAACTCCGGCGAGAAAATCATACACCAGTAGTCCGACAGAAGTGGTAAACGCGTTGAACGTGCCTCCCTTGTGAAATGGGAGCAGCATACGCTCCGGCGTGGTCACATGCGGGCCGTTTTCGAATACAATCGCCCGTTCCTTCCCGACCTCGGCTACCCTTTTAACCTCAAACTGCTTCAAATATCGAAGACCGCCATGCACCAGCTTGGTAGATCGGCTGGACGTACCTGCTGCAAAATCCTGCATCTCGACCAGAGCAGTCTTCAAACCGCGCTCAGCGGCATCCAGTGCAATCCCTGCCCCTGTAATCCCACCGCCAATAATTAAAATATCAAAATGCTCACGCTCCATACGCTCCAAAACTGCTGTTCTCTCCTGCGCAGCAAATGCAAGCTCTCCCATTGTCTATTCCTCCATCTCTATGTTCACTCGCCGATCCCATCATCAAAATACAAAAAAAGACCACGAACATCGCTACGGCACATGCCGAGCGGTTCATGGTCTCTCCAAATCTCCTGACGGGTATTAACTTATCTACATCCTAGCACACACCATACGCCGTGAAAAGGGATTATTACCTATTGCTATAATGCTCAAAAAGCTGTTTGTTGGAGGTCGTTACCGCTGCAGCTCCGGCAACGAGCGCCGCTTCCACATCCTCCGGAGTACGAATCAGTCCTCCCGCCAAGATGGGAATCCCCGTGCGTTCACTGACCTCTGTAATCATGGGCGGAACAATGCCGGGTAGTACCTCAATGTAATCGGGTTGCGTTTTTTCCACCAGCGCGTAGCTTTTTTCCAGCGCAATCGTATCTAGCATGAATACACGTTGCACAGCGAGAATACCCTTCTTTTTGGCGGTCGCAATCACACCGGATCGGGTCGAAATAATACCGAACGGCTTAATCTCCTGACACAAATATTCAGCGGCATATTCATCATTCTTCAAGCCCTGCACCAGATCGGCATGAAGAAGCATCTGCTTGTTGCGACTCCGTGCCAACTGATACAGGCTGCGTAGCTGTGCTACGTGCGTATCCAGAAAAACAGCGTACTCATAGGAGCTGTCTAAAATATCCTCCAGCTGTTTCATATGCTTAGCCGCAGGCAAAATGCGTTGTCCCTGAAATGGCATGGATATCCTCCTTAAATCCCTAGGCAAACATGTCGGTCAAATCTTTCAAATTTTATATTATCACTCTGTTCAACGAACGTGAAGCAGTTTCATTTTAGGCATATATAAATAGCTAAATCTGGATCTTGACCTCTCCGCTTGGATCACCGGACATGGACAGGTCCTTCAGGTCTGCGGCAGACTTAGCGTTATCGTCTGCGCACTTCTGCGCTACGGGTTCGAGGTGTACCTTTTTACTCATATCGGTTCACTCTTCCTTTCTTGTCTGTTGTTTTTATCTATCCAAAGTTGCTTATCCAGGCTCATTCAGCTTCACCTTATATACTTAAACGGGATCATTTCTTTTTAATCTGATGGCTGTAGGATGCCTAACACAAGGACTTGACTTTCATTCTTATATGTAACTATAATAGTTACATATTTAAGTTCGTGAATGAATAGGATGCGCTTACGATCAAACTAACGAATCATCCTGATCATATTTATAGGAGGCTATCTATTATGAAAATTGCAGTTATTGGTGCAGGCGGTAAAGCAGGAGGCAACATTGTTAAAGAGGCATTGGACAGAGGGCATGAAGTAACGGCGATCATTCGCGACCCTGCCAAAGTAACAGATAGCCGTGCGACTGTGGTACAAAAAGACGTTTTCGATCTGAAAACAGACGATCTGAAAGGCTTTGACGTTGTCGTTAACGCTTTTGCTGCTCCACTCGGTCAAGAGCATCTGCATGTAGATGCAGGTAACGTTCTGATTGAAGCACTGCGTAATGTGTCCGGTACTCGCCTGATTGTTGTCGGCGGCGCAGGCAGCCTGTTCACAGATGAGTCCCAAACCTTGTTGGTAAAAGATATTCCTGGTTTCCCGGATTTCGTATACCCAACAGCTAATAATCAAGGAAAGAACCTAGAAATTTTGCGTGGAACCAGCGATCTGAACTGGACTTTCATTAGTCCTTCCGCTGAATTTGCTCTTGGCAAACGCACCGGCTCTTATAAAATTGGCAAAGATGTGCTGCAAGTCAATTCCAAAGGCGCAAGCTATGTCAGCTATGAAGATTATGCGGTGGCTGTAATTGACGAAATCGAGAAACCACAACACCTGAACCAACGCTTCACCGTGGTATCCGAGTCCTAAATTAGCCCTGACTAAACTGAATAATTTATGAATATTAAATTTTAACCCTAGAGATGTATGCTTCCAAACTTACATCTCTAGGGTCTTTATGTTGCTTTATTTTATATACTGAAATAGCTTAACCAAACGTTCTAATTTAGTTCTTATCAGTAGATACAAATACAGATGACTCCTGTTGTAGAAGTCATCTGTATTCATATTTCCTAGAATATTTCCTCTATTCGTACAAATTTACACAAAATTTCTTATTCAGATACGGATTCTTCAGAAATGTTTTCTTCTTTACGATTCACTGGCATGAATACTTCGCCATTCACATCCGTCAAATGAAGGTCCGTGTCTTTTTCTATTACACTTGGGAATTCGGTCACACCCATTTTCCACTCGGTAATCTCCTCAATGGGAGGAAGATTATTGTACGTGTCATTAGTTACGGATGGTATCTGAATTTTATTCAACATTAGCGTTTGACGAAGCGTTGCTTCCGTCTGCAATGTGCTCCAGTCACTTGTGTTCTTAGCCGTTTTTGTACGCACACGGTACTTGTGCGACGTGCCTGCACTCAGCTCACTATGGGTGAAACTGGCTTCCGTCACAGCTGGGCGGATGACTCCATCTACCTCGACCTCATAGCTTTCTGCTCCAGCAATCGGTCCCCAACTCAGCGTTATCGCATTCGTCGTTGACGTTGCTTTAGCCACTGGCGTGTTCAGCAAAGTCACACCGGTGACGATCTCGCTCCATACTCCTACTCCTGCTGCGTTTTTCG
>NZ_JBSHGA010000007.1:0-232981 GCF_053617595.1 Paenibacillus sp. NPDC055715
TTCTAAAACAACCCCGCTCGACTTGCATGTATTAGGCACGCCGCCAGCGTTCGTCCTGAGCCAGGATCAAACTCTCCATTAAAGACCAACCGAAGCTGGTTTATAGAAAGAGCGATTCGCTCATTTTGAAACTGACGAGATAAAATATCTCTTTTTTTGCTCCAGCTCCGTTCAGCCTTGCGGCATGTCCGAAACCTTTGCGATTTACTCACTCGTTGTTCAGTTTTCAAAGATCAAACATTTCTTTTTTGCCGACTCAGCTCATCGCCTTACCAACTCTTATATCTTATCATACCCGAACCAAATTTGCAAGCTTTTTTTAAAATCTTTTTTTGTAACACTCGCTCGCAGTATTGTGTTTCTTGGCCGGAATTAGAATATATCATATACGGGATAAGTTTGCAAGCATTTATTGCATTAATTTTCGAAAAGCTCTATTTGTTATTCATTCTTCTTCTATTTAATATTACCCAGTCTGTTTCGGACAGTAAATAACTAGAATAAAAAAAGAACCCCGCTCCCTAAAACAACGGGGAAAGAGGTTCTGTATTGCAAAGAGATTTTTCAAGTTATATCAAGTGGTTATTCCGAACCCATAAAAGCAAACCGGATCACTACAATAATAGCAAGCACCCACATGAGCCAGTGAACTTTAACTTTGTTGCTGGTAAATAGGTTACTGAATACAGCCAGAACCACGTAAGATAAAATGCCGCCAGAAATACCATTGGCGATTCCGCCTGTAAAAGGCATCAGAACGATGGTCAGGAATGCCGGGAACGCCAGTAGGAAATTATTCCAGTCAATGTTACGAACCTGGCTCATCATCAGTACACCCACGATAATCAGCGCTGGAGCAGTAGCCGCGGAAGGCACAACCAGTGCCAACGGTGCGATAAAGAGGGCTAACAGGAACAGAACGCCTGTCGTTACAGCAGTCAGACCCGTACGTCCGCCTTCTTCTACCCCTGCCGAGCTTTCTACGAATGCTGTAATGGTACTTGTGCCCAATACTGCGCCGGTACTTACGCCAATGGCATCCACTAGCATAGCTTTACCGATGATTTTCTCACCTTTTTTCTTATCTTTCATTATACCTGCGCGTGTAGCCGTACCTACCAGTGTACCAAACGTATCAAACAACTCTACAAATGTGAAAATAAAAATGATATCAAACAGCCCGATATGCAAAGCAGCCTTCAAATCCAACTGGCCCACTGCCAAATTACTAAAATCAGGAATCCAGTGACCTGTTGTCAAACTGTTCAGATTCGTTACGCCCATCGGAATACCGATCAATGTAGTAGCTACGATACCAATTAGCAAAGCGCCTTTAACACGAATAACCATCAGCGCTGCGATAATGAGCAAACCGATCAGAGCCAGCAGCGCATCCTTTTGATGAACCAAACTACCCAAAATCAGATTAAAAGCATGGCCCGGAATCGGCTGACCTACATCTGTCCCTGGAACGATACTTACCATAACCAGATTACAAAGCTTAAAACCAACAATGGTAATAAACAAACCGATACCTACTGTAATAGCTGTCTTTAGATTTTCCGGAACCGCAACAAGCAACATCTGTCTCACTCGTGTCACGGTTAAAATCAGAAAGACGATACCGGATATAAATACAGCGCCAAGTGCCGCTTGCCAAGTGATCATACCGTTGGAGCTCAAGACTACGGTCATAAAATAAGCATTCAAGCCCATACCCGGAGCCATGCCAATGGGCACATTAACGAACAACCCCATTAGAATAGTGACCAGTCCTGCACCTACCGCAGTGGCAAAAAAGACGGCTTCGCTGGGTATCCCTGCTCCAGTCGGCCCCAAAAAGGTATTGTTAACCACCAAAATGTAAGCCATGGTCATAAAAGTAGTAATCCCCGCAATAATTTCTGTGCGGACGTTCGTTCCATGTTCCTTTAATTTAAAGAAACGCTCCATGAGTTGTAATTCCTCCTACGCAAAGCATACTCGTATTGTTATCGTTCATTTGCTGTAATATTCGCATTCATAAGCGCTATATTACATCCGTTATTTTAGGCCGTGCCCTACTGCTTGTCAACACAAAAAGCGAATATTGTAATTTAATCACATATGTATTGTTCGGAAAATAGAAAGCCCGCCAAGCTGTTATATCGCTGACGGGTTATCAATTAGGCGAATCAGATATTTTTGTACTTATTAAAGGCATTCGTGGTGTCCGGTATATTTTCCAGATAAACGATCTTACCTTTTGCTCTTTTACCGCATACCGCCCATTTGGTTCCATAAGCAGCAGATTCTCCGGGCACAGGCTTTCAACCCTCATACATATGCTTGATTTCAACAAGTCTTCCTTCAAAGAACATGTTTAAGAATATTACATATATTAACAGTTATTTGTTAAAATTGCTAACGATGGATATGATCCGTCCGGTGTGTTTTTTCAGAACTCTAAAGCTGTTTTTCTGAACATTTCCACCCATCGTATCGAACACGTCCACGTCGGGCAATGCATCCTCGAAACGGGTCGTGCGGTAATCAATACTATGATCGGCTCCTAGTGAAGCAAGCTGCTCATAATTGCGCTCGCTGGCTGTCGTAATGACATGGGCACCAGCTTGTTTGGTAAACTGGATAGCGAACATGTCGACACCCCCTGCGCCTGCGTGGATCAATACCTTTTCACCTTTGGCCAGTTGACCGCTACTTTCACAACGACTTGATGGGCCTGTTGGCTTAAGATTGAGTACTTCTCTTTCCTCCAGTTCCTCCTCGCGTATTTTACATATTCCTCACATTAGTAGACATACGCTGTAATGCATTTGTCAAAGAAACAATTTCCTCATCAGCAAACTCACGTAGCAGCTTGTCCTGAAAGGCTTGTCTTTGCTCTGACAAAACTTGCAGCTCTCGAATCCCTGATTCTGTTAGACGAATATAGGTCACACGCTTATCCTGCTCTTTTTTGCTGCGGATAATCAGACCTTCCTCCTCCAGCCTTTTCAGATGCCGGGTTACCGCCGCTCCGTCCAGAACCAGCAAATGCTGAAGCTCCAGCTGACTTAATTCCTGTCGATGATCAATGTGATATAAAATCTCGACCTTGGTAAAGCTCGTTTTTAACTGCGCTTCAAAAGCGGTATTCATTTCTTTACACAAAAGATGCATACGGTAAAACAATTGGCTTTTTTCAGAGCAATGTTCGATAATACCTCCTCCTTTCTACATTATACTTGACCCATCAATTTATATGTCAATTATAATACACCCTTGCCGAGAACGAGCAATGTTCAGCGGCTCTTTTACAGAGAAGAACTCTCCTTTATGGTCGAGCGAGGCAAACTGCCTTGCTACTCTGAACGGCTTGCTATATGTAGAAGAAAGAGTGCTTACAAGCCCAATGTTAGAAGTCACACCTCCCAATACAGAGAGAAGGGTAATTGGCTCAAACCGATGAAGGTGATGAGGAATGGAATGCTCATTAATGTATAAATCCATCTGTAATGGTGCCGCTATGCCGAGGTACCGCTTCCAACGCCGTGAAGGTTTGCCCCTAATCTTAATTGCTTTGCCCATACCTGTTCCACCTTTCAGGTTATCCAACTCTCCTATCTATTTAGATCGTATTATTGATTTCGATAAATTTATGTTCAATCGCTGTCATTTCGTGATTTGGCCGGGTTATTAAATACGTATCCTTGTAGCCGAAGGTTGAGGGAGTGGGCAAATAGGATGTTACTTTAAATTGCCGCGCCAGCTTTTTGAACATAAGGGTGATTTCCATTCCCATCAAGGCGAATTCCACCATCGTATCAAACACACCGACCTCCACCACCTCGCCATGAGTCAATTGCATGTCCTGATACATCTTCTCCAGATGCGTGAGATACAGGCAGCCATCCGACAGCACGATAATAGAGGCTCCTTGCAGCACCTGTTTGAGGTCTGAGCCTTCATGTATGCCTTTCCCCACCAGCACCAGCTCTTCACGGCATATTTTTTTATAGTGAATATACGGGTTGGCGGGGTACCCTGTAACAAAAGCAATATCGAGCTCGCCGTCCAGGATCAATCGCTCTATTTCCGTGGTGGTTCCGGTTTTTAAGGTAACAGAAGCCTGCGGGTGTCAGCTCCATGCCACGGGGCTTTCGGTAAAATAACGCTGTGCCGTAATGGGCCTCAAGCTTTTTTATTTTGGCCGTCATGTTCGATTGCAGGTGATTCAGCTTTTGGGCAGCTTCTGTCAGGCTTCTCAGCTCTGCCACCGAAACGAATGCCTGCATATTTTCGATATTCACATCCCTTCACCTTCCATCAAATAAAATGATACCTACATCATAAACAAGCATTATTATTTATGTGTTCAGTGTATTATATTGGCCTTGGACGCTATTTTCCACCCTCATTTTAAAAATTCAGGAGGTATGCAACATGGTCAAAAAGAAGATTCGTGCAGGTGTTGTTGGAGGCTCGATGAATAACAAATGGGCGAGTCAAACGCATATTCCGGCTTTACTCAAGCATCCGAACCTGGATATCACTGCCGTAGGTACTTCCCGTATGGAGAGTGCGCAGCAAAGCGCAGAAGAAGTAGGGGTGGCACTGGCTTTTGATGATGCGAAAAAGCTCGCAGCTTCCGAGGATGTGGACATGGTAGTAGTGAGCGTAAAAGTTCCCCATCATTACGGAGCGGTGATGGCGGCTATTCAAGAGGGGAAGCATATTTTTTGTGAATGGCCCTTGGGGGCAAACACTGCGGAAGCCTCTGAAATAGCTACAGCAGCAGAACAAGCGGGCATTCATCATACCGTCGGCTTGCAGGCGCGGCAGGATCTTGAAGTGCAAACGATGAAAAAGCTGGTGAAAGACGGGGCGATTGGTGAAATTGTGTCCTGTCATATGCAAGTAGCTACTCGGGGTAAAGGAGGACGGATAGATCAGGATACGGCTTATTTGCTGAATAGAGCCAATGGCGCCAATCTTCTGACGATTAACGGGGGACATTCTCTGGACGCGCTGCAATACATCGTTGGCGAATTCCGTGAGCTTTCGGCCATCACATCATCTCACTATAACGAAGCCACTATTCAGGAAACGGGTGAAGTCATTCCCAAGGATACTGCGGATCAGATTCTGATTCAGGGGTCATTGGAGAAGGGGGCAACGGTATCCGTCCACGCTGCATCAACTACTGGACCACATTGAGGAATCGGCTGCAACCGGAAGAAAGATTGTATGGTAATGGGTTATAAACAAAGAACCTTCAAAACCACGATAAATGTGGAGATAAAGGTTCTTTTGTTAATCATTTAAAATACTATTCCCACTCAATCGTAGCTGGTGGTTTGGAGGTGATATCGTACACGATGCGGTTGACGTTATCCACTTCGTTTACGATACGTACCGAAATTTTCTCCAGCACATCCCAAGGGATACGTGCCCAGTCGGCGGTCATGCCGTCGATAGAGGTTACGGCACGGATTCCTACGGTATAAGAATACGTACGGGCATCGCCCATTACGCCAACACTCTTCATATTCGGCAGAGCGGTGAAGTATTGCCAGATTTCCCGGTCCAGACCGGCTTTGGCAATCTCCTCGCGCAAAATGTAATCCGATTCACGAACAATCGTAAGCTTGTCCTCTGTGACTTCACCCAGCACGCGAATGGCAAGACCCGGACCTGGGAATGGCTGACGCCATACGATCTCAGGTGGCAGTCCGCATTCTTCCCCGACTTTACGCACTTCGTCCTTGAATAACGCATTCAGTGGCTCGATCAGCTTGAACTTCATGTTTTCCGGCAAACCGCCCACATTATGATGAGATTTAATGGTCTGAGCCGTTGCTGTTCCGCTCTCCACGATATCCGTATACAACGTACCTTGTGCCAGGAAAGTAAAATCGTCGAATTGAGCAGATTCTTCCTCAAACACATAGATGAACTCGTTACCGATGATTTTACGTTTTTGTTCCGGATCATCGACTCCTGCCAGCTTGGACAGGAAGCGCTCACGTGCGTCAATTTTGACAACCTTCATATCAAATTTGCCAACGAAAGTTTCCATTACGCTTTCAGCTTCACCCTTGCGCAGCAGTCCATGGTCAATGAACATACATGTCAATTGATCGCCAATCGCTTTATGAATGAGCATCGCTACGACGGAAGAATCCACGCCGCCACTTAAAGCGCACAATACTTTTTTGTCGCCTACTTGCTGACGAATTTCACGGATCTGATCTTCAATGAACGACTCCATCGTCCATTTACCATCACAACCGCACACTTCATACAGGAAGTTGCTAATCATCTCATTACCATGAATGGAATGACGCACCTCTGGATGGAATTGTACCGCGTACAGATTCCGCTCCGGATGACTCATCGCTGCAATCGGCGCGCTTTCCGTTCCTGCATCCAGTTTAAAGCCGGATGGCAGATCCGTAACATGGTCTCCGTGGCTCATCCATACGGTCTGACGGGATTCCAGACCTTTGGCCAATCTCGTATCCTCATTGAATTGCACGTCTGCTTTACCGTACTCACGCTTGCCTGCACGTTCAACTTTACCGTCCAGTTGGTGAGCCATCAGCTGCATACCATAGCAAATACCGAAAATAGGAATTCCCAGATCGTAGATTGCCCGGTCAACCTGAGGGGCATTTTCTGCATATACGCTGGAAGGTCCACCTGAGAAAACAATCCCTTTCGGTGCCAGTTCTCTCAGCTTCTCCGCAGGCGTATTGTATGGAAGGAGCTCGCTATACACGCCGAGATCCCGTATTCTTCTTGCGATTAACTGGTTGTATTGTCCTCCAAAGTCGAGAACTACAACGATTTCATTAGGCTTATTCATTACCGTGCCTCCCTCAATTGTTCGTTTCATTATACGCAACGATAAAACAAGACGTCAAGAAATCAACCGGAGTTGAGCGGACATGAAAATATTGTTAGAATAAATTAATTCTAAATTATGAATCTGTTGGTAGGAGTGTAAACGATGGAAGTGCTGAAATGGATCGCGCAATTGTTCGAAGAATACGGATATGGCGTCCTTTTTTTCGGCTTGCTGCTGGAATTTATTGCTCTACCCTTTCCCGGGGAAACCACGATGGCTTATGCGGGATATCTTTCCTATTCAGGTACGCTGGATTTTGGAAAGCTGGTGCTGCTGGCTTTTTTAGGCACTACCATCGGAGTAACCATTACCTACTTTATCGGAAAATGGGCCGGACTCCCCTTTATCCAAAAATACGGAAAATGGGTTTTGTTATCGCCGGACAAGCTTGAAAAAACGCAAAAATGGTTTCAACGTTACGGGTACGGGCTCATTTTTCTCGGATATTTCATTCCTGGTGTCCGGCATTTTACGGGTTATTTTGCGGGAATTATCGCCCTTCCCCTGCGTAAATTTGCCTTGTATGCGTATAGCGGCGCTCTGTTCTGGGTCATCCTGTTTCTTGGCATCGGCAAGGTGTTCGGTCCGCAATGGGATGCCATGTTCAATTTGGTGGAACTGTATGCGCTGCGAATTGTCGCCATCATCGGCATTATCCTTCTGCTATATATCGTTTATCGCTGGAGAGCCTTCCTGTTTAGTTCTTTCCGCAAGTCCGACAAATCGGTGAAAACCAGTAGCAAAAACGATCCAGAATAATTAGACTCCCTCGCTTTACGGCTGCGAGCCCTTATATAGTACATCGAAATACGATAGATATCATGACAAATCCAGCGCCGCCAACCCAACCTAATATACGCGGCTTCATGATTTCCACCGCCACCTCTGCTCCAAACATGGATAAGCCGATCATCCCTTGACTCCAGGCTGTCAGCATGCCCAACAATGGCCCTTTTGATACCCTTGTTCTTTCTGGGTAGATTGGGATTTGACCAACTCGGTCATTATTCCCTTGAGCTTGTGGGGCATTTACGCAATCAGGCAGAAAAGAAAACAATCTAATTAAAAATTGTACAAAAACCTGAAATAAAAAAAATCCAAAGATTACACATCAAAAACACCCTCTGAGACTAAAATATAGCCTGTGTCCCAAAGGGTGTATGGATGTTTATTATTTCTCCAGTTCTCTAACATACTCCAGCGCGTTATCAATATGTCCTCTGACTCTCAAACCACGCCATTCATGAATCAGAATACCGTTCTCGTCAATGAGGAAGGTGGAGCGTACGATCCCCATATATTGCTTGCCGTACATCTGCTTTTGCTGCCATACGCCGTAAGCTTCCGCCACCTGATGCTCCTCGTCCGCCAAAAGCTGAAAAGGCAAACCATATTTAGCGATAAACTTATCATGCTGCTTGAGCGGATCAGGGCTTACTCCCAAAATAACTGTGTTCAAGCCTTCAAACTCCGTATGTTTATCCCGAAAATCACAGGCCTGTGTCGAACAACTGGAAGTCAAATCCTTCGGATAGAAATACAGTAAAGCCCTGCTGCCTCTATAATCAGACAACTTGACGGTCTTCCCTTCACTTCCCGGCAATTCAAAGTCCGGCGCGGGTTGTCCAATAACGGTAAATGTCCTGGACATCTCATCATCTCCTATCTTGTGTAATCCGGTCTAAGAACCTGCCCCTCTGTAGCGCCGGATACCAAAATTCCATGCCAGTAAGCCCAAGGTTAGAAATACAGCTCCCATGACCGGGGTCAGCAGCGCCATATGCCGCATATCCTCCCGATGGAGGAACAGAGATGCCGGATATACGCCGACAAAAGCAAAAGGCAGAATCCAGGTCAGCACGACCTGAATTGCACGGTTATAGATGGTTACCGGATAACGTCCATAGCTCTGCACATTGTACATAAGCGGAATAATTCCTGTAGGTGCGTCTGAAAAGAACGAAATAGAAGTCAATATGGTGTAAATTCCCGTATAAATCGCTACGGCACTTAGGGTCATGGCAATTAGTGCCGGGATGAACCACCACGCCATATGCAAGTCCATTTGCGCCCCGCTGATTCCCATAATAACCAGACCAATCACCGATCCAACCAACGCGGGCGGGTTCACATTTTCAAGAAAGATCTGGAACAGATTATAGGCAGGGCGCGTCATGACCCGATCCAGTTCCCCTTTTACAATATAGCGCTCGCTAAAGTTCCAAAGGTTGACGAAACAGCTGAATAGTCCGAAAGGAACCATAAAAAAGCCATAAACAAACACAACTTCATTTTCACTCCAGCCGCCCAAGCTGTTCGTATGCATAAAAATGACCAATATAAAAATAAGATTGGTGGCCTGAAACAGCAGGTTCGAAATGACCTCCACCCAAAAATCGGCACGATAGGTGAGCCGCGACTTCATGTAATTTTTTAAATATTCGCTAATGAGACCTAAATAGTTCATCATCGGCTTACCCTCCCTGCACGAACAGACGTCTGCGCGCCAGTCGCCAAATGATGATCATCGGCAAGAGCAGAACGATCAGCCAAATGATTTGGATACCCAGCACATTCCAAATCCCAACGCCTTTTACTCGTCCGGTAAATACGGAGCCGGGCAAATACGTAATTGCCTGAAACGGCAACCATTGGGCGAAGGTCGCCAGCCAGCCCGGAAACAGACTGATGGGCAGAATCAAGCCGGAGAACAGGTCCACTACCACCCGCTTCATTCGCATCATACCTTCGTTATTTTCAACGAAAAAGGCCGTCAGGCCAGTAATAACATTAATCTGGGTGTTGATGAGAAAGCTGAAAAACAGCATGATAAGAAAGCTAATCCAAGCTACAGGATCACTGGGCAGTGTCACCGGAAACAGCAGCATGGCAATCGCCATGCCCGGAATCATAAACAACAGGAAACGGAACATACCCTCGCCAAGCCCTTGCATAAATTTAACGAGTACGTAGTTATACGGTCGGATCATCTGTATGGCGATGCTTCCGTCACCAATATCAGTCGAAATTTCACGATCCAGATTGTTAAAATAAAACGCCCTTGCCATCCACGATACTGCTACATAGGTCGTCATTTGAGCAGCGGAAAAGCCGCCAATGCTACCCGCGTCCCCGTATATAGCCTTATATGTGAAATAATAAACACCAATATTCATGGAATAAATGATAATACCTGAATAATAGTTCATCCGATAAGCAAGCATGGTGAGAAACCGGATGCGAATAAAATCTGTATATACGCTAAGCATGAACTTTGGCCTCCACTGCAGGAAGCACGGGATTGCCCTTGCGTTCCGCCGAGCCGGACTGGTAGATGCTGCGCACGATATCATCCGTATTCGTTTCAATGATTTTGATATCCGTAATGTCCGTACGCCCTACTACGCTCGCCAGCACATCCGATACATTGATATGAAGTGGTATCCACACCTTGGCAGCCAGATCGTTATCGGCCGACCAAGCCAGCGGCATATCCGCTGTCCACGCTTGCAATTGCTCAAGGTTCGTGGGAATGCCGAACTGGAACTGCACCTCGCGGCCTGTACCCCAGCGTGCCTTCAAATCCTCCAGACCTCCGTCATAGATGATATTCCCGTCATCCAGCATAATGACGCGCGAGCACAGCGCTTCAATATCCTGCAAATCATGGGTTGTCAGCAATATCGTCGTCCCGTAATCCCGGTTCATGTCCTTCAGGAACTCGCGGATTTCGGACTTCACCATAATATCGAGTCCAATGGTTGGCTCGTCCAGAAAAACGATGGACGGATTGTGCAGCAGCGCAGCCACCAATTCACAGCGCATCCGCTGCCCGAGACTAAGCTTGCGCACCGGACGGCTTAGCAGGTCCTGTAATTGGAGCCGCTCTACCAGCTCATCCAGCCTGCGTTTGAAGTCTACGGCAGGAACCTGATATACTTTGCGCAACAGCTGAAAAGACTCAATCACGCCGATATCCCACCATAGCTGGCTGCGCTGTCCGAAAACAACGCCGATATTACTTACGAATTTCTCGCGTTCCTCGTAAGGAACATAGCCGCCTACTTTGAGATGTCCCGAGGTCGGCACGAGAATGCCGGTCAGCATCTTGATCGTGGTTGACTTTCCAGCTCCGTTTTCACCAATATAGCCACATATTTCTCCCTGAGGAATACCAAAGGAAATATCTTTGACCGCGGCCACCTCGTTGTATTCGCGGGCGAATAAATCAAGGAAGGCTCCTTTCAGGCCTTCGCGATTTTTTTGTACTTTAAATGTTTTGCGCAGATCCTGCACATCAATTGCCAGCATGTCATACCTCACAGTCAGGATTTTGAAAAATCCATAGTTAAATTGATTGTGCTCTAAAAAGAAATTATAATGTAATGAATTGAAAAGCGAAAGGGAGAGCATCCATGACAAACAGAACCAAAAGAACGGTATGGACGGTTCTTGCCGTGGTTATCGTCGCGATTGTCGGCTTTGCCGTGTACTATTTTACATCCATTTATAATCAACTGGACAATCTGCATAAAGAGGGCGCTAATTCCCCCTTCAAAAATGTAAAGCAGGTCGATCAGGTGCGCACACCAAACCCGCCCAAGTGGGAAGGTACAGATCCGGTCAACATTTTGCTGATGGGTGTCGATGGTCGTGGTATCCAAAAAGGGGAAGTCCCCCGGTCGGACAGCATGATGGTCGTATCGCTTGATCCCGTCAAGAAAAAGATTCATCTCTTCTCTATTTTGCGCGATACGTACGTGGATATTCCCGGCTACGATAAAAATCGGATTAACACCGCCATTACTCACGGTCCCAACACGGCCATGAAGACGGCTGGCGATCTGCTAGGCATTCCGGTGCAATATTATGTGTATACCGATTTCCAGGGGTTCATTAAGCTGGTGGATGCCGTAGGCGGTATTGATTTTGAAGTCGAAAAGGATATGCATTATACAAGTAATGCCGATAAGCATGAATACGATATTAATCTGAAAAAAGGCATGCAGCATTTGGACGGCAAGACGGCGCTTCAATATGTGCGCTTCCGTCATGATGCCATGTCGGACTTCTCTCGTTCGGGACGGCAACGTGCATTTTTGGAGGCCGTAGCCCAGAAAATGCAGAGCACGACCTCCATTGCCAATCTGCCGAGCATTTTGGAGCAGGTGAACCCGTATATTGATACGAATCTCAGTGTCAACGATATGTGGAAGCTGGCGAATGTCGGCTATCAGAGCAGCTTTGCAGGCAGCGAGCAGGTTCCGCCGATGAAGTTGCTTGGAGAAAAAAATTTAGGAGGCGCGCAGGTTCTTACTGTCCGCGATCCGGAAGAATTGAAAAAGTATGTGCAGGATATATTCAATAATCCTCCTGTACAGACACAGGAACAAAATAAGGATCAAAACAAAACGAAGCAACCGGACAGTGCATCATCGTCCAAGCCAGATAAGGCTTCTTTCACGGGTGGCAGCAAAACCATTAGTGATGCTGCTGCCACACAATCGACAACAAAGACAGGACAAAAAGAGCTATAATGATGTATGCAGGGGGCAGCCGTAAACGCTGCCCTTTGGCGTGTATATATCCTATTTTGATGAACGGAAAGGAAGTTCTGGATGATGAAACGGGAAACCTCCGAAGCATTATATAAAGAAGCACTGGAACATATTGTCGGGGGCGTAAACAGTCCTTCACGCTCTTTCAAGGCTGTGGGCGGCGGCGCTCCGGTATTTATGAAACGCGCCAAAGGCGCTCATTTCTGGGACGTGGATGATAATCGGTACATTGATTATTTAGCGGCTTACGGCCCTATTATTACCGGACATGCCCACCCTCATATTACCAAGGCCATTAGTGAGGCGGCGGCGAACGGGGTATTGTACGGAACCTCAACGGTATTGGAGATCAAGCTCGCCAAGATGGTCAAGGAAGCCATTCCATCCATGGACAAGGTCCGGTTTGTAAATTCCGGCACAGAAGCAGTCATGACGACGATCCGTGTTGCACGGGCCTATACGAAGCGAAATAAGATCATCAAATTTGCAGGCTGCTATCACGGTCACTCGGATCTGGTGCTCGTAGCCGCAGGCTCCGGCCCTTCCACGCTGGGCATACCGGACAGCGCAGGAATTACGACCAACATTGCAAGTGAGGTTATTACTGTGCCTTTCAATGATCTGGACGCGCTGCGCCAAGCCTTGGAGCGTTGGAGTGACGATGTGGCAGCGGTCATGGTTGAGCCGATTGTCGGTAATTTCGGCATGGTGATGCCGCAGCCCGGTTTTCTGGAAGGGCTATGCTCGATGGCACGGGCGAACGGTTCACTCGTCATTTATGACGAGGTCATCACCGCGTTCCGCTTCCACTACGGCTCCACCCAAACGTATACAGGCCTGGACAATCATGATGCGATTCAGCCGGATTTGACCGCACTAGGTAAAATCATGGGCGGCGGTCTGCCGATCGGCGCCTACGGCGGCAGCAAGCATGTGATGGAGCAGGTTGCTCCGCTCGGCCCGGCTTATCAGGCAGGCACCATGGCGGGTAACCCGGCTTCCATCTCGTCAGGCATTGCATGCCTTGAAGTGCTTCAAGGCGAAGGCGTGTATGAAGAGATGGAACGTCTGGCTGTGAGACTGACGGACGGTATCGCTTCCTCAGCCGAGCGCCATGGCGTGCCGTTGACAATTAACCGCATCCGTGGAGCATTCTCCACCCATTTCTGCGATCATCCAATCACGAACTACGATGAAGCGCAGGATACGGACGGCGAAGCGTTCGCTTCCTTCTTCCGCCATATGCTGGATCGCGGTATTCATCTGGCCCCATCGAAGTACGAAGCATGGTTCCTCACAACGGCGCACACGGATGAAGACGTAGATGCTACGCTGGAAGCGGCGAACGATTCTTTCCGTGCAATGGCACAGGGCAAGCAAGCAGATCAGTAAATGATGGAATGTTGATAGGATAAGAGCCGGAAGCAGCTTTAAGGACTGGGATATCCCACCTTTGAGACTGCCTTCCGGCTTTTTTTTTCAAACTGTACCCGTACAGTTGTACGTTTTATGGATTGTATCAAGTGACGCCATCCGGGTATATTGGGAGGAGCAACATGTTGAAAATCATTCAGGATAGGCTAATGAAAACAAATGCCTGAGCCATTACGGAGGTTTATCATGCACAGTCGTTCCAAAACGGGAGCCGCCTATCTGGCTGCTCTCAGCTATGCCGCTATACTCGGTTTTTCATTTTTGTTTGTGAAGCTGACGGTTACAGAGGCCAGCCCGCTGGATGTAATCGCCCACCGCTTTGCTTTGTCTTTTATCGCTTTGACGGTTCCAGTACTGTTGGGCTGGATCAAGATTAACATCACGCGGCGTGATATCCTGCGTATTTTACCGCTGGCGCTACTCTCGCCTTTAGTATATTTTCCACTGCAAGCCTTCGGGCTGATGAGCACTTCTTCATCGGAAGGCGGCATCATTCAGGCTACCGTTCCTATCTTCACGCTGCTGCTGGCATCCTATTTTATTAAAGAGCGTACAACGGTTGTCCAAAAGCTTTCCTTGCTGCTCTCTGTAGCGGGCGTTATTTTTATATTCGTGATGAAAAGTGGAGCGTCGCTGGCTTCGAACAGCTTCGGGGGTATTCTTCTGCTCGTGCTATCTGCGATATGCCTCTCCGGCTATAATGTACTGGCTCGCCCATTAACGCAAAAATACAATCCGCTGGAGCTAACCTACGTTACCTCCATCCTGGGATGTGTCGTTTTTAACTTGGTGGCCCTGGGATATCATACGATAAATGGTTCCTTGAGCGCCTATACCGC
The DNA here is from genome assembly GCF_053617595.1 of Paenibacillus sp. NPDC055715. NCBI lineage: Bacteria > Bacillati > Bacillota > Bacilli > Caryophanales > Paenibacillaceae > Paenibacillus > Paenibacillus sp. NPDC055715. The sequence goes on from NZ_JBSHGA010000007.1 coordinate 14,724, forward strand.
CCCACTGGTGAAGCCTGACTACTGGCTGGCGCTGGCCTATCTGGGCATTCTGTCAACGCTTATAACCTCGCTGCTATCGAGCTATGCGTTGAAGCGAATTGAGGCGTCCAAAATGAGTGTGATCGGTAATTTGTCCACTCTCATTTCCATGATTGCGGGTGCTTACATTTTGAAGGAGCAGCTCGCGTACTATCATATTGTCGGGGCCGTTATTATTATTGTCGGGGTGTTGGGCACCAATTTTGGAGGTCGGAGAAACTTCGAGCCGCGAAAAGCATCTGCTGCAAAACCACTAAAAGTGAACTGAAAAGGGATGTACATTTTACTTGTGGAATGGTTAAATATACAAAATTGTATGGCGATGATGGAAAAAAGTAGGCGGAAGAAGAAAACCATGCGCGAGGTACGGGATGCGATTGGGATCGGCTATTTTGACGTTAACACTTCTCCAGAATGATGAATATACAAAAAGATATCCCCGAGCTGTCGTTTATTCCGGCTCGTGGATATCTTTTTTAGTTCATCTATTTCGCTTAAAAATGATTCACTCAGGGTTGAATAGGCCAATTAATTAAACAGTATATTGACGAATGTGAAATGTGGTGTTATTATCATTTTAGACAATATATTGTCTAAAATGAATGGAGGATATATATGGACAGTTACAGAGAGATATTTCTAATGCTACAAACTTATGCAACAATGTTCTCTCTTGCCAATAAGCTTCAAGTGCAAGGTGATAAATACTTTGATAAATTAACATCAAGGCAGTATATGACAATGATAGCAATTGCTCATTTACCCGAAGATGAAACGACACTAAACAATATTGCGAGAAAGTTAGGCACCACTAAACAAAGCGTGAAACAACTGATAACAATCATAGAAAATAAAGGATATATTATCACTTTACCAAGTCAAAAGGACAAGCGTGCTATTAATGTTAAATTTACTGAGTCAGCAAAGCAGGTGTTAATGGAATGTGGTGAAAAAAGCCTGCATTTTATGACAGATATCTTTAAAGATTTCTCTATAGAAGAATTGGAAGTATTGTGGAGTTTATTAAAGAAACTGTATCGTTTTGATGGTGCAGAGCAAGATGGTTTTGAGGAAGAAGCTAAGATGGGCATGGATGAAGATAAAAATGAATTAAATGTGAGAGCATTAAAGGAATTTGAACGATTAAGGAACAAGTCTAGAAATGAAAGAGAAAAAACGAATAACATTGATAAAGTAAACGATTAGAAAAAATTTTTCTAATCATATTAACAAGGGGGGGATTACCCTATGAAATTGCAGATAGAACCATTAGTAGCGCTTTGCGATAAAAGGATTAGCATATCCATATCTGAGTTGCCACCATTTGGGAAAGTCAAAATAAGTGCTTCTATGAGTTTACCATGGGCAAAAACCGTAAAGTTTGAATCTTTCGCTTGGTTTACAGCTGATTCACGTGGTAATGTAGATTTGTCAAAACAAAAAGCCGATTCTGGAACCTATGACTTCATAGATAGCATGGGGCTAATTGTATCTATGAAAATGGTTGTTGGAAAACTCAAAGATATTGTCAAAAATATATCTATAAATAATAGTCTATTCATTGACATTGTAGCTGAATGTGAAAAAGACAGGGTATGCGCAAAATTAGAACGTTTATTTAAAAATCCAGAAGTTAAAAACCTCAAAATCACAGATGAATTTGTTGGAGAATTGTTTTATAGTGAAAACACTAACAATGTAACAATTGTGACATTAGGTGGAGCAGATGGGAATAAAGACGCTCTTTCGTTCATTTCAGCTCTATTGGCTTCTCATGGGTTTAATGTTTTATCTCTAGCATATTTTAATGATAAAGGATTACCTAAACAGCTTGCGGAAATTCCACTTGAATATTTTGAAAAAGTATTTCAATGGCTTAAAAAAAATCCAATAACAAATGGAAATGATATATATGTTCATGGCACCTCTAAAGGCGGCGAACTGGCACTGTTACTTGCATCAAGGTATTCAATCATCAAAAAGGTAGTAGCGGTTGCCCCACACGCATATTGCTTTCAGGGACTTAACTACAAAAATGTTTCGTCGTGGTCATATGAAGGAAAGTCTATGCCGTTTATACGCTTAAAGAACCGCATTTTATTTACAAACATGTTAGATTCTTTCATGAAAAATAAGCCATTTGGATACGCCTATATGTATAAAACTAGTGTGAATACTGCAAAGAACAAGGAAACTGCACGAATTAAAGTAGAACATGCAAAAGCCGATATATTATTAATTGCAGGTGAGAAAGACAACATTTGGAACACCTATGATGGCTGTGTTGAAATAATGGATACTTTAGCAAAATATAATTACAAGTATAACTATAATCTTTTGGCTTATGAAAATGCAGGGCACCCGTTTCCTTTACCCTATATCATACCAGTAGGTGTAACAGCCAGTATGAGGTTAGCACCAAGACTTGTTTTTGCTACTGGTGGTACATTAGAAGGAAATGCACATATACAGATGGATTCATGGAATAGAACCATTGAATTTTTTAAGGAATAAGCAAATGACATGACATAGACATTAATAAAAATATCTTTAGTAAAAGTAGAACGAGAGCGCAATTTCCGTATATATAATTGGGGTATGAAATGCTCTTGGAGTTTATTCTTGAGACGGATTATCAAGCTAATTCCTTCCAAAATCATACGCTCATCATCAACCAGCAGCACCATTTTATGATGGATTTCGGCATTTTTGAGAGCGATTTTAAAATAGATGAATCAGTGGATGTCGCCTCCTTTGCTCGTCCTGTCCGGTTCAGCCTGAAATGGAGATTGCCTGATAAAGCTGTACATCATACAAAATACCCCAAGCCTTGGTCATGCGGCAAGAGGTATTTGTGTTCGCTCAGCGTTTGTTGGTTGGTTCCGATGGATCCGCCTTGCTCATATATTCATCATATCGGTCGTCCAGTTCCCGTGCCATGCTGCGGTATTTACGCGTCTCCTCCACAATAGGGTCGATATGGGTTTGAATCCGCACCTCATATTTAGGAGTGAGCCGTTCGCGTTTTTTGGCCTCATTCTCACGAATTTCGCCTTCCATCAGCATTTCACTGAGCTCGCGCTCCAATTCTTCGGATTGGCTCATCACGATTCCCTCCATCAGAATGATCTGCGTTTTATTATAACCCGGTTGCGTCTGCTTCTTTCAGCACTTGAATGAGTTGAGAATGAATAGCCGTATTGGTCGCTGCAATATGTCGCACACTCAGGTCATAAGGTCTGCCGAGCGTATCTGTGATCGTTCCGCCCGATTCCTGCACCAGCAGAGCGCCCGCTGCCACATCCCAAGCGTTCAGACCGATTTCACAGTAAGCTGTAAGCCGTCCTGAAGCCACATAGGCTAAATGCAGTGCTGCCGAGCCAAGTGCCCGGATGCCTCTCACCTGAGGTGTAAGTGCCTGTATAATCTTCATATTCAGCGGCTGTGCAAAAGTGCGGTCCGGTGGGAAGCCGATGCACACCAGACTGTCTCCCAGTGTTTCTTCTCTGGATGCCCTCATCAGATTGCCATGCACATACGCACCCTTACCTTTTTCAGCCACAAACATTTCGTTGCGGGACGGATCATAAATGACACCGACAATCACCTCTCCACGGTGAGCCAAGGCGATAGATACACTGTAGTATGGCAGGCTGTGTACAAAATTGGTTGTGCCGTCTATCGGATCAATAATCCACAAATATTCCTCTTCACGAGCAGCCTCCAATGCACGGGCCGAAGCCTCGGCACCCGGCTCTACGCCCTCTTCGCCGAGAATGACATGGTCGGGAAAATGGGTAAGAATCAGTCTGCGGATCATCTGCTCCGCGCCTTTATCCACTTCGGTCACAAGGTCCGTAGAGGATTGCTTGGTGCTTAACTGCTCAACGGTACCCAGTCTGCTTTTGATCCATTCCCCAGCTTTGGATGCTGCGTTAATCGCCACGGCCGTATAGCTTTTTCCTGATACGATATAGGGAACCTTTTCGTTTTCATGTTCGTTCAACGTGTTCACTCTACTTTCTATATCATTGTTACGTGGTTTACGAAGCTGCATTACGGCACAGTCTCTTAACCATCTCTATTAATGGTACACACATTCTAGTATACACAATAGGCTTCATAAAGTTTCTATATATGTGAGGTTTATCCGCGGTGCACTATTTTTTAAGGCGTAATTTCTACTGAAGCCCCATCCAGCGCCTTCACCCCGTCACCTTCTCGTACGCTCAGTTCCTTCATCAGTCCCATCAACGCTTCATCCTTACGTTTGGCTTCAAGCATGACATCAATCTGATCGGTATATCCGGCAATGTTACGCAAAAAAGTAAGCAGCGGCTCCACCTGAACACCGTCCGCATGACTGCGGGGGTCTTTTTCACTTTTGGGACTGGACGCATGGATTTTGGGTGGCAGTGGATGATCGGGAGAAGAGCCCGCTTGAGCCAATTCCCCTTTCCATGTATCCAAAATGCCAGGCCACAGCTCCCACGGCTTCTCGCCCTCGTTATTTACCCATTGATGATGAATGTCGAGAACCATCGGCAGCCCCGTCCGCTTGCACGCTTCCAGCGTTTCCACCGCATTAAACGTTTTATCATCATTTTCCAGCGTCATTCGTTCTCTTAACGAAAGCTCCAGCGCATTCACCTGCTCTACAAAACGCTGACTCGACGTTATCTTGTCTCCATACGCGCCGCCGATATGAATGTTGTTCTTGGCATCCGCACCGAGTCCCATCGCCTCCAGCATCGCTTTATGATGCTGGAGATCGTTAATGGAGCTTTGCAGTACTTCCGGGCGGGGAGTGCTCAGCACTGTAAAATGATCCGGGTGAAACGATACTCTCATCCCGTTCTTTTTAACATAATTCCCGACCTCTGCAAAATCAGCGGCAAGCGCCTGAAAGGGGTTCCAGTCACTCAAATCCTGATGAGTCGCCAGTGGAATCAGCTTGGATGAAAAACGGTAAACCTTGATATCGCTCGCCCGATTATGACGCAGCAACCGCAGTGTATTATGCAGGTTTTCGGCTGCAATTCGTTCCAGCTTGCGGATCGCGGCCTCTCGATCTCCAATTTTGTTAAAGCTGGCCATCGTCATCGTTTTAGAGGGCGATGCATTTTGTACGGTGACCGACATGGCTACATAGCCGAACCTTACTATCATAGGTGTCCTTCCTTTCAGCAGATCGCAGTAGATGGCAAGACCGCTTTCGTTCTGTGACCTCAATCTTTATTCTACTGATCATACCCGGAAAATCCCCCTCTGATTCGGCATTAATCTGTCCTTCACCTGTCTATTGCACTCCGAAAAACATTTCATCCGCCAATGCGGTCTGAATTCTTGCTTCCTCTTCATTCAGCTTGCGAATGAGGTTCATTTCCACCTCGGTCACTTCGTCGCCCTGAAAATTGATTTCGGCAATACAGCCAACAATCTGCACGATGGCTACTGCCACGTTGTCCACGCTGTAAGCGATGACCTTCTGGCCTGTCGGGAACACACGCAGGCCGGATTTAACCATTTTGCCGCGTCCGTATTCCAGCAGTTCGTACAATTCCTGTTCGCTCTTGAATTTGCACACCGAGTTAAATTCGGTTTGAAAGCCCATGTTTAGCCGCCACCTTTCGTGATTAAGGACTTTTGCAAATCCTAATTGTAAACCGTATATATGAACAAAAAGGGGAGTGATCAGCTCCCCTCGGTTCGTTTTATGAGTTCTCATAGTGCAGCGCAGACCTGCGTTCATAACGCTCCAGTGCGAGCGCAATCATGCGGTCCAGCAAGCTTTGATAGGATACGCCCGTTTCTCTCCACAGCAATGGATACATACTGAACGGCGTAAAGCCCGGCATCGTGTTTACTTCATTAATAAAAATATGTCCGTCCGAACGTCTGACGAAGAAATCGGCACGGGAAATCCCGCAACCCTCCAGAGCGCGGAATGCTTGCAATGCGGCTTTACGGATACGATCCGCCACTTCCTCGTCCAACGGTGCCGGAATGAGCATTTTCGATTGGCCGTCCGTGTATTTGGCAGCATAATCGTAATAGTCGCCGGACGATACAATTTCGCCCGGTACGGAAGCAATCGGCTCGTCGTTGCCGAGTACGCTAACCTCGACCTCGCGGGCATCGACATACTCCTCCACAATGACCTTCAGATCAAATTGCAGAGCCAGCTCGACTGCCTTTTCCAGCTCTTCCCGGTTATTAGCTTTGGAAATGCCGACACTTGATCCCAGATTCGCCGGTTTGACAAAGCACGGGTACCCTAACTCAGTTTCCATGTTGCGCACCAGATCATGACTGGTTTGTGACCACTGTGTACTGTTAAAATAACAGTATTTCACTTGCGGCAATCCTGCATGCTCAAACAGCTTCTTCATAACGCCTTTGTCCATTCCTGCGGCAGAAGCCAGCACGCCTGCACCGACATAAGGCATATCCGCCATTTCGAACAAGCCCTGAATCGTTCCGTCTTCACCAAAGGTACCGTGCAGTAGCGGGAACAGTACATCCAGCGTCTGCTCTCCGTACAGCTTGCCGAACAACGTATCTAATGCCGCCTTCGTACCGCCCTCTGCCCGCTCCAGCTTCAATTGCTCTACAGAAGCCAAAGGTGCGTCAAGCTGCGACCCTCTGCGCCAATCGCCAGCCTTCGTAATATAAAAAGGAATAATCTCATATTTCTCAAAATCAAAAGCGTTCAGTACCGCATACGCCGTTTGCAGCGAAACCTCATGTTCGCCCGATTTGCCGCCGTACACCAGCCCTACGGTCAATTTTTGTTTTGCCATGCTTATCCTCCGCTTTCCTGCTTTCGTCATTGTGCCTGATTTGCGTCACTGTACCTGTTATAAACATTTCATTTAAAAATAGTCGGCGATATGATAAAAGCGATACACCGTGTTGTCCGTCCACGCATACGAATTTTTGTAGTCCCAATAACGATGTCTGGAGCTTACCGTATGCGCATTGACAAGCGGCATCCCGCCCGCATCAAAGGCCGTTACCACCGTGCTGTGCTGAAAGATGCCGTCACCATCCCAATCATAAAAAATGACGTCCCCCAGCATAAGCTGCTCCGGACGGCTCACCTGTTCGGCGGTCAACCCCCACGAGCTGGAGCCCAAATACCGCTCCAGACTGTTGGAAACCGCCCAACTGTAGCTCCACAGCTCACGTCCGGCGACCCGTCCTTTGTACCACCAGCCTGATTCTCTTTTACCAGTATAGTGGATCGGTGCGCCCCCTGCAAAGAGGCATTGCGAGATATAATTGGTGCAATCCACATCAAAACCTTCAAACTCCGGGTTGAAGCTATCCCACCACTGATCCGCATAGGCTGCCGCTTCTTCCCGGCGATATCGGCTGGGGCGTGCTGATGAGCCAAAGCCCAGTACACCGCGATTCAGCAGCGGCAAATTTCCTCCCTGATTAAACGAAGCCTGCTCAAAAGGAACCTCTCCCCCCGCAGGCTTTCTTTCTGCCGGATCACGCTCGATTCTTGCCACCTGCCAGGCTTCACCCTCGCGCGTGAACGTCAGACGTTCCCGTTCAATACGATCCTCCCGGTGGGTCATTCCGCCTTTTTCATAAAAGAGCCGGACATGCAGCTGTACATCCACCACAGCCTCTTCCGACGTATCCTGCACAATTCGCAGCGGCTTGGCGCGTGTTTCGCTACGTAATGGAACGGCGTTCCGCTCGTTATACCACTGTTCCAGTCTGGCCGTACGGGCCGCACGCTCCATCCGCTGACCTACCTCCAGATATTCATCCGGCTGCGGAGCGCCGTTTACCTCACTCCGATTATATTGGTTCACATAAGCAAAAAGGGCCTGCTTCCATTCCCGCTCCCCCATCCCTGTCCCTCCATTTCCGTCTCGCCATCCCTGTTTTGGGAATAGCCGGGATACTGAATAACTTTCTTACTTCCCTCTATAGCCTGATATGGCTCTCTATACTATAAGTATGAATCTCTAAAGCTTGGTATGAACACCGAAACACGAGTAAGAGAAACGTTTTATTTTCCAGGCTTCGACGTATACATTAGGCCAAAAAAACTTTACGGAATCAATTGAAAACGGTATACTTAATGCATAAGCATTATTTTGAAATTAGGTTTCATCTAATGAAACGAGTTAAAAACATCTTCTCCTCTATTATGAAAATAACGGTTACCATAGGTTAATCGGTTATTCTTCAAATCAGCTATGTTGCTTTCATGAGAGCGCAACCAAATTAAACCAACTGTGCAAGACGTCGAAAAAACGACATCCCTATTTTCCCTCAAACATCCACTTCAAGGAGGTAATACTTATGTCAGGAAAAGATCAATTCTCCATTGCTCGCAGTCTGGAAGTTGACGGCAAGCCTTACCGTTATTACAGTCTCAAGGCACTGGAGGAACAAGGAAAAAGCGGGATCGCCAAGCTGCCTTTCTCCATTAAAGTGTTGCTGGAAGCCGCTGTGCGCCAATTTGATGGACGCGCGATTACAGAGGAGCATGTGCAGCAGCTTACAGGCTGGGCTGAACATCGTGACACCAACAAAGAAATTCCGTTCATCCCTGCACGCATCGTGCTTCAGGATTTTACCGGCGTCCCGGTGGTTGTCGATTTGGCAGCCATGCGCGATACTGTGAAAAAAGCGGGCGGCGACCCGAAACAAATCAACCCGCTCGTACCCGTCGATCTCGTTATCGATCACTCGGTTATGGTCGATGCTTTCGGTACCAGTGAAGCGCTGGATTATAATATTAATGTAGAATTTGAGCGTAACGAGGAAAGGTACCGTTTTCTGCGCTGGGCGCAAACGGCGTTCAACAACTTCCGTGCAGTGCCACCGTCCACCGGTATCGTCCATCAGGTCAATCTGGAGTATCTCGCATCCGTGGCCGCCACCAAAACCATTGACGGCGAAACCGTCGTCTTCCCGGATTCCCTCGTGGGAACGGATTCCCATACGACGATGATTAACGGCCTCGGTGTCGTAGGCTGGGGCGTCGGCGGGATTGAGGCAGAGGCGGGGATGCTCGGGCAGCCACTGTATTTTGTCACTCCCGATGTGATCGGCTTCAAGCTGACAGGCAGCCTGTCGGAAGGAGCTACCGCTACGGATCTGGCGCTGACAGTCACTCAAATGCTGCGTAAAAAAGGCGTGGTCGGCAAATTCGTCGAATTTTACGGCCCAGGCCTGGCTAATATCAGCTTGGCTGACCGTGCGACCGTTGCCAACATGGCACCGGAATACGGTGCAACGATCGGCTTTTTCCCGGTTGATGCCGAAACGCTGGCTTACCTGCGCAGCACCGGACGTTCCGATGAGCAAGTCAGCCTCGTAGAGGAATATTACAAAGTGCAAGGCATGTTCCGCACATCCGACACGCCGGACCCTGTGTTCAGCGATACGATTGAGCTGGATCTGGCTTCGGTTGTACCGAGTCTCGCTGGACCCAAACGTCCGCAGGACCGTGTCGAGCTTAGCCGCATGAAGGAAACCTTCGAAGGCATTATCCGTACTCCGGTGGACAAAGGCGGCTATGGACTGAGTGATGAAAAGATCGCGCAGAAGATCCCGCTGACCCATCCTGACGGCTCCACCAGCGAGCTGGGTACTGGCGCAGTCGTGATTGCAGCTATCACAAGCTGCACGAACACCTCCAACCCAAGCGTTATGCTGGGCGCGGGCTTGCTTGCTAAAAAGGCAGTAGAACGCGGGCTTAAAAAGCCGGGCTATGTGAAAACCAGCTTGACGCCAGGCTCCCTTGTCGTGACGGAATACCTGCAAAAAGCAGGGCTGATCGGGCCGCTGGAAGCACTCGGCTTCCATGTGGCTGGCTACGGCTGCGCGACCTGCATCGGTAACTCTGGTCCGCTTCCTGACGAAGTGAGTCAGGCCATCACAGACCATGATCTGACGGTTGGTGCGGTCATTTCCGGCAACCGGAACTTTGAGGGCCGCGTGCATGCGCAGGTCAAAGCCAACTATCTTGGCTCACCGCCACTGGTTGTTGCTTATGCGCTGGCAGGTACGGTGAACATTGATTTGGTGAATGATCCGCTCGGTTATGATCAGGACAATCAGCCTGTCTATCTGAAAGATATCTGGCCAACTTCCGAGGAAATCAAGGAAGCAATCAGCCTGTCTCTCAGCCCGGATATGTTCCGTCGTAAATATGAGAATGTATTTACTGCCAACGAAAAATGGAACTCCATTCCGGTTCCTGAAGGCGAATTGTATGAATGGGATGAAAAATCAACCTATATTCAAAATCCGCCATTCTTTGAAAAACTTCAAGATGGTGTGCAGGATATCAAGGAAATTCGTAATTCCCGTGTACTTGCCTTGCTGAGCGATTCGGTCACGACGGATCATATCTCACCAGCAGGCAACATCGCCCCTTCCAGTCCGGCAGGACTGTACTTGAAGGAGCATGGCGTGGAGCGCAAAGACTTCAACTCCTACGGCTCCCGTCGCGGTAATCACGAGGTCATGATGCGCGGTACATTCGCTAACATCCGTATTCGCAACAACGTGGCTCCTGGCACCGAGGGTGGCGTGACCAAATACTTGCCGACAGATGAGGAAATGTCCATCTACGATGCATCTATGAAATATCAGGCAGCCGATCAAAACCTGATCGTTATTGCCGGCAAGGAATACGGCACAGGCAGCTCCCGTGACTGGGCGGCCAAAGGTACGCTTCTGCTGGGCGTCAAAGCCGTCATTGCCGAAAGCTTTGAGCGGATTCACCGCAGTAACCTGGTCGGCATGGGCGTGCTTCCACTGCAATTCCATGAAGGCTACGGCTGGTCCAACCTGGGTCTGAACGGTCGTGAAACGTTTGACATTCTCGGCATCGACAATGACGTAAAGCCGGGTCAAGAGCTTACCGTTGTAGCCAAACGCGAGGATGGCACGAAATTCGAGTTCCCGGTCACTGCCCGTCTGGACAGCACCGTCGATATCGACTACTACCATAACGGCGGCATTCTGCAAACCGTATTGCGTCAAATGATTCAAGACTAAAGAGCCCATGAATAATAAAAATCCCCTTCAAAATGCAGTGAAAACTGCAAATTGAGAGGGGATTTTTAACTACGAAAACATACTCGAAACATTCAGGATAAAACATATGCCTATGATTGAAAATACGAGGGTTATAAGAACTGTGATGAGATCAGATACATTTTTCAAAATATGCATAAAAACAGAGCAGACGGAATAATAAATACAAATCGTTTTTTATGAAGGTTTAGATAGTCTACTAATTGTATAAATATGGCCTTTGGATAATTGCACATTCTCTACAAATACCTTAGTGGTTAACCACTTTAAACGAATGAAATCTACCCCTTTTGAACCCGTGAGAGTATTAAAGCGGTTAGTATAAAAATTAGTCTCATCAAACTTAATAGGTAATAATCCTTCTTTAAATTGAAAGCGCAGATTGCTTTCTTCAAAGCTAATCGTGGTCATAAAACGACTCCTGCTCCCTATTATACAAGTCCATAAACTCTTGTTGAATTGGATTATGTTGTAATTCTGAGATTAGCTTTTGAGATTCAAATTGAATATCACCTTCATCTTGATATAAGGTTATAAATCGTATATCCAGCTTGTCTTTATTGCTGTATTGCTCAAAAAGGGAAAGTTCTTGTTGAAGAAAATAACTATGCGTTGTAATGAATATTTGCACTCCCATTTCAGCTAACGCGATAAGCATTTCTTTTAAAGCAGGAATCATTTTAGGGTTGATATTTGGCTCTGGTTCGTCCCAAAAAAGGATTGTATTCTCAGTTAACGTTTCATTGGATATTAATTGTAGTAAAGTAGACAACTTACGATAACCTTCAGCAAGAAGACCCATTTCTATGCTACCTAAACCTTTAAAACGTTCGTTTTCCCTGTACCAGTTTCTCCACTGATGATATTAATATGTCTAGCAAATGGAATGCGAACGCTAGAGAATAAAGTGAAGTCAGTAAATTCAACTTGCGTTATATGTTGATTATTTGAAATAAAAATCACATAGTGGTTCATTTTTGAATAGCAGCAAACAAGCCGGTCCCTCAGGACCGACTTCCAACCATGTTCCCCTATAACCTTTCCTTCGCACCCGCCAGTTACTTCGAAATATCCAGAAAACCCTCTCCGAACACATCCCGCACGTCATGAATGGTGATAAATGCTGCTGTGTCGATAGCCTTCACAATCTTTTTAAGCACCGACACCTCTTGCTTGCTGATGACGATATACAGAACTTCTTTCGGATTTTTCGTGTAGTACCCATGGCCTGACAGAACCGTAACTCCCCGATCCATTTGGGTAATAACCATCTCGGCAATTTTGTTTTGATGCTCCGAGATAATCATGACCGCCTTTTTAGGGTTTAGCCCCTCAATCATGAAATCCATAACCTTTGTGCCGACGTACAAAATAACGATGGTCAGCATGAGCTTTTCCGGGCCAATAATAAAATAGGACGAAAACGCAACAATCAGATCAAAAAACAGCAAGCCATAACTGATGTTCCAATCCAGATACTTGTTGGCGATCCGGGCCAAAATGACCGTTCCTGCTGTTGTACCGCCCACTCGCACGATCAAACCAATTCCGATACCCACCAAAACCCCGGCAAATACGGCATTAATCGTCGGCTCATGTGAATCAATCCGCCAGTTGGCCGTTACATGTAAAAACAGCGAGTTAAAAGCAACCGCAATCACGGTGTACAAGGTCGTTCTCTTGTCCAAAAATTTATATCCAACAATCAGCAGCAAACCATTGATCACCAGATTGACGATCGAGGGGGACCACTTAAACAGGTAGTACAAAATGATCGTGACCCCTGTAACGCCCCCCTCGCCAAACTCATTCGGGATCACAAACAGATTAACAGCCAGCGCGAAAAAAAACGCCCCCAGAATAATAAATGCGATGTCTGCAATTCTTTTTTTCATATATATCCTGATCCTTTCTCAAACATTTCAACGGATGAATCGCCAGACGGATGGGCTTACTCTAGCAGCTAAAACACGCTTACAATCAGTTCATGGTATCCACTACCAAACATAAAGTCAATACAACTTTGACACTTTAGTTCGCCACCAGACTGACTTCATATTTACTTATATAAGGATATTCAACAAAAAAAACAATCCCGATTACCAAACTAAGAAAACGGGCCTCTGGCCCTTGTTTTGGGCCTAGGCACATTTTCCCTCAGAATGACCATCCGCCTAATCCAAATTTTGGACACGTATGACCATTTTCCTGTTTTATGTCAAAAACGTTTTAATTTGAAATATTGCGTTTATAATGATTGAATCATTGCCAAGCAGCCTACCCAGTATTACGACATCAAGTACATACGAGCAGTCCTATACAGACGTCCAAGCAACTCAATCTGAATTTGACGAAATGGAATTGGAGGAACACCCCCATGAATACAATGAACTTAACTGTACACACCCTGATGCCCTTTCACCATCAATACCAACGTGCCAACGCGGTGAGTATGCAGAAGAAAGAAGATAACTCGGAGAAGAAGCTCAGCTTTCAGGACATTTTGAATGAGAAAATGGGTAAAAAATAAAGTAGCCGTTGATCCGGTTGCATGATTTCGCTTTACATAAGCTAAAAAGCCGTGGCTTCCTACATCATCTGTAGAGAACCACGGCTTTTGTATTCATACGTCTATAAGTTCATACCTTCATGGATATAGAGCCTCTGACGAGCTTGCCAGTGCTCTCCATTTGGCTTCCCGGTTGATTGACTCGCTACCTATTTACTGCCCGGCATCCCGATACTGCTCTGCCTTCTCACGCATCCCGGCGGATACCGCTTCTTCGGTATTCAGCCCCTTGTCCGCGGCATAGGCGCGAATGTCCTGCGTGATACGCATACTACAAAACTTGGGACCGCACATCGAGCAAAAATGAGCTTCCTTGGCGCCCTCTGCCGGCAGCGTCTCATCATGGTAGGACAAGGCCCGCTCAGGGTCGAGCGAAAGATTGAACTGATCGCGCCAGCGAAATTCAAAGCGTGCCTTGGACAAAGCATCATCCCGTTGTTGCGCCCGTGGATGGCCCTTCGCCAGATCGGCAGCATGTGCCGCAATTTTGTACGTAATGACACCCTCGCGGACATCATCCTTGTTCGGCAGGCCCAAATGCTCCTTCGGCGTAACATAGCATAGCATGGACGTCCCGAACCAACCGATCATCGCCGCCCCGATAGCCGAGGTAATATGGTCGTAGCCAGGTGCAATATCCGTCGTGAGCGGTCCCAGTGTATAAAAGGGAGCTTCCTTGCAAATCTCCATTTGCAGGTCCACATTCTCCTTGATTTTGTGCATCGGGACATGTCCCGGCCCTTCAATCATAACCTGAACATCATGTTTCCAGGCAATTTGCGTTAACTCGCCCAACGTAACCAGCTCAGCAAACTGTGCTTCATCATTCGCATCGTAGATACTGCCCGGACGCAGACCGTCCCCGAGGGAAAAGGCCACATCGTAGGCTTTCATAATTTCGCATATTTCTTCAAAATGCGTGTACAAAAAGTTCTCCTGATGGTGCGCAAGGCACCAAGCCGCCATGATCGACCCGCCACGGGACACAATTCCTGTCATTCTGCTTGCCGTCATTGGAATATACCGCAGCAGCACGCCCGCATGAATTGTAAAATAGTCCACGCCCTGCTCGGCCTGCTCAATCAGTGTGTCACGATACAGCTCCCACGTTAGCGCCTCAGCTTCGCCGTTCACCTTTTCAAGCGCCTGATACAGCGGTACAGTCCCAATCGGCACAGGGGAGTTACGGATGATCCATTCACGCGTCGTATGGATGTTACGGCCTGTGGACAGGTCCATGACCGTATCCGAGCCCCAGCGTACAGCCCAGGTCATTTTCTCCACTTCCTCCTCGATGGAGGACGTAACCGCAGAATTACCAATGTTCGCATTAATCTTCACGTGAAAATGACGACCAATCACCATCGGCTCACTTTCCGGGTGATTGATATTCGAAGGCAAAATGGCTCGTCCTGCCGCCAACTCCTGCCGCACAAACTCAGGCTCCACCCCTTCGCGGATAGCCGCAAATTCCATTTCGGGCGTAATGATCCCTTGCCGCGCATAATGCATTTGCGTCACGCTGCGCCCTTCCTGCGCACGGAGCGGACGGTTGGTGACGCCAGGGAATTCCGCCGCCTCCCGTTTGGAGCCGGGCTTCAAACCGTTATCCTCCGGCTTGACGGAGCGCCCCTCGTAAGCCTCCACATCGCCCCGTTCCAGTGCCCAAGCTCGCCGGAATGGAGGCAAGCCCTTACGGATATCGACCTGATAGGCTTCGTCGGTCATGGGACCGCTCGTATCGTACACACGTAACGGCTCATGATGCTCCGTGCCCTGCGGCGTATGTGTGGGATGCAGGGCGATTTCACGCTCCGGTACGGCAATGTCCGGCCGCGAGCCTTGAATATATACCTTGCGGCTCCCCGGAAAGGGCTTCCCCCCTCCTGACTGTTCATCCACTGCGTTCCCTACTGTTTCTTCTGTTTCTGTCGGTTTCATTGTCCATTCCTCCCGTTTCGATGAAATAACACACCGATCCGGAACCATCCCCAGGCTGGCTATCTATGCAAAAAAGCCGGTTCCCCAGGGAACCGGCTAATCTAACGAAACAGCTATCCAGACAGCTACACACGCGGAAACATACTCCGATGCATTGCCGTAGACAGCGGCTGCGTATACATTTCAATGGCCGATTACTTCCCTACGCTGGTATGATCCAGATCAGGTGCAAAGGGTCCGGAATCCAGTGCGATTCCATCTCAGCCCGGCATTACAGGCTCCCCCAGTAACTGCGATATGAATTTCATCCACACAATCTTGTGATGATCCTACATTCATATCCTGTCGCAGATCTTTCGTTAGATCTGCTAGAGTGGCGGTAATCTTTCGCCCGCCCTACAATTCTGTTCGCATGAGGCGGCTATAACTGACAACACGCCATCCCCATCAGATTACTTCAAATTTACGGCTTTGGCAACCCTTCTCTGGTTCCTTTTTCCAAGATCGCCTTCAAAATTTGCTCTGGTTGCCCATTGCTCTTAATCCTTGTTACGGAAGCATAAGCCCCATTTCCTTTGCCGCCTCGATCAAAACCGGGACAAAATCATGCAGCGTCTCAGGAGCTAGTCGGCTGACCGGGCCGGATACAGACAAGGCCGCAGCGACCTGTCCCTTCCGATTCACGATAGGCGCAGCCACAGCAGCAGCGCCCGACTCCCGCTCCTCATAGCTGGTCGCATAGCCCTTCTCACGAATATCCTGTAATTGAGCCTTATAGACCTCCGGGTCTACCGAGGGCAGCCATTCGTCCCCGCTTAGCAGGGCTTCCAGCTCCTGCGGCGGCATAAAGGCCGCCAGTACCTTGCTGGAGGCTCCTACAGCCAGCGGCATGCGCGCACCCACTGGCGCAACGCGACGGATCGCCTGATTGCTCTGCACGGCCTGAATGCGGGTACGCATGCTACCATCGCGCAAGTATAAGCTGACCGTTTCGCCCAGACGATCACGTAATCCTTCCATCGCTGGCTGTAACAGTATCGCCGGCTCGTCGCTTTGCGACAGATGGGTGGACAGCTCCCATATCCGGATGCCAAGCCGATATTTTTCCGTTGCGGCATTCCGAACGACAAATCCCCGATCCTCCAACGTGGTCAGCAGCCGATGGACGGTACTTTTATGCAAACCAATTTTGGAAGCAATCTCTGTCAGGCCCAGATCGGAATCTCCGGTAAAACACATCAATATATCAAGCGCACGCTCCACGGCGCGAACGGTTAATTTACGGTCTTCCATTGTGAACCGCTCCTCTTTGTTCCATATTCGTTTCACACCATGAAACATGGTTACATAAATTATATAGAATAGTCGCGGCTACTGTAAACCAATGTTTTTATGACAGCCATATTACAGAACGAGAACAAACATCGACAAATCTTTGCATCATTTTTACTTTTCCGGTTCAGACGTTGACTTTGGATAACACGCATCATACGATAATAGGTATCTATACGGACATAAACGATTATTTTCAAGTGGAATTGTACCTAGAATTCTATGAAACAAAGTTCATTTTTATATAAGGAGGCTCTTGCATGATTTCGACATCCCAGCGCAGCTCTCAGTTACAGCATGCTGTTCAGGAGCCGTCCACCCCACTGGTCAACCCCCGTCTGCTGCGGTTCAAGCACGTTGTCATAGCCCTGCTGCTGTCGGTCGTATTTTTTCTGTTGTTTTGCTTTATTGCCCTGCACGCCTATATCGCATGGGTACTGACGAATCCAACCGTCGCGCCACTGTACTCGAACCCAATGCAGGCCAAAGGCATGCCCTACGAGGAAGTCAACTTCCCCGCCAAGGACGGTAGCCGGATGGTACAGGGCTGGTACATCCCGGCAGGTCAATCGCGCAAAACGATTATTTTCAGCCACGGTTACGGGGCTAATCGCGAAGAAAGCTGGATTCCGATGTATGACCTGGCGCATTATGCCCACCGTTTGAATTTTAACGTTGTCATGTTCGATTACGGATTCGCATCACAAAACAGCAAAGCCGTGGCGACCGGAGGTAAAGCGGAATCCCAGCAGCTTCTCGGGGCGATCCAGCTTGCGAAGCAACGCGGCTCCTCGGAAATTATCGTATGGGGCTTCTCGATGGGGGCAGGAACCGCCCTTCAGGCGGGCTTGCAAACCAAGGATGTGGACGCCATGATTTTGGACAGCACCTTCCTGTTGGAGCCGGATACGCTGTACCATAACATTCATAATCAAATTGATCTGCCGCGCCATCCGTCTCTGGAAATTCTGGAGCTGCTGTTTCCAGTCTTGAACGGTACCAGCCTGCATCAGATTCCATATCAAGAGGTCAAAACGGAAAACTATCCGTTCCCGATCATGTTCGTACATGGGACGCAGGATGAAAAAGCTCCTTACCCGATTGCGGAAAAGCTTGCTGCCAATCAGACCAACCCGCTTTCCAGTGTATGGATTGTCAAAAACGGGCTGCATGAGCTTATTTTCAGAGAGCATCCACGTGAGTATTTGCGGCGAGTATCGACGTTTTTAAGCGGTGTACAGGAGCTGGAGGACAAGAAAATGATCGCTAATGCCAGTAAACAAACGACTACGAAGTAATGGTTCTATTTTAGAAGCCGTACTCCTTTCAACCTGGAGAAGCCCGTCTGTGGACACCTAACCCGTGCCGCAGCGAGGCTTCTCTTTTTGCGTCCAGCTATGTATTCATTGCCCCACATTACATGTCCGAGCCGGATCGGGGGAGTTTGTAGACATATTCCCGATGAGACGGCGAATATACTGGGTACGTATGCACCCGGGTCAGGTTCTTGGGACCAGCCCGGATAGCCATAGTGAGATACAGGAGGTAAAAACGATGCTGAGTACTTACGGGTCTTTCCTGCCCTTACGTGTGCTGGAGGAAATCCGGCATTGGAAGCAGCAGGAAAGCTGGCATGTGGAAGTGATTAAGTCCGCTACAGAGGGCCTGGAGCCTGCTTACGTGCGGCTGCTGGATGACTGGAGGACGGTATTCGAACAGACGGAACGCACCGCTATAGAGCTGCTTGAAGAGCAGCGAAGCGCCCTCGATCCGGCAGATCAGGCGTGGCATCGTCAATGGGAGCAAACGTCGGCTGCTGTACAAGCACAAGCCAGGCAATCGGGGCAGTCGAGAGAATTGGGGTCAGGATCGGTGCCAGAAGAGTTACAATCGACTGAGGCAACGGCAGGAGTGACATCAGATTCACAGCCTGTCTCACAAGAGCTGAATCGTCGTCTGGACGAATTGCTGCAAACCGCAAACCGCCAGTCACAGGAGTATGTACGGCAGCTCAGTCTGCTGACCGAGCACAGCCATGCGGTACGGCAGCAGCCGAAATCCACGGGAGTTGTGCTGCATGCGGCACATGAGAGCCAGTATTTCCTGATCTCGACCAATCCCTTTCAGGAGCCCGGCTCCATTGCGCGGGCCACTGCATTGTATCATGTAGCGGCAGAAGGCGAGGATTATCCCGAGGATACGCTGCGAGAGCGGCAGACAGGCGGCACGAGGTGGGAAGGGCCGTGGGCGAGCAAAGACAAAGGCGTTCAGTCCAGCCAGACAGAGCCTTCGGCTACGGAAAAAGCCTCCCCCGGCCGACCGGTTCCCATCGGGGGACATCGTTTACCGCCGCTTCCTTATCCCTATAATGCGCTTGAACCGTACGTTGATGAAAAAACGATGCGTATTCACCATGACAAGCATCATCTAAGCTATGTGAATGATTTAAACAAAGCGGAGAAAAAGCTGGAAGAGGCCCGGAAAACGGGTGATTTTGACCTTGTGAAGCATTGGGAACGCGAGCTTGCGTTTAATGGCGCAGGCCATTATCTGCACACTCTTTTCTGGACGATCATGAGTCCTCAAGGTGGCGGAACACCAAGCGGACCGCTGGCGGAACAGATTAAAAAGGATTTTGGCAGCTTCGACGCATTCAAGAAGCAATTCAGCTCGGCAGCCGAGAAGGTCGAGGGCAGCGGCTGGGCCATCCTAACGTGGAGTCCACGTGCAGGACGGCTTGAAATTTTGCAGGCTGAAAAGCACCAGAACCTGACTCAATGGGAGTCCATTCCGCTGTTGGCGATTGATGTGTGGGAGCATGCCTATTACTTAAAGCATCAGAACGAGCGCAACAAATACATTGAGGACTGGTGGCATGTCGTTAACTGGCCTGAGGTCGAAAAGCGCTACACCCAAGCCTCAAAGCTGAGATGGCAGCCGTTCTAAGCTAAGACTCCTCTGTAGCTAGAGACATGCTTCACACTACACCTGCGAATCGTATCGCTCTCTGAGCGCCGCCATTTGCTCCGTCAGTCCTTGCGGCTGCACCAGTGAGCCATCGGCAGGCAAAATCGCCGCCCGACTTTCGACTATACGGCGCAGCGATGCCGTATACGCCTCAACAGACGGCACCCCGGCCAGCTCCGCCAGGCTGCCCATCGTTGCCGGATTTACCTGCGGATAATCCGGCTTCGGCACGGCCGACCGCGCAGCTCCGGCTGCCTCCGCATAGAACCGCTGCACCGCCTGTGCGCGCTCCGTGCCACTGCCCTCAATCATCACAAAGGCCGTGATGATATAGGCCTTGGCCTGCCGCCGCTGCGCAATGCCGCAAAACTTACGGCCTCGGACGCTGACATCGTAATCGCCGGGACAGAAGGACCCGGCGATTTCCCCGGTCTGCACCTCGGCGGACCATGGGGCCAACGCATCGGCAATCAGCCCCGCCATAAGCCGAAAATCTTCATGCAGGCTGATCGCCCGCTGCGGATTCGGCAGGATCAGGGACAGGTTCAATACTCCCCTGTCCAGCATGACGGCCGCTCCACCCGAGGGACGCACGCATACCGAGGTTCCGGCATTCCGCACACGCTCCATCGCCTGCGGCGCGTACGGAAGCCTGCGGTCCCGGTGGCCGATCACCAACGCAGCCGGGTGCCGCCATAGATGCAAAATAGGTGCAGCTCCTTGCCCTACTTGCCGACAGGCCAGTTCCTCCCACGCCAGTGGAGACAAAACATCCGTCTGAGTGGTCGCGATTGGCGCTTCAAGCCATTGCAGATCAGGCAAAACCGTTGTTTTGTCTGCTGACATAAGTACATTCTCCATACTGTATCCCCTATCTTAAGAATAACTGTTATCCATAGGCTAATGGTAATTTTCAAGGCAGCTATGTTGCTTCTTTTCTTATCATCCTTCTCCAGTCCAGCTACCGTCCACCTATTCTCATGATAGCAAAAAAGGGTGGCTACGCCTATGCGTAAACCACCCTCTTTTGTTCATCACCGTCACGCCTATCCGGTCAGTCCTTGAGCAGCGAGAGGAACTCTGCACGCTGCGCAGCATCATCACGAAACGTTCCGCGTACCGCAGATGTTACCGTTTTGCTGCCAGGCTTTTTGACGCCCCTTGCGCACATGCACAAGTGCTCTCCTTCCACGACTACCATAACCCCGTGAGCGGAGACCGCTTCATTTAAAATATCTGCAATCTGTGCCGTAATGCGCTCCTGAACCTGCAATCGGCGCGTTATAGCCTCAACCAGACGAGCAAGCTTGCTTAGTCCTACAATTTTACCGCTGGGTACATAGCCGATATGCACTTTTCCAAAAAAAGGAGCCATATGGTGCTCACACTGGCTGTAATAGACGATGTCCTTCACAATCACAAGCTCTTCGTGATTTTCGTCGAATGTTACACCCAGTGCATCCCGGGGATCAACCTCATAACCCGCGAATATCTCCTCATACATGCGCGCTACGCGTGCCGGTGTTTCCAGCAACCCATCACGCTTAGGGTCCTCACCGATCAGTTGTAAAATCTGCTCCACATGGTACTCGATTTTATCCCGGTTATCCGCAGCTTTGCGGTTAATATAATCTTTTACGCCAGCCACAGTAATCCTCCTCTATGCAGCAACCTGATGCGGCATCCTTGCTCACGTTGCTCATTATTTCCGACGGCCCTGATTTTTACGCGGACCAGGCTGACTTTTGGAGAACTGTTGGTTCTTCATCATCTGCTGGGCTTTTTGCATTTGCTTCCCATTCAGGTTGTAACCCATCTGTTTGGCCATTTTTTGCAGCGTTTCAGGGTCGTTTTGCATCTTTTCAAGCTGTTTGCGAAGATAGTAAGCACCGATGAAAAATCCCCCGACCAAACCAACAATCAGGGTAATGATTGGAATGACAATATTCCACACCACGAAGTCGTCACCTCTGTATATTTATATGAAACATCTTAAATTATGCACGAACCTATCATAGCAAAACATGGGACAGCTAGCAAATCACAATTTGCAAACGTATGTCCTCATTCCTTCTCCAAATCCAGCAGCTTCATCTTGGCCGGCAGGCCCCCAGCATACCCAACCAGACTCCCGTCTGCACCCGATACCCGGTGACATGGAATCAGAATGGGCAACGGATTTTTGTTGTTCGCTCCGCCGACTGCACGTACCGCCTTGGCCCGGCCAATCGACTCCGCGATATCCTTGTAGGACACGCTCTGCCCGTACGGAATATTTTGCAGCGCACGCCATACCTGCTCCTGAAAAGGGGTACCTCTCAAATCATAGGGCACAGTGAAATCTCGCCGTTCTCCGGCAAAATATTCACGTAGTTGATCCGCAGCCTCGCGCAGCTTTTCCGGCTGCTGCACATAGACATATTCCCTGATCCATGTACGGGCCCATTGCTGAAGCAGTGCCTCCTTCGCATGAAAAACGCCAAAATCAATCCGGCATAGCCCCCGTTCCGTTGCACACAGCGTCAAAATGCCTATAGGTGTCTCCATTTCATCATAATAAATCGTAATCGGTCCCTGCTGTCCTTCATCCGTTACTTCTGAGGCCTTTTGCTGTTCAGCCTGTTCTTGTTCCTCAAGTTTGGAATGCGCCTGCGCAACCATTTCGCGTACTTGCTCATGTTGTTCCTTCTCTGATGCTTGCTTGATCGCTGTCATTGCGTTTTCCCCTCCAATTCGGCTCAAAGCCCATGCCGCCGTGCCCCGAAGCTCAGGACGCGGATCATCCAACAGAACCTCCGTCAGCTTGGGCACGGCGCTAATATCCTTGAAATTGCCGAGCGCAATAACCGCATTGCGCTGAATCGGCTTCTTTCCCCGCCAGGCCGCCGCACTTTGACCAAATCTCTCTTTGAATTCACGATTGCTCAAATCCAGTAACGGCAGCAGCAACGGCTTCACAATTTCGGGATCAGGTGTAAGCTCAGGATGATGATCCCAGTTGAGGCCCCGATTTTTGGGGCATACGATTTGGCAGGTATCACATCCGTACAACCGATTCCCGATTTTCAGCATAAATTCCTCATCCAGAAAGCCTTTCGTTTGCGTCAAAAAGGACACACACCGCTGGGCATTGAGCTGCCCCGGCCCGACAAGCGCACTCGTAGGGCACGCATCTAGACATTTGGTACACTCCCCGCAACCGTCCGTCACCGACTCATCCGGCTGAAAAGGGATATTCGTCAGCAACTCGCCGAGATAAATCCATGATCCCAGTGTCGGTGAAATCATCATCGTGTTTTTGCCGCTAAAGCCAATACCCGCCCGCTCCGCAACAGCCCGGTCTGATAGCTCCCCGGTATCCACCATGTTTTTCATAATTGCGTCGGGAACCCGTTCACCTATAAAAGCCTCCAGCTTTTCCATCGCCTCGCGCAGCACCAAGTGGTAGTCCTTACCCCAGGCGGAACGCGCCAAAATACCACGGTACTTGCCTTTGTCCGACTTCGGCGGGTCCTTCATTTTGGAAGGATACGCCACCGCAATGGCAATTAGGGATGCAGGCTGCGAACCGTACAGCTCCGGGTAGATCCGTTTATCAATGTCTGGCTCCTCAAAACCGGATTCATACCCTTTGGCGCGATGCTCTTCCAATATGGCTTTCAGAGACAGAAAGGGATCCGCGGATGCGAACCCGATGGAGTCGATGCCCAACCCCGGAGCTGCTTCGATAATCTCCTGCTTGAGCGAGGCCCAATCCAAAGCGGTCCCGGTAGCCGTTGGTGTCTGTCCGCGTTGCATCCGATACTCACCTCTCTTTCATATCTTAAATTTCAACAGAATAGTTCAGCAGATGCTACCGTAAATTTTTAACAGCGCTGGTCGCCAAGAAATCACAATGATTGTTCAGTTCGTTGTCACTGTGACCTTTGACCTTCACATAATCGACCTCATGCTTGCCCATCAGTTCCCACAGTTCTTCCCATAACTCCTTGTTTTCAACTGGCTGATTTTTACTGTTGCGCCAGCCGTTACGAAGCCAATTCTTAATCCAGCCCTGTTTGAAGCAATTTACGACATAGGCGGAGTCACTGTGTACCTTTACTTGGCAAGGCTCCTTGAGCAGCTTGAGCGCTTCGATCACGGCCTTGATCTCCATGCGATTGTTTGTCGTCATTTTTTCGGCCCCAGACAACTCCTTGCGATGTTCTCCATATAGCAAAACAACGCCCCAGCCCCCAGGACCGGGATTTCCCGAACAAGCACCGTCGGTATATACCATCACTTCTTTCATAATTTCTCTTCCTTTCCTGATCGGTAACCGCCTGCACCGTCATGGTCCTGACGATTTGCACATGTTCCGCATTGATTTTCAGCATACAGACTATGGTTGCTCTACAGCCACTTCCATTGGGATAACGGCCAAAATACAAGCTCCGCACGCCCCAGCAAATCCTGAGATTTAATGCTGCCAAAATATCGGCTATCCTTGCTTCCCGCGGCGTGTCGGTTATCGCCCATGACAAAAAAGTGCCCCGACTCCACTGTAAAAGGGCCGTAATTACCGTCCTTAATCTCCGAGTCGGTGTAAGGCTCGTTTTGCAGCTCGCCGTTCACATATAGATGATTATGCTCAACCCGGATTACATCCCCGGGAGTACCTATCACTCTTTTCACTAAAAATCTCGGGCTGGACGGTTTGGAGTCAGGATCTTGTAATATCACGATATCCCTCCTGCCCGGATCATGAAAATTGTAAAGCAGCTTGTTAACGAACAAATGCTGGTTTTCCATAAGCGTCGGCTGCATTGAATGTCCCCTGACCGTGGACAAATTAAACACGAACAGATTTAGCAGCAGCAAGACAACCATCGCGATCAGAAGAGTTACCAGCCCATCGCGTATATAACTCCAACGACCTGCATGTTTGGACGTTTCCGGCGTAGGAAGCGGGCCTGACGAAGGAGCCAGTGTGTCCATAATAAACCTCCTCAACCCTATTATAAATAGAAAAGCATATCCCGTACCCGATTGCAACGGTTACTCAGATATGCTCTAAATGGAAATATTAGCTTTAAAAATATTCGATTCTCTTTATATCCATTGTCGATTAATGAGGAGCCAAAATGCTGAGCTTCTGAAAAGTCTGTAAAATCTGGCTTGCCCCATAGCCCATCGCTTCATACAAAGGCATGACCGCGCTGTTATGCTTGTCTCCGGCTACCCAGATGCGGCTAACCTTACGTTGCTGAAAACGCTGCTCCATGAACTCCACAAGCGATCTGCCAATTCCCATCCGGCGATGATCCGGGTGAATAGCAATACGATAATAACAACCCTGATTCTGATCAATCGTGCCGATCAGGGCACCAACCAGCTCCCCATCCTCTTCCGCAACGACGATCAAGCCAGAATCCCACGAAAGTTGACGGGCAAAAGCACCCACCGTCTCTTTGTAGCACTCCTCAGACAAGGCAATCTGCATGAGTTCCATTACTGGATTCACATCACTCAATTGAAAGGAACGAACGTGCATAAGTAATATCTCCCTTTTCGTAAGCTTAATAAGACAAATTGAGACAGCACCGTCATTTTACATAAATCCTTAAAGTTCTTAGCATGGTGTTAATCACGAGGCCATATGATAAAAATGCATACGATCTACTATATATGAATTAAAGAACAGGAAAAGGGCTATGCCCTCAAGTTCGTCATATCCGTAGACATGATTAGATATAGCTGACGACAAAAAAGCCGAAATTTCTGCTTCTTTGACCATTAAACCACACTTTTAGATGGAATACATCCCTTTTCCTCATGTAAACGCTGTATATCAAGCGTTTACATTTTGAAGCTGCATAATTCGCCTCTTATTACCTATACACCATGTATTCCAAGCGGGTTTTTGGACATGATAGCTACTAGGTCATATTGCCCAGTTTGCTATTTTACAAACAAAAATGTTGATAAAATAGACTGAATGCGGTTTAATATAACTCACAGGGGTATTATTACATAGGAACACCTTACCCAACCATATTATCAGGAGGGATTTACTATGGCATTTCAATTACCAGAACTTCCTTACGCGAAAGACGCACTGGAGCCACACATTGACGCGCTCACAGTAGAAATTCACCATGATCGTCACCATAACACATACGTAACAAACCTGAACGCAGCTCTGGAAAACGCTCCTGAACTGCAAAGCAAAAGTCTGGAGGATCTGATCTCCAATCTGGACAGCGTTCCTGAAAGCATCCGCACTGCGGTTCGAAATAACGGTGGCGGACACCACAACCACAGCCTGTTCTGGGAAGTTATCGGCCCGAACGGCGGCGGACAACCCACTGGCGCCATTGCTGAAGCAATCAGCAACGAGCTGGGCGGCTATGACAAATTCAAAGAAGACTTCACTAAAGCAGCTACAACACGCTTTGGTAGCGGCTGGGCTTGGCTGGTTGTCGGCAAAGACGGCAAGCTGGCAATCACTAGCACGCCAAACCAGGATAGCCCGCTGTCCGAAGGTCTGACTCCGGTACTCGGACTGGACGTTTGGGAGCATGCTTACTACCTGAAATATCAAAACAAACGTCCGGATTACATTGCAGCATTCTACAATGTTATCAACTGGGATGAAGTGAACAAACGTTACGCAACAGCGAAAAAATAAGCTGGTAACCCTATAATAAAGGGGCTGTCCCAAACGTAGATTTTCTACGAGTGAGACAGCCCTTCTCCATTTAAAATGGTGTAAAAGAGAAGATGTAAACACAGAGGCCGGCCCCTTTTACTTTTTCATAGTTTCACATTACGTAAGAATCACTTGGCGCTGCACACTCATCTGATACTGCTTAGGCGTAACGCCATACTTCTTTTTAAAAAGTCCAATAAAATAGGAAACGCTCTCATAACTCAAATCAAAAGCGACTTCCGTCACGTTCCGGTGCTGAAGCCATTGCTTGGCCAGCTGCATTTTTTGATTCGTAATATAGTCGTGCGGGGTTAATCCTGTTATTTTTTTAAACTGATTCGTGAAATTCGCATGTGACATATTATAGTTATCCGCCAAATCCTTCACATGCCTGATGCCGGGCAAATGCTCCTGAATGTCACGAATCGCGCGGAACACAGGATGCCGGTCGTTCGTGAGCAAATTCCGTTCAAGCACCTGCATCTGTAGCAGATGATAGGCCATTTCCTGAGCACTCAGATCAATCAGGAAATTTTTTCTTTCGGCGGGACGTGACATATACTGCTTGATCCGCTCCATAGATGCGGTAAGTGAATCCGCCTTTTCGTTCAGCTCGCAGCGAATCACCGAATGAGTCGGGAAACTCTCCTGGATCTGAAATTCCTCCTCTACCACGTTCCTTAACCGTTCCATCAACTGACCGCTTAATTCAAAGACCAGTGCCTTGGTTTGTTCTTTGATTTTCATTTCAACGCTGGACTGGGGAGGAAGCAGGATAATCTCCTGAGAATCGTATTCAAAATGCTCCGTTTCATTAATTTTGACTTCTTTTCTCCCCTCCAAAATCGTACACAGCTTCGGGCATTCATATGAAGCATATTTCTCGCAATAATTCTCTGGAAGATCATAATACAAAATTCTGATCAGATTGGTCTCATATCCATATTGCAGTTCGCTATAACGATTAAAATCGCCTAAAATCTTGGAATGCTCCATCCGTTTCACCCTTTTAAAAAATCATGATATTTTATAATAAAATGCGCTAGTTCCCACCAATATAGGGCAGTATGATAAGGATATAAGGATAGTTGCGAAATCCTTTAATTTCATCATTATACGTCTATTTACTCCAAAATAATAATAAAGGTGGATGCATATTTATGACGGGAACTTCCAAATTCATGATGCCGGGTATGAGTCTGATGGGCTCAGGCGCACTGGCGGATGCAGGTACCGAAATCGGAAAATTGGGCTTTAAAAATGCATTGATCGTAACTGATAAGCCTTTAGTTGACATTGGTATTGTGAAAAAGGTAACAGATATGTTGGATAGTCTAAACGTAAAATCCGTCGTATACAGCGGCACTCAGCCGAATCCCACGGTTTCAAATGTAAACGAGGGATTGGAGCTGTTGAACCAAGCCAAGTGCGACTTTATTATTTCGCTCGGAGGCGGGTCACCGCATGATTGTGCCAAGGGAATCGCGCTTTTGGCCTCCAACGGCGGACAGATCGGCGACTACGAAGGCGTGGATAAATCCGAGAAGCCTTCCTTCCCACTGATTGCCATTAACACCACGGCAGGAACGGCTAGTGAAATGACCATGTTTTGTATTATTACGGATGAAAAGCGCCATATCAAAATGGCGATTGTCGACAAGCACACGACACCACTCATTGCCGTCAATGATCCTGATCTAATGATGGCTATGCCCAAGTCATTAACTGCCGCAACGGGGATGGATGCGCTCACTCACTCTATTGAAGCTTATGTTTCCACGAATGCCACACCGATCACAGATGCTTGCGCGCTTAAAGCCATTGAACTGATTCGGGATAATCTGGTCAAAGCCGTCGACGACGGAAACGATGTAGAAGCCCGTAGCCAAATGGCCTACGCCGAATTCCTCGCGGGGATGGCATTCAATAACGCCGGATTAGGCTTTGTTCACGCCATGGCGCATCAATTGGGTGGCTTCTATAATCTGCCGCACGGGGTTTGTAACGCCATTTTGCTGCCGCATGTAGAGCGCTATAACGCTAAGGCTTCCGCCGTACGGCTCACCGACATTGCCCGTACACTTGGCGAAAAAACGGACGGTGTTACACCGGAACAAGGTGCCAACCTCGCCCTGCACGCTATCGAAAAGCTGGCTAAACGGGTCAACATCCCTTCCGGCCTGGAAGAACTTGGTGTCAAACGCGAAGATTTCGCTGTTCTCGCCGCCAACGCACTCAAAGATGCCTGCGGTGCAACCAATCCGATTCAGCCTACGCAACAAGAAGTGATCGACATTTTTGAACAAGCGATGTAAAAAAAAGAAATGGCTCAACAAATGTATAATCAAAATGAGTAGAAAAGGGCTATTAGCTCATTCCTACTCATTTTTTCATGATCTGTACTTACCATCTGTAAGATATGCCGAAAACAAAATTTCAATTTTCATTATTATTCTGTAATTTGAATCTAACCTAAGTCAAGTAACATGATGCACAGTAAACTCAAGAGCTTGTACTCCCCTTCATCTCATAGTAGCCCTCCTGCAAATTGAA
The DNA here is from genome assembly GCF_053617595.1 of Paenibacillus sp. NPDC055715. Lineage (NCBI taxonomy): Bacteria > Bacillati > Bacillota > Bacilli > Caryophanales > Paenibacillaceae > Paenibacillus > Paenibacillus sp. NPDC055715. Next base: position 43,895 of record NZ_JBSHGA010000007.1, read on the forward strand.
AATCTGTAGGTGTACATTTGAGAAATAATCCAAATCATAATCCGATACTCCCAGTTGTTCAAAAATGTTAATATCGTAAAAATTATACACTATTGAATATTCATAATGTAATTTTTTTTCGAAACAAAGCAGGAACCTGAAATCAGGTTCCTGCTTTCTTTGCAAAATATTCGGTGATCAGATCGAGGAACACCTTGGGAAACGCCAAGGTGTCCATATCGGCCTCACTGATCCAGCGGTACCCCGCAGGCGGCGCCGTGCGCTCCTCCTGCTCCGCCTGTGCAATCAGCGCGCCTGGCTTCGCACCGCCGATGCTATAGCCTGCCCGCTGCTCGGCAGCCAGGGGCTGTCCGCCCGCCTCCCCGGCAGGGCTGGCGACCTCTTCACACTGGAACACACGCAGGTTCCAGTGAATGTGGCTGAACGTGTGCTCCGCCTCACGTACAAACCGCACCGGACGGGCGAGCACGCCCTCCGCCAGCAAATGAGCCGCCAGGTGGTCCATGGCTGGCTCATCCGGCATCGGGCCGTTGTAGTCTTCCGGCCCGACAAGCTCGTGCGGCAGCTCCCACATGCGGGCCAACAGGCCCTTGGCCGGGCGCTGACGCACGAGTATGCGGCCTGAATTCGCGCCGCTGCCCTCGATGAGGGCGACGGAACGCGGCTCCAGCCGCGGCGGCTTCGCCTTCGTCTTGACCGGTAGCGTCTCCTCGCGACCTGCCAATCGGCCGGAGCAATGCTCCATGACCGGGCAGGTCAGGCAATGGGGCGACTTCGGCGTGCAGACCAGGGCACCCAGCTCCATCAACGCCTGATTGAAATCGGAGGCTCTCCCTTCGGGGATCAGCTCCCGCACCAGACTTTCCATATGCGCTCGCGTGCTACCCTTCATGATATCCTCCTCAATCAGGAAATAGCGCGACAGCACCCGCATCACATTCCCATCCACAGCAGGCTCCGGTCGATTGAAGGCAATGCTCATAATCGCTCCCGTCGTATATGGACCTACGCCTTTCAGAGCGGCGACAGCCTGCGTATCATCCGGCACCTCTCCGCCGTGAAGCTCAACCACTTGTTTCGCTGCCGTTTGCAAATTCCGTGCCCGTGAATAATAACCTAGCCCTTCCCACAGCTTAAGCACATCCTCCTCGGGTGCTTCCGCCAGCGCCTCAATCGTCGGAAAGCGTGCAATAAAGCGGTTAAAATACGGTATCACCGTATCGACACGCGTCTGCTGGAGCATAATTTCCGAAATCCAGATGTAAAAAGGATTCCGGTGGCGGCGCCACGGCAAATCCCGCTTGCATTGTGTATACCAATTCAGCAGCTCGAAGCTGAAATAACGTTTTTGTTCCAATGTATGGGTAGTCATCACATCACGTCTCCTTATATTCAACAATCGCAAAAGCAGAGGCAATGTTGGGTTGATGTGTAATACTCAGGTGAATGCTGTAATCCGAGCGGCCCGTACCCGGCAGCCCCAGTCTATCCCACGCGGGAGCAGATAAATAAACCGCTGGCTTGCCCCCAGGCTCTGGTAAAATATCCATATCGCCGAACCCGATCATCTGCCCGATTCCGCAGCCGAAGGCTTTCGTTATCGCTTCCTTCGCGGCAAAGCGCCCTGCTACAAACTCCACCAGCCTACCTTTTCGCTCCACAGCAAGGTCGCGTTCAGCCGGGGTCAACACCCGATTTAAAAAAGCGTCTGCATGCTTGCCTGCCAATATGTCAGCCATCCGGCTTATTTCCAGCACATCATGTCCGATTCCGTAGATCATTTGGGTATTCCCCGTCCTTTTATACTTTACTGCACCTATTGTAACAGCGTGTCCACATCATGGCGAGCCACAAAGCCATAAAAGCAGCACCAAAATATGCTAAAATAAGAGAGGCTTTATGCGCATGTTGATTTAGCTTATATACCCATTTACAATTCCCGTAGAAAGGAAGGATAGGATGTCAGAATCACTCGTTATTGAAGCAGGAACAAAAGCAGGTACAGATACGGTAATCCGGGCTTCCTGGTTCCCCGCCAAAAATACAGCCAAAAGCTTGCTCGTCATCGCTCATGGCTATAAGGGCTTCAAGGATTGGGGCATGTTTCCCAATATAGCGGAGGCCTTAAGCTTAGACAACCATGTCGTGACCTTCAATTTTTCACATAACGGCATAGGTGAAGATCTGGAAAATTTTACCGAGCTGGAAAAGTTCGCACGGAACACCTACAGCCGGGAACAAGAAGATTTGGACGTATTGCTGACAAATCTGAGAGCACGCCACGAATTCAGAGAGCTGCCGTTGTTTCTGTTAGGACATAGCCGAGGTGCGGGAAGCTGCTTCATATATGCGCTGGATCATCCGGACGAGGTTTCAGGCGTCATTTCATGGAATGGCGTGACTGATCTGGACCTGTTCACCTTGCCGCAAAAAGAGGAAATGCGGACCAAGGGGCGCAGCTACGTATCAAACGCCAGAACCGGGCAGCAGCTTCCGCTGGATCTTGTTATTTTGGAAGATCTGGAGCAAAATCGCCAACGCTTTGCCATCGTGGACCGGCTTAGAGACAGCCAACTGCCTGCCGTACTCATTCAAGGCACCGATGATTCCAAACGTCTGCGTGAAGGATCTGCCCTGCTTACCTCGGTTCGTCCTGATATTGAATGGGTGCAAATTCAAGGGGGCAATCATACCTTCAATACCGTTCACCCGTTCCAGGGAAGCAGCCTTCCACTGGATCAGGCGATTACCGAAACCCGCCGCTTCATTGAATCGATTACCAATTAAACTATACCCTGCCGTCAATATAAACGGCGATCCGCCGGGCGGATCGCCGTATTATTTATTTTACAACTCCATAAATTGTTCGCTGTTTAGTTTAAATGCCTGGAATGCTTGTCCGCTTATGCGCTGTGCGTGTGAAGAAGCTTTCCAGCTTCTCACGTGCCGCCGGGTCAATTTCCTTGCCTTCCAAATAGTCGCTGTTCGCTTCGTAAGAGATACCCAGTTCTTTTTCATCCGTCTGGCCTTCCCACAATCCCGCTGTAGGCGCTTTGTCCAGAATAGCCTGCGGAACTCCCAGGTAACTCGCCAGCAAACGAACCTGACGTTTGTTCAGCGTGCTGAGCGGCGTGATATCAACGGCACCATCGCCCCATTTGGTATAAAAACCTGTGATGGCTTCCGAAGCATGATCCGTACCCACAACGAGCAAATTCAGTGCATTCGCGAGCGCGTACTGAACCACCATACGTGTTCTCGCCTTCACATTCCCTCTCACTTGCGGAGTCATGGAACGCTCAAGACCGATATCCTTCAACGAATGCTCTACTTCCACGGCAATCGTGTCCACCGCTTCCTGAATGTTCGTTTCTCCGGCAAATTTTAGGTTGAACGCTTTGGCTACCGCGTAGCTGTGCTCGATATCTTCCTGCTTGCCATACGGCTGGAATACTCCAAGCGTTTTGTACTCTTCGCCTTGCTCCTGCGTCAGCTCGTCCGTAGCCTGTTTGCACAAGGCAGCCGCTACGGCACTGTCGATCCCGCCGCTGATGGCGATCAGCAGACCCTTGCTTCCGGTTTTCGTGACATACGTCTTGAGGAAATCCACACGCTTGCGGACCTCAGCCTCTACGTTAATGGTAGGTTGTACTCCCAATTCAGCAATAATCTGTTCCTGCAAACTCATCAGATATGCACCTCTTTTTTAGGGATTTCCTTCACAAGCCAACATGCAAAAGCCCCGGCAAGTTTCGCAAGCGAAAAATGCCGGGGCATAGCTTGAGCAGTTTTACCGGCAAAAACGATCAAATGCACTGGTCAATTCAGCAGCGATTTGAGCTGCCGAACGATCCTCCACCTGATGACGCTCGATGAAGTGAACCAGTTCGCCGTCTTTCAACAGCGCGATCGAAGGAGAAGATGGTGGATACGGTGCGAAAAATTCGCGCGCCTTCGCCGTTGCTTCCTTATCCTGACCAGCAAAAACCGTGTACAGGTGATCCGGTGTAATATCATGCTTCAGCGCTTCAGCTATACCCGGTCGGCATTGACCTGCGGCACAACCGCATACCGAGTTCACAACGACCAGCACTGTACCTTTGGCATCAGGCAGCTTGGCCTCCACATCTTCCAGAGTACGCAGCTCCTGGATTCCGAGACTTGTCAGTTCATCGCGCATCGGCTGAACAGAATCTCTCATATATTGATCAAAAGACATCGACATATTCGTTCACTCCTTTTCGAAAAATCATGTATATTACGTTGCTTAATTTCATCCTCTGCCGTGTTAAAGACATGGACATCTAAATTTTATTATACAATCTTTTTCATGTAATTTGCAAAAAGCCGGATATATATTTGTACAATTATTTCTGTATGGAATTCATGGAAGGTGATTCAGAATGATCCCTGTGAGTTGGAATAGTTCTACGCAATCGAACTCTAAACTGCGTTCCCATTCCTTCCACCGAATCGACGGCAATGGTACCGTGATGGCGTTCCACAATGCTTTGGCATAAGGCCAGGCCCAGACCTGTGCCTTTCGTTTTGGTCGTGTAAAAAGGCTGGAACAGCTTTTCAAGCTGACTTTGCGGAATGCCTGGACCCGTATCCTTCACTCCCAGCTCCACAAAATCGCCCTCTTCATGAGTTGAAATCGTCAGCACGCCTTTATCCCCCATAGCCTCCATCGCATTACGCGACAGATTAAGCAGCAATTGCTTCATTTCCTTGGGGTTCAAATGTAGCCTTGTGACATGATCCTCCAGCTTCAGCTCAATCGTCTGTCCTCTCAAGTTGGCATCTGCCCACAACAGAGGAGTGAGTTCACGAATAATGTCATGAAGATGGCATTGCTCCTTCTCGACATTTCGGTTCTGGGCAAGTGACAGGAAATCGTTAATAATTCCGTTCGCCCGATCCAGCTCATCCATCACAATACGGTAGTAATGACTTAGGGAGTCGGGACTCTTCTCGCGCATGAGCTGTAAAAAACCGCGCACAACTGCCATCGGATTGCGTATTTCATGAGTAATGCCCGCCGCCATCTGTCCGACCAGACTAAGCCTCTCGACATTACCCAGCTCACTGCGCAGCGTCTCCAGCTCTGTAATGTCCTGCAAGGCGATAATGACACCAGTCGTTTGGCTTACATGTTTATCACGAATGGGAAAGAAGCTTGAGAAAAACACTTTGGGAGGCACATTTATAAGGTCAGCACCTGCCTCTCCTTCAAGGGCCCTCGCAACCCGCTCATTAATCACTGGTGCAGTGTTAAAACCAAACGGCGGTGTCAAAGGACGGCCCACCACCTCAGGCAGCGTAATAAACGGATCGACGTCCCGATAGAGTTCCAGCATCGTTTTGTTCATATGTATAACCCGTTCTTCGCTGTCCAGAGTGACCAGGGCCAACGGCATCAGATCCATAATTTGACGCAGCTTATCGGCTTCAATTAAATATTTGCTCGTATACTCAGTCACATCCCGCCGTAACGCCAGCTTCTCAAAGGCATAATGCATCAGACTGACGACCATAAAGCTTGCCAGTACACCTGCTGCAATATTCCACAGCGTCGTAAAGAAATCGGAAACGTATACCCAGACAACTTGTTTGCCCCACAATAGCAGAAATAATGACTTAAGCAGCATATCAGCCGCAACATAGGCAGAAATCAGAAGTTTTTTGTCCAACAATGTTCCTCTTTGAAAGAACTTGACGTGCAGCAGCATAAAAGGAAAAAGAATAAAACCCGTACCCACATACATTGGCGACATTGCCGTAGACTGGGCTATAATCAGAACACTGACTAGCGCAGAAGCGGCAAGAATAAATGCGGTGCGCCGTCTGCCGTACATGATGCCAACAGCGAGGGGGATTATTCCCAAGTTGAAAGACAGGCCATAAGGAGACTGATATTGAAAGAGCGAACATAGCAATATGACCGGCAAACAACACAAATAAAGGAGCCCTTGATTAGATCCGGGAAGCAGAATGCCGCCCCAAACCTTTTTCTTATCCCCACAATCCGTTAATATAGAGAAAAAACCCGCCGACATCACGGCAAGGAGAACTTGAAGCACACTTTCCTTCAACGCAGTTAACAAGGACTTCTCCCCCTCATCATCTTTCCTTGACGTCGTTAGTTGAATTAAAGCACAGGCTACAATATATTACAATATATGTGTTAAAACCTCGGTATAAAACGACAAAATCTGCGAACACCAGATAGATATGAAGATGACATCTTTACGCATTTTCCGAAAAAAACGAGATGACGACTTTCTATATCTTTTTATACAAAAATACCGTGATAATGTGTATCTAAGGTAATGGTATTACAATATGTGTACATCCTGTTACCCCATAGTTAGGTTTTCGAAAAATTTTTCAACAAAAAGGAAGAGGTTCATGACATACGACGTTATTGTGATCGGAGGCGGCTCAGCGGGATTAATGGCCGCTGCGGCAGCCGGCAGTGAGGGCGCCAAGGTGCTTTTACTCGAAAAAGGAAATAAACTCGGACGAAAGCTGGGTATTTCCGGTGGAGGCCGCTGCAACGTCACGAATGCAAAAGAGCTGGACGAGCTGATCCGGCACATCCCCGGCAATGGCCGTTTTCTGTACAGTGCGCTGGCGGCTTTTGGCAACCGGGACATCATCGCCTTTTTTGAACAACTGGGCATAGCCTTGAAGGAAGAAGACAACGGGCGTATGTTTCCGGTGACGGATAAGGCCAAAACGGTTGTCGACGCTTTGGTCAACAAGGTTCGTTCTCAAGGAGTGGACATTCGGACAGGAAGTCCCGTACTGGAGGTTCTTTACAAAGAAGGCCATACTGCCGGGGTAAGACTGCGTTCCGGTGAAACCCTTCGCAGCCGCAATGTTATTGTCGCGGTCGGCGGCAAATCTGTTCCGCATACAGGCTCGGAAGGTGACGGCTACGCATGGGCCGAGCAAGCAGGACATACGATTACCGAGCTGTATCCAACTGAGGTTCCGTTGACGTCAGGTGAGACGTTTATTCAGACAAAGGAGCTACAGGGGCTGTCCTTGCGCAACATCAGCCTGACCGTGTGGAATGCGAAGCAAAAGAAGGTCGTCGTCCACGAGGGAGACATGATTTTTACACACTTTGGCCTGTCGGGTCCCTCCGCCTTGCGATGCAGTCAGTTTGTCGTAAAAGGGATGAAAAAGGATAAGACTAGCACGGTACTGCTGACTCTGGATTTGCAGCCTCATAAGCATGCCGATGAAGTCTACCGTGAAACACTGGAGCTGGCGGCAGCCGATGCCAAAAAAGCGATTAAAAACGTACTCAAGCCTTATTTGCCGGAACGCCTGATTCCGCTGCTGCTCCAGCAAACCGAGCTGCGTGGGGACTTGACGTACGATCATATTCCGAAGCAGCAATGGCAAGAGCTAGCCCATCGAATCAAGGCATTTCCGATCCGGGTGAACGGTACGCTCTCTCTGAAGGAGGCGTTCGTTACCGGAGGCGGTGTGAATTTGAAGGAAATGAATCCGAAAACGATGGAGTCCAAGCTGATGCCGGGATTGTTTTTCTGCGGTGAGATTTTGGATATTCACGGGTACACGGGCGGCTATAATATTACGGCGGCGTTTACCACGGGACATACGGCGGGAACACAGGCTGCTTTAAACGAGATGCTGTAGGAGTGTGGAGACGCCACTGCATTCTCGTTTCTTTGAGGAGATAGGAAAGGGAAATGAAAAAGACTTAAATCAGTCACATTACTGATTTAAGTCTTTTTTTGATTAATAGCGTAACGCCAAAATCCATGCCATTTTCTTAAACCTCAATAATAATAGGTAAAATCATGGGTCTTCTCTTGGTCTGACTGTAAATGAACCGGCCAACATCATCTTTTAACATCTGCTTAATCAGACCCCACTGACTCATTTCGATTTCTGTTAACTCGTTCACTGTGGACATGATCGTGTCATGGATCTGATTCATGAGCTCTTCGGAATCTTTAACAAATACAAAGCCTCTTGAAATGACCTCTGGCGTTGCGAGCATGTGCTTCTCGTTTTTGCTCAAAGTCATCACAATAATCAGCATTCCGTCTGAAGAAAGCTTTTTACGATCTCGCAGTACAATATTACCTACGTCACCTGTTACCAGCCCGTCTACCAGACTATTGCCGGATGGTACTTTGGGCCCCAGGGATGTCCTTCCCTCTTCGATCTGAATAGTGTCACCGTTATGGACAATAAATACATTCTCCATAGGAATCCCCACAGACTCTGCTAGCTGACGATGCTGATATAACATTCTAAATTCACCATGTATGGGAATCAAATACTGGGGTTTCATCAGGGTCATCATTAATTTTAACTCTTCCTGGCTGCCATGACCGGATACATGCATCCCTGTGGTGCTGCCTGATCCATAAATAACGTTGGCGCCCAGTACGTACAGGTTGTCAATCACTTGGGAAAGATTCCGTTCATTCCCGGGTATGGCTCCTGCTGCAATAATTACAGTATCCCCGGGCAAAATTTCGATTTTGGGATGCAAGGAATTGGCTAGCCGGGACAGCGCAGCCATCGGCTCGCCCTGACTTCCTGTACATAAAACTGCGATTTCTTCTGCAGGAAACCGCTCTGTTTCTCCCGGCTCAATCAACAAGTCCTCGGGCATGTGCAAAAAACCCAACTCCTTAGCCACCGACACCACATTTACCATGCTGCGTCCGAGTAAAACCAGTTTGCGGCCTGTTTCCACAGCCGCGTCAATGACTTGTTGGACACGGTTCACATTGGAAGCAAACGTGGAAATAAATACTTGCTGCTTTGCTCTGGCGAATGCATCCAGAATATGCCCGCCAACCAAACGTTCTGAAGGAGTAAATCCCGGTCTTTCCGCATTTGTACTTTCGGAAAGAAGCACTTTAACCCCTTTTTTTCCAATTTCGGCCATTCGATGAAGATCCGGAAAAGGTCCGCTTACGGGAGACATATCAAATTTGAAGTCACCGGTATGAACCACATTTCCTTCCGGTGTCTGAAAAAAGACACCCAGGCAATCCGGGATACTGTGGACGGTGGTGAAAAAGGATGCCTGAATCTTACCCACATCAATGGTTGAATTCGCATCTATAAGGTGAAGCTCGGCATCACGCAAAAGGTTATGTTCCTTTAGCTTAATCTTAATTAATTCGATGGTGAGCTTTGTCCCGAATACGGGAATGTTGATCTGCTTGAGCAGATAAGGAATGCCTCCGATGTGGTCCTCATGTCCATGAGTCACGATGAGCGCTCTGACTTTGTCCTGATTTTCCAGCAAATAGGTGACATCCGGTACAATGAGGTCAATACCAGGCAAATTTTCATCAGGAAACTTGGAGCCACAATCGATAACGACAATATCCTGATCGTATTGGATGAAATACATGTTTTTCCCGATTTCATTCACACCGCCTAGAGCAGCAATGAGTAATCTATTATCAGCAAGCATCAAGTTTATTTCCTCCTTAGGAAAATGCTATCCATATTATTCATTTTTCACGTAAACTTATGCACAAAAAGAAACCCTTGTCTCTAAAAGACAGGGGTTCTCACTTGATTTATTAAATACCCACCGCAGCAAAAATAGCAGCAACACAGGATGGGGAATGGCTTGAAGATTACCTTCAGCCACTGTCCAAAGCTGATCCGGGCAATGGCCAATCCCGCCAGCAGTACTCCGCCTGTTGGTGAAATTAGATTGGTTAACCCGTTACCGAATTGGTACGCTGTGACTACTGCTTCATGATTAATGCCTACAAGATCGCCAAGCGGTGCTACTCCTACAATATACGTACAAAAAATACGGTCTTACAAATGGGTTTGTCCGAATAAACTAAAATAGACAAATACATAACATCCAATAAATACTCAAGGAGGAAAACAGCATTAATACATTTATCGGATATGTCTTTCTTGGTCTGTCACTTTCGGCCCCCATCGGACCGATCAATGCCGCACAGTTGGATCGAGGTATTAAGAATGGGTTTTGGCACGCCTGGTTTATTGGACTTGGTGCAATCACAGCAGACATTATCTATATGCTGCTTGTCTATTTGGGAATGATCCACCTTCTTAATGCTCCGTTTGTCAAAGCTTTTTTATGGATGTTTGGTTTTTTCGTGCTTGTGTATACAGGCCTTGAAAGTATTAAACATGCAGGTGTGATTTCAGAGTCCGAATTAAGGGGAAATGGTAATACCATAACTAACTCATTTGTATCCGGCTTCCTAATGTCATTATTTAATCCTCTTTCCATCCTTTTCTGGCTTGGCATTTACGGATCAATACTGGCAAACGTCGCTAATACATATCCAGTACAACAGCTATTGATCTATAGCGGAGCCATTGTATTAGGCGTGCTGCTCTGGGATGTGACCATGGCAGCCGCTTCAAGTATTTTCCGTAGATTTCTAAAAACCGGATTGCTTAAAACCATCTCTTGGATGTCCGGATTATCCCTTGTAGGCTTTGGCTTTTATTTTGGTGTACAGGCATTTCAATTACTTTTTTTTCGCTAACTCTTGGCTTCTTGACAAAATTACCGGGATTCCTTCGCGTGCTTTCGACGAACCCATTGAACAATGAGGTCACATATTGCAATTAACAAGACAAGCAGTAAGCTTATGTAAACCCCCGGGCGGCTAAGCTTATGAAAAAATGATCCGACCACGGCCATAGCTATCAACAATAATCCAATCCAACGTTTAATGTTGCTTAATCTGCTCGATTCCAGTAACTTACCTGAAGACAGTAAAATAAAGCACCAGTTATACAACAGCATTAAACCCGCTGCAGTTGTGATATATTCATATACTTTTCCCGGCAGCAGCGACGACAACACGATTGCTGAGATTAATCCAACGGAGATCAAACTAAGTGCATAAAGAGGATATTTGCCCTTCCACTTCCGTGAAAACAGTGTGGGCGCATCTCCTTCCTGTGCAAGGGTAATCATCATAGAAGTCTCTGCGTATAGAGATGCTGTCATCGTTGAGAACCCTGCAATAATAAGCACTCCGTTAAATAAATGAGGCACAAAGGCCAGATGGTCGCTGCTGAGCGCAAGCACAAAAGGACTTTCCTTCGGATTAAAGGCACTTAATGGTACCATAGACACAGCCAGCCCAATAGAAAGCACATACACCACAGCCAGCGTCATCAGCATCACTTTTCCGGCTTTGGGTGCTTCCTCCGGGTTTTGAAGTCGGTTAGACATAATTCCGAGCACTTCAATACCTCCGTATGCATAAAAGGCAAAAATAAAAGATGACCACAATCCTATGCCACCGGTTGGAAAAAAGTCTTTGTAACTGATGGGGAACTTCGGATTATATTTTCCTCCTCCAATCCAGCCTACCAAAAGAGCAACCGCTAAGACCAGAAACATAACAATAGCCGCTATCTTAATGATGGCCAGTACATTTTCAACACGATCAAAACCCTTATTGCCAAAAAAAATAATTACAAGCCCTAAGATCCCGAAGCCTGCCGCAAATATCCACATCGGTATCTCAGGGAACCAAAAGCGTGAAAATATAGACAGCGCGGTTAGTTGGCTCCCATTAATAAGCAGCTCCGAGAACCAATATACCCAACCACTGCCGAAGCCTGCCCAATTTCCAAATGCTTTTTGGGCATAGGACCGGAAAGAACCCTGTTCTGGATGATCTGCTGTCATTCGCGAAAGGGCATCAAACACGACATACGTTCCAACCGCTGCCAAAAAGTATGCAATCAGCACGGCTGGGCCACCAATGGAAATCGCTAAGCCGGACCCGAGGAAATATCCTGTTCCAATAGTCCCTGCAACCCCTAACAAGCTAAGCTGCCACCATTTTAGTTTTTGATCTTTTTGCATATCAGACGGTTTATCCATTTAGAAAATCACCCTATTCCTGAATTTAAGACAGAGCTCCTTGTTTTTTAGATTGCCCTTTCTAATATATTTCATGTGGAGAATGACTTTCTTCATCAATAAAGAAACACCAGCAAACCTGCTCAAGGTTTACTGGTGCTTTTTACTTCACAAAACTGTCAAGAGCCTTTTTGGAACTAAGAAACAACCACCTGATCGACATTGCGTCATCATGTGAGTCAAATATGGATGCTTCCAGAAAATCCATCCACTTCGTCCTCCGGTTGTTGATCGGAGCTGACGTTGTGCTTTTTTGTCGGGATGCTGTTCGTTGAGGATGAGCCGTTTTTATAGGCTTCGCTCCAATCTTCGTTGATGGTATGTGCGGGGATAATCCAGTCATCCGGGCTATAGCCTGGGTTGTGTGTACGCACACTTTCTTGCAGGCCGGGGATTGCGCCCCGATCAGAAGTGAGGTTCCCTGACTCGATCATGCTTCCTTCATAGGCTTGGCAAATTTCCAGCGCAGACAGTACATCCTGATTCTCAATATGAACACTCAGACCTGTGTCACCGTTTGTGCTGGTGGTGTACCCAATTTCTTTTAATGTCTCACAGGCACGGGCGGCCTGCTGCGGATCACGAAATTGAAAACGGAAAGAGCCCGTCTCCATGTGCCTCATCTCCTCTGTTGTATCTTATTTTGGGTCCAAAATATATATATTTTTTAATATAACCATTTGGAACAGAACTTTAACATTGAAAACCTTTATTTTTCAAAAATTTACTTTAAAGCTTTGAAATTAAATAGTTAAAAAAACAGCTACTGTGACAAAACGCATGTTTTCCCTACGTAAATCCCTTTATGCTAGTAACAAGGGTATGGTTGCCCGGTCATCCAAACCGAGCGGTCAAAGGATGCCCAAATCCATACATAAAGGTGGAATGAAGATGATAGATTACAGGACACTGGTGACACAGCAATCCATGCATTTGTATAGCGTTTTTGGCAAGTCATTCAAAAGTGTAAATGAACATGCGGTTGCTGGCATCAAAACGATGGGCTTCAACCCAACGGCCTTCGCCGTGATGGAAGTTTTGTATCACAAGGGCGCGCAGCCGATCCAGCAAATTGGAGCAAAGCTGCTACTGCAAAGTGGAAATGTCACCTATGTTATCGACAAGCTGGAGAGCCGCGGTTATTTGCATCGTCACCCGTGCGACCAGGATCGTCGGATTATATATGCGGAATTGACGAACGAAGGACAACGCGTCATGGACGAAATTTACCCAGACTATACACATCAGATTGAACGTGCTTTTAGCGGAATTAGCGAAACCGAAAGAGATCAGCTTATCGGTTTGCTCAAAAAGCTAGGCCGTAGCGCTGACAATCTGGCACCTTATCACAGATAGTTTTATCCAATCAGCAGTTTTTAGGCGTTTAGCTCCTATAAATCCGACATTAAATAGAAAAGTCCACCCCGTTTTTGTACTCGGGGCGGACTTTTCATAATCATCATACAAGCTTATTGTATCGCCCAATATTGACAACTATTTGTCAACAATACGAAAATGAACTAAAAAGGCTGATGATTTATGAAAGTGGACCGATTGATCTCCATCATTATGGTTTTACTTGAGCGCAAAAAAATGTGTGCAAAATCCTTAGCTGAAATGATTCGCAGAATCAGGAATATGTCAAAGCTATACGAGCAGCCTACGATACTCGCTAACGATTAAAATGCTTGATCACTACATTGTTAAAAATAGCCGGGCCGCCATCGGTAAAAAGAGTAATTCCCTGATCCTCTAATCGTGGGAATATTAAACTGGAATACGCTACTTCTCCGTCATCTACAAAGACTTCAATGCTGGTTTTATCGACGAGAATGTTCAGGTGAACCTTTTTCTTATTAGCATCAAAAGGCGCCTTGCTCTCTACATATTTTCCACTCTGATCCGGCTGCCCGGTATTAGCTCTATTCAAATAAGAGTATTGACCATCCACCGAAACACCAACATCCACATGGCGCTTGCCATCCGCTGACTCTCGAAGCCTCAATCCCGTATTTTTGATCGTTGACCAAGATACATCCGCCTCCAACTGATAGGCATCACCTGCTACTGGAAGCGGGTGAACGCCCTCTACTTTGATCTGTCCAAATGATTCCGTTGAGGTTTGGAATCGCTCCAAAGTTTTTACCGGCTGTGAAACCAAGAGATAGCCAGCATCTGCTGTATGCTTCAGTCGAATTTGACGAACAATCGAATCCATTCCATTAAAGCCTTCCTTCTGGGTAGGCGTGTTATGGGCATAATCCCAATTATTCATCCAGGCCAAAGCATAACGGTGACTGTATTGGTCTTTGTCTTTTCCATCCTCGAACGTAACTGCACCATACCAGTCAAAGCCATAATCCAGCCACTCAGGATCACTGCGATCAGGGAGAAATTCTTTTCCATTAAAATCTCCCGTCCAGTAGGCATACGTGTTGGGTCCGCCTGTCGATTTGCTATTTGCGCTCACGCCCAGAATCCATTGATAGGTTCCATCATCCGCCCGCATCCGGTAAAGGTCGGGGCACTCTACAAGCCCGATATTTTCCGTTTGAAAGCCACTCGTATACCGCCAATCCTTCAAATTATCAGACTCATAAAAGCCAATCTTCGTTCCTTCCGCCATGACCATCACCCATTGACCACGTTGAATATCTCGGATGATTTTGGGATCTCTGAAATCCTTTATGCCCGGATTCGACATCACAGGAGTGTCGCGATAAGAAGTAAACGTCTTTCCTTTGTCCGTACTGTACCACAAAAATTGTTCCTGCTTCCCTCCTTCTGCGGAGGGCTGTGTCACAATGGCTACAAGCGTACCTTCGCCAAAACCTGCGGTGTTATTATCGTCAATCACGACCGAACCGGACCAAATGTCTCCATTCGGGTTGGTATATTTGGGAATCGCTACCCCTTCATCTTTCCAATGAACCAGATCGGTAGACGTCGCATGCCGCCATTCTGTACCATTCTTTTGGGGATAGTCACGATTATATAAATAGTAATAATGATATTTTCCATCCAAATAAATGGGCCGCTGAGGATCATTTTTCCACTTGTCTGGAACGGTAAAATGATAGGTTGCCCGGTAAGTCGGCATCTTCTGTGTTTCTGAACTCTCACTTTTAACCGGGTGATACAGGCTCCAGCCGAGCGCTATTAAAATACTTAAGCCCACGATGGCTACCACGGATCGTATCCAAATGCTCTTGGAAGCTATGTTTTTCATCATGACGATCCTCCCAACTTTTATTGTCTGGATAGTCTGATGAGCATGCGGGAACGGTCGGTTCCCACCCTCTCACTGCACTGCACGATATGTATCGTCCGGTATGGGACGGCTCGGTACATCAAAGGTAACCCCAGATTCACCAAGCTACTGAGCCAGGGACATAAATATTAGCCCCCAATATCGTCCCACCGGACTTTCCAAGTGAAGGAAAACGTCGAAAAAAGCATCGTGTTTTCCTTCACTTTTTTTGCTTTACTCTCTCGCTTGAGCGACTACCCTCTTACTTCTTCTTCCCATAGTCATATGGTGAAACTTTCTTGTCGTCCGTTGGGTCAATCGTGATTTGCCCTTGTTCCAAGATTCTGTTCTTCACAACAGAAGTTTTGGAGCCTTTAATGTTCAGCAGGAAGCTCGGCGCAAAAGTGGATTTGTGATCCGCGAAAAGTCCGCGGTTTGTCATATAGCTGGTTACTACGACATTATTTCCTTTGCCTTGTGGAATAGCAAAATGGGCATACGTCCATGTAATATC
This sequence comes from Paenibacillus sp. NPDC055715, assembly GCF_053617595.1. NCBI lineage: Bacteria > Bacillati > Bacillota > Bacilli > Caryophanales > Paenibacillaceae > Paenibacillus > Paenibacillus sp. NPDC055715. The sequence goes on from NZ_JBSHGA010000007.1 coordinate 59,609, forward strand.
CTCACGATCCAGATCGTGATGAAGAACGAGACCGGTTCCATTTAACGGTTTATAAGGCCCTGTCAAGGAAGTCGACACGTAGCCTAACATGTAAATATCGTCGTTGCTAATCGCATCAACGGTAGATTTGGAACCTCTGGTGCTTGTAAACAAATACCACAAACCATTCATTTTAAAAACATTCGCTCGTTCAATTTCATCGGTTACCAGATTGGATGCAATTAGCGGGTCCATCACTTTTTTCAACGTATAATCATTATTTAATTCCACGATTCCCAAAGCACCGTTTGCCACTTCGGCCCCGTTTTTCTTGGGACTTTGCTGCAGATTTTGTAGCTCTTTCGTGAAAAATTCGTTATTCCCGCCATAATACTCAGATTTATAAAGGGAATCCTCTCCCTGATAGCCCGTCTCTGTACCCGTGTTCGCTTCAAATATGATATATTTTTTCCCTTGATCTTCAATGTAGTGAGGGTCTCTGAATGTGTGATTATCTAGGTTTACTCCCACGCTTTGCTGAACATTCTGATAAATTTTCCCGTCGCCAGCATCGTAAATCGATTTGAGGTCCTCTATGCCATCCACTTTCAGGGTTTCGTCATTGGGTTGAGAAAGATTAATTTGGGCCGTAGCCAAGGTTTGCTTGCCGTATAGTTTGTTTTCCGGCTCAAAAGGCTGTCTGCTCGTATAAAATAAACGCACTGCTCCATCCGACGTTAAAGTAGCAGAACCGGACCATTCCTCCGCCTGATTCTTCAGGATTGGATCGTTTGCAAGGAATTTATCGTTATCCTTAAATACTCTTCCGGCATTTTTCCAGCCTTCCAGCGAGGTGTTGCCTGCTTTTTGATAGAACAGATAGACAAACGTATCCTCTGCTCTTTTAGGATCGCCTGCCAGTCCAAAAACAATGTTGTACCCCTTGTAATTAGCTATCGTGCCATCGGCATTTTGTAACGGCCAAGTATCCCATACATCCAGATCAATCAGCTTGCCCGACCCGTCGCGGCCTTTTGCTGAAGGAATATTTTTGATGGTAGATGCATCAAAGGATGGAACCTCATATTTTTCTTTGCCCTGCTGTTTGAAAATATTCAGCATATCATGACGCGTGATTTGGGTAAACCTGCTGTCTTCCTCGAGATCAGCACTGTCTTTTTCCTTCGCAAAAGCTTGAATGCCGCCTCCTAACAGCAAGGTAGTTGCTACCGTTACGGTTGCTGCATTTCTGAACCATTTGTTAATTTTCAAGTACTCCATCTCCCTTTTTGATTATTCTTCCCTGTATCAGATACCCAACTTTTATGTTGGTAGGGCCATTCTATATTTAATGCTTAACGATTGATATAGACTAGATCTCCCCTTTTATTCATGGCTAAAGAAGGAGACCTCTTGAGCTCTATCCTCATATTTTCCTAGTGAATTTCTGAAAATCCCATTTTATTTCATTTCACTTACATTAGGTAAAATTTGTTTCTTGTTTTTTTTGCATATTCTTTTTTCCCAGGTAGGTCGCTTCATTTTCCTTCAAAATCATTCAAAAAAATTCATAGAAAAATCTATTTGTAAACGGATTCAGAAAAATGGTACTTTAGGGCCCCTGAATTTTTTGAGAAAATATTATATACATGTGTAACCATACCTTTTTACCACTAATTTACTCATAAAATTATTCGCATATGGTATTTATTGAAAATAAAAAAACATCTTCAAGGTTCATAGGATGTATTATCCAGATGCCTCTACGGCGAAAACTGCTAATCCATTCTGTTTCAAATCTATATAAGCTGAACTTGTGGAGCTTTCGAAAGATGCAGATTAAATAAAATAGCGGCAGCTCTGGACATTATTTTCCTGTCCCAAGCTACCGCTACGATCGCTAATCATTCTGTTGGCAAGCGCTACATGTAACAAGGAAACGATCTACGATTCCTCTATTCCTATGCAGTTCCTCCCTGTGCGGCCTTTGTAGGCTTACTTGCTTCTTCCTCCGTACCCGGTGGACGGTTCCGAAGTCCGAGGACGACAAACCAGCTAATGACTGCAATAACGAACATGATGATGAACAGAGAATGCAGACTGTTTTCCAACACAGAACGAAGCAAGCCGGCAGTCTTGTCACTCAAACTTTGTGAGGCATGAGGTGCAAGCAGACCGTTAATATCCTCCTGCGTAACCCCCTGCTGTGTAAGCTGTCCGTCTGCTGTCTGGGCAGCAATGCGATCATTCAGCCATGAACCGAAGGCTGCGACACCAATGGTTTGCCCCAGTGTGCGCAGGAACGTATTCAATGCTGTAGATGCACCACGCAACTGGAACCCGACCGAAGACTGGGCAACCATCGTAAACACGGTCATGGAGAAGCCAAAGCCCAATCCATACAATAATGTGGACAAGAACAGCAGCCAGATCGGCGCCGTTTGGCCCATCAAGGTCATCACGAAGGCACCCAATCCAATCAGGGTCAGCCCGACTAATGAGGTTCGACGCGAACCCAAAGTCAGCAAAATGCGTCCACCGATCATGGAGCCGAACAGCCATCCTACTGACATCGGCGCCAGTGCCAGACCGGATGAAGCGGCATCTCCACCATGTACGCCTTGAATCCAAAGCGGCAGGTAGCTGGTCAGCCCGATCAGCAGAGAACTGACCAGCAGTGCTGCGGCACAGGAAAACGCGATATCCCGTATCCGAAACAGCTTTAGCGGCACCATCGGTTCCTGAGCGCGTTTTTCGATAATCAAAAACAGAATCAGGAATAAAATAGCTACGGCGGCCAAGGCCAGCAATTCAGGAGAAGCCCAGCCGATATACTGTCCGCCCAGTGCCAATACGAGCAAAAGGGCTGTCATTCCAATGGTAAAGGCAACGGCTCCCGGCACGTCTATGCGCGCGGTGCGCTTGGCTACCTGCTCCCGCAGGTAACGGGCGATGAAGAACATCGCCAGCAGTCCAAAAGGAACGTTAAAACCGAAAATCCATTCCCAGCCAAAATAAGTGGCCACGTAACCACCCAGCAAAGGCCCGATCAGGGAAGAAATCCCCCATACCGAGCTGATCATTCCCTGAACTTTGCCGCGTTCCTCCAATTTGTATATATCTCCGATAATGGTAAAGGTAACGGGAATCACACCGCCCGCTCCAATCCCTTGAATAGCCCGGTACAAAATAAGCTGCTCCATGCTACCAGCCAGCATACAAAGCAAAGAACCAAGTATGAACAATGAACAGCCGATCAGAAAAATTGGTTTGCGGCCAAATAAATCGCTAAGCTTGCCGAAAATAGGTGTAGTTACAGCCATCGTCAGCAAATAGGCCGTAAAAATCCAGCTGAGCAAATTCACGCTGCCCAGTTCACTAACAATAGTCGGTCCGGCAGGACCGATGACGGTTCCCTCAATCGCGGCCAGAAAGGTGGCCAACAGAACACCGGTCAGCACGAGCCCGCGCTTCATGGGTTTATCTTTTCCCAAGCAAATCACAAATCCTTTCCTTGTGTAAACTGCGTTGCACCTGTACAATTCGACTGCACAGGATTGGTATTACCTGCACTGCATAATCGTAAACAGGCGGCCTATATAGGCCGCCTGTTTTGTACGATGTATATATATTATTGTCTGCATATCCTTAAATTTTGTCAACTGTAATCGTATGATAAATCCCGGGCACTCTCCGCTTCTTTGATCTGCCCCTTTTCCATGAACAGAATATGGCTGGAAAAGCTCTCAGCGAACTGCATATCGTGGGTGATGATCAGGAAGGCTGCTCCCTGGTCCGCTTGTTCAGCGCACATGCGAAGCAGGATGTTCGCTCCTTCATAATCCGTTCCGGCAGTAGGCTCATCCAAAATGTAAAGCTTTTTGGGCAGAATGAATTGCGCAGCTACGCTTAAGAGCCTTTTTTCACCGCCACTCAGCAGGTACGGAGAGGAATCCAGCCTGTGATCCAGCCGGGCGGCTGTCAGCAAACGCTGCGCCCGTTCCTCATACGCAGCAGGAATCGGCTCTCCAGCCCGTAATCCAAGCTTGACGCGGACGCTGTACAAGCATTCGTCCCACACCGTCATAGCCGCGAACTGATGCTCCGGTTGCTGGAACACGTAGCCGATCCCGGCGGCCAATTGATGGATCGGCAGCTTCGCCATATCCTGACCCTCCCACCACATGCACCCCTTGGGTGCAGGCAGGAGGCCCATCAGCAGCTTGCCGAGCGTTGTTTTGCCGGAGCCGTTCTCGCCTAGCAGCACGGCTCGTTCGCCGGGCGCAAGGGCAAGGCTCACGCCTGCCAGTGCTGCCCGGCCACTGCCGGGATAGGTGAAGGCCAGCTCCTTCACCTCCAACAACGGCAGGCCGGGCTTCGCCCCCGGCCCTTGGGGCACGCCTCCCCTCCCTACGGGAGAGGGCAGCAGCCCCAAGGCGGCCAGCTGCGCGCCATGCTCGCGCAGCAGCTTTTCAGGCGGGCCTTCCAGTTGCACGGCCCCGCCCTCCAACACGATGACGCGCTGCGCTGCCCGCGCGGCATCGTCCATACGGCCGGACACGGTGACCACCGTCCGGCCTGCGGCATGGAGCCGCCGGCATAGCAGGGCGAAGTCGCTTTGGGCCGGCGGGTCCAGCTGCGCCGCTGCGTCGTCGAACACGACGAGCGGCGCTTCCAGCGCCAGCACCGCAGCGATAGCGGTGCGTTGGCGCTGTCCGCCCGAGAGGCGACGCACGAAGGAGTCGCGCTCGGGGGCAAGGCCGACGGCCTCTAGCGCAGCCGTCAGGCGCTGCGCTATTTCCGCCGGAGGCACGCGCAGGTTCTCCGGTCCGAAGGCAATCTCGTCTTCGACGATTCCCTGCACCAGTTGGGCATCCGGGTCTTGAAGCACAACACCGATGGTAGAGGCGACAGCCGCCAGGTCAGCCGTGTCCGGGTCCAACCCGTACACGGTCAGCTCCCCAGTCCGTTCCCCTTCACCGGAACGGGACAATCCTCCATGGAGAAGCTGGCACAGCGTAGACTTTCCACTTCCGCTGGCCCCGACAATCGCAACATGCTCGCCCACTGCAATGTCCAGCATCAAGCCATGTAACGCGGGTTCCACCTGATCATCATACCGATAGCCGAAATCCTTCATGGAAATGGCTATTTTACATCCAGAACCATAATCGCTATGTTCATTCATAACCGAAATACCCTCTATCCCTGTTCTTGAAGAATACAGCCTCGCCCATGACAAGTGCTATGCACGTGAAGCGCGCCCCAGCTCAAACCGTTTCAACAGCCCCGTACGATTCAAGGCATCGCCCAACGCTTTCGTGAGCAGACCGCACAGCACAATACCGCTCAGGATACGCACGAGCAGTGTGATCGTCAGCACCTTCCAGCCCCAATGCATGTAGCCAAACATATTGGCTGCCATGATAAACCACAACGGAACCATAGCTCCACCCACCAGCATCAGCGAGACCGCATTCCAGTGTCGATATCGCAACAAGGCAAATACCAGCTCAGCAACGATCATATAACAGACAGCCGCCGCGATGATAGCAACAAATCCGTAAGCAGAGCCTATAAAGGACTGCACCACTGCACCAAATGAATAAGCAATAACCGCTGTACCCGGCTTACGAATAATATAGTAGGCCAGCAAACCATATATCATGTACAGTCCAACAATGGAAGAAGTAGCGATAGGCCCCCCCAGACTGTTTAATGTTTTGTTAATCATCGACAAATAAACGGTCATGACTCCATTCAACGTTGCCAGCATCGCCATAAGTACGATATCCAGCGTCGTAAACCTTGCAAAAATACGGGATTCCTTCATATGTAATTCCCTATCTCCTCTCCAAATATAAATTATTACTTTTTAAATGTATTCACACACACCCTTATTGTCAACCATAATTTATTCATATGGTTGACAATAAGATCGAAAAAAGAGGATGCTCCTTATAAGCTCCACCATAAAACAGCAGTACCTAATACAGCAACCACAGCACATACATAGCCGGAACGACGACTATCCAGCGTGCGAAGATAAGTCCGGTCTGCATAAGCACCAAAGCCTTTGCCCTCCATTGCCAGCGCTGTCTGCTGAACTCGCCTCACGGCATTCACCAACACAGCAGCCGCGTACCCGCCCCACCATGATAGCCGGTTCCGCAGCCCTCGCGGCGGTTCCTGTCCACGCACACGCCGTGCCGCCATTATAGTACGTCCTTCCTCTTCCAATAAGGGGAGAAACGTCAGCGCCACCGAAATACCGAACGCAAATCGATAAGGAACACGCAAACGCAGATTTAAAGCCTGTACAAAATCTCTGGGATCAGTTGTCGACAGATAAATATACGAGGCCAAAAACAGCACAAAAATACGCAGCGTCAACGCCCCTGCGATATCCAGCCCTTCCGCTGTAATCCAAATCGGCCCCCAGGCCCCCACGATATGTCCTTCCCGAATCGCCAGAATGGACAATATAAAATACGGAATACCCAGACCAATCAGAAATGACATGGCCCGAAGCTGGCGTGCCAACGTTAAGCCTGCCCCAAACCAAGCCGCAACGATCAGTACAACCAACAGTGCAGCTTCATGCAGTATTGAATCCCATGCCATTGACAGCAGGCTAAAGCATCCCACCAGAATCAGCTTACTTAATGGCCCTAGCCTGTGCAGCAGCGACGAACCTCCGTTATACTGAAACAGCACTTCGCTTCGCCTCCAGTCTGAGCCATTCTCCATGCAGCAAGGAGTACATCAGCATATCCTTAAAGCCTGTAGACGTATGCTGCACTTGCCGTAACAGCCCTTCCTGCGTCCAGCCCATAGAGGACAACAGGGCTTGCGATCCCGTATTTCGCGGGTCCACCAACGCTTCCATCCGATTCAGCCGAATTGTGTCATACCCGAAAGACAGCACCAGCCGCAGCGCCTCCGACATATAGCCCTTTCTCCAATAGGGCTTAGCCAACTCGTAGCCGATTTCGGCTTTATAGGCTCCCTCGGTCTGCCAATAATTAAAGCCACAGCTGCCGATCAGCTTCCCGTCCTCCTTCAGCTCTATGCCCCAGCGCAACGCATCCTCCGTCTTCGCCAGCTCATTTAACAACTCGATCATATCCACCGCATCCTCACGCCCGGACATCCCCGTAAGGTTCATATAACGGTGAACCTCCGGATCAGACCAGCAGGCAAACATCGTAGCAGCATCCCCGGTTTCCATCTTTCGGAGCCGAAGACGCGGGCTTTCCAGCGGTGGTATATGCCCCTTACATGCATATGCGCACATGCTCAATCATCCTTCCAGTATCAAAGTGACAATAAATATACGCTACATTTAAGCATACCCCTCCAACAAACGCAAACACCCTGCTCCAGTAATGCTGAACAAATCGTCATGCGGTGTCAGAAAGCTTTCCTGCGTCAGACAACTCCTGTTCTTTTCCTGAATGATGTTATACACAGATTAGAGTACGGAGAGTAGCGAAAGGTTAACATGTATTTTTCTCTTGACTGAATATATACAATCGTTAAAATTAAATTAATTAACCATTGGTAAGAGCAGCTTGCAGAATTACCTTTTTCTGCTGATACATACAACGTATAATGGTGAAAAATCACTTATAGGAGCGTGGACTCTACATGTTTCAAGCTATCCCTTACGAAGGCACACGTCACGAACAATTTGAATCGGTTCTCGGACAACTCCGGGCACTCATTCATGATGAACCCAATACCATTGCAAACCTGGCGAACGCTTCTGCGTTGCTTGGTCATTTTCTGCCGGATATTAACTGGAGTGGATTTTATCTCTATGATGGAACTGAGCTTGTACTCGGTCCATTTCAGGGCCAGCCCGCGTGTATAAGGATTCCGCTGGGACGCGGTGTATGCGGTACAGCCGCAGTGGAGCGACGGACCCTTGTCGTAGAAGATGTCCATGCGTTCCCGGGACATATCACCTGTGACGCGGCTTCCAACAGCGAAATCGTCATCCCCCTCATCAAGAACGGGGAACTGCGGGGAGTGCTGGACATTGGCAGCCCGCTAAAAGCCCGCTTTGACCACGAAGATCGTGTATTCCTGGAGGAATTTACGGCTATTCTGGTAGCTAGTCTGTAACCAAAATCCGCGTATAATTACCGTCTTCCTTCGCCACAATATATGAGGGTTTGGAACCCAAAACCATCCGGTGAAGGAGATTGATAACAATGTACAACAATAACATGTCTCCACAACAGCAGCTTCGTCAATGTGAACAAATTATGCAGCAACTGGTTCAACAAACACAGCAAGGGACAACGATGTATCAGCAATTGCTGCAACAGGAGCAACAAAATGCATCCAGTCTTGAGAATTTGGTGCAACGCGAACGCAATGCGGCTCAAATGATCCAAACCGCAATCCAGCACCACCAACAAGCTGTGCAGCAATGCCAGCAAGTTATTCAATTATGTAGTCAGTTGGAAAATTCCATCCGCTCCAGCAGTCAAATGACTCAGCCCGGATTTGGCGATAACTACGCCTCCCGCAGTATGCAACCCTCCTCCTATGGTACAGGAAGCCACATGAATCACAGCTTGCCGCAGCATATGGGAACGAACGGACAACATTATGTAAACAGTGGTAGCGGGCAGCACTACGGAAACAGCAGTCAGCAAGGCATGGGAACGACACACAGCAGCATGTAAACCTGTTTACGCACAAAAGGGATGAGCAGCAGACCACTTTATGGGCTTCCTGTTCATCCCTTTTCATATTCTTTACAGCCTTTTTGATAAAGGGACGGCTTTGTTCTTCATTTAACGTCCACTTATACACGCCGCGCTCGGGATCACCGCAACTCATACAGCCCAGAGCAATTCCGGATATAATCCAGCTTGTCCAAGTCGGGTAATGTTCATCTAAAACTCATAATACCAGCTTATGGAGTTTTTTTATATACTTTTCAACAGTTTACTTTATATATGCGATTGCTCCTCTAAGCCTATTCTTTTTTCTCCTCTTTGTTTAGTATTATAAAAATATAAAATAAAGGAGGTTATCATTTGAAAAGTACAGGTATGACACGTCCCTTAGATGCGTTAGGTCGTATCGTCATTCCCAAAGAGATGCGTATTTCAATGGATTACAAGATGGGTGATCCTGTTGAGATTTTTGCTGATGAGGAAACGGGTATTCTCGCCTTACGAAAATATACCGGGGTGACGTGTAAAATGTGTGGTTCGACGGAGCAATTGACTTATTTCAGAGACAGCTTTGTTTGTGGGGAATGTATTCATGATTTGAAGAATGGTACAAATTCCACCCCTATCACGAGGCCGTCCAAATCGATTTTCTCCAACAGGGAAAGGCCATTGAAGCAATCCAAACGTCTACGTCGATCGACGCAACAGATGATCGAAAGCCTAAAAGAATTGATGCAAAAGCACCCCAGTGCAGCACAGCACGAATATGCAAAGATACTTGAGGTTTCCCAAGCCCGTATATCCCAACTCAAAAAAATGCTATAACTACAGCTTGCTACGCTACATAGGTATACATCACAAATTCCATTCACGTACAGTTGCTTTTAAACCGTGATACGCAGCATCATAGCTAACCGACAAAACCCTTGGACGTCCATGGCGAGAATTACACACTGGGCATAAAGAACCACTGGATGATGTTCAGGCGAATAACCTGTATTGAACTGCACCCCAATTGTTAGACACCATCTAACATTGGAGGTGCAGTTTTTCTATGGCTAAGTTTAGTCCGGGCGAAAAATTACAAGCAGTTATGCGTTATCAAAATGGATCGGAAAGCATGGAATCGATTGCGAAATCGATAGGACTCCATCATACTGTCCTATTAAATTGGATTAGACATATGAGCACCATGGTAAAGAGGTCTTTAAAAAGCGCTATACATCGTATTCTGAACAGGATAAACTAGACGCACTTAATCATATGAAAAAAATATGGAACGTCTATACAAGGCCTGTAGAGGGGGCTGTGAAGGCTTTACAAAAAGAGGTAGAACGTTTGCGTATGGAGAACGCTTATTTAAAAAAGTTGAATGCCTTAGTTCAAAACAAGGAAAAATCACCAAACAAGACAAAGCGCAAGTCGTCTATGAACTAAGGAACGAATTTTCGGTGAAAGCACTCCTACAGCTCGCAGATATTCCACGTAGCACGTATTACTGCTGGGTGAATACATTGGATATGCCAGACAAAGACTCTGAGTTAAAAGACATGATTCAAGCGATTTACGAGGAGCATCAGGGGCGTTACGGTTATCGCCGTATTCGAGATGAGTTAGTCAATCGCAGTCATCGTGTTCATCATAAAAAGGTGCAACGATTGATGAAGGTACTAGGCTTAAAAAGCCTGGTACGCATGAAGAAGTATCGTCATACCCTCAAAGAACGGGGTCTCAAGCAAAGTATGTCCCGTAAAGGTAACTGCTACGACAATGCCGTCATCAAGAACTTGTTCGGCATCATGAAATCTGAGTTTCTGTATGTAATGGAATTCCAAAGTATCGCACATTTTAAACAAGAGTTATCAATATACATCGATTATTACAATAACAAGCCAATTAAGGAAAAACTAAAAGGCATGAGTCCGGTACAGTACCGAACTCATGCCCAACAAGTTGCCTAATGATATAATCTGTCTAACTTTACGGGGTCACTTCACTAGAAAATTCCCCCTTAGAGCTGTACTCTCCATGCAGAGTCTAAGAGCCATACAAAACTAGATTATTACTTCCCAAAACTTGTTCCTGGGAACAAGGTGTAGCGGTCCAAATATTGAGCTGACTTCGGCACGATCATCACGGACTTAATTTTATGAGTTCCCTCAAAAGTGAATTTCCATTTTTCTACTTTGACTTTGTAATTATCTTCTGCGGTGACTCGTTGCACAATACGTACAGTTAAGCTGTTTTCAGTTCGGTCAACAGGCTGCATTTCTACAATGGAACCCATATTATACGTTCCGGCAGGGAAACTTTCCTGATAAAGATCGGTCTTGAAATTCGGTGCGTTTAAGGCAGTTACATCTTCCTTCCGTCGCTCATCATAGGCCATAATCCATTGAAACGCTAGATTACGGTTATTGACATACGATACACTGCTGACTTCACGCTCGAAATTGGGATCAGAATTGACATAAACCGATTTGCTTTTGTTGTCCCACTGAATATCTGCTCCTAGGCCATCCGATATCGCACGAAGTGGTACATAAACTGATCCGTTGATGATTTTAGGTGCAGCGCCGGATTCGACGCTGTGCCCATGTACAAAGACTTTAGGAGCTATAGTTGCAGCGTAAGCACCTGCGCTAAATACGGAAGTAAGAAGGATACCAGCCAGCCCGACTTTGATAACACGTTTCATATTTCATTCGCCTCCAAGTTGTATGATATAAAGATAGACGGAAATTTAACCAAATAGGTTTCAATTTAACTCAATAATAGGGGTAAATGGAATAGAAATCAAAAAAAAACAATTCCTACAAAGAAACTGTAGGAATTGTTTTTTTGGGAGGGCGTAAGCCTGGGTTAGGCTTTACGTGCAAAGAAGGCGATTGGGGTAGAACTGCCGCCTGCTGTAGTTACTTGAATCGGCACATTCACAGATTGTCCGTTAGCTAGGGAGAAGAAGGCGATTTTTACCGCTTCTGTCGTCGGTTTTGTTTTAGCAATACCATTGACGGCATTATTGCCTACTTTAATAGCACCCGCGAACAGGCCACCGCGTGGATTCAAGTACAGATTCACCGTCTGCGTGCTACCCGAAGTATTCCGAAGGTTCAAGTTGAACTTGTAAATACCACCGAACGATGCTTGGTTTGCCAGTGTACCAGGGAAAACGGCCGGATCATCAAGGATCGCTACGCTATTGGATGTTCCGCTGCTTCCTAGGGTCAGCGTGGCGTTGCTTCCTTGAACATTGGCATAGTTCCATGTTCCCCGTGGATGCTTCAGTAGGCTCCCGATAACAGGCCCTTGATGGGTGTTAAGCATGGCCGATGTGCTTTCTGCTGCCACTGTACGAATTTTTGCTGCCATAGCTGAAGAACTCGAAAGCGTGAACTCCATAACCAGGCCGCGGACTTGTCCTACGTCCAACGTGAACTCCTTAACAGTTCTTACTGAATTGGCTGGAACGGTTACGCTTGTATTGCCTGCGGTCAGGGTTTGTCCCAGGAGCGCTTTCGCCAGGCAAAGTCCGGCATTCGTTAGAATATCTCCGTTGTTGGAAGTCACCGTTGTTTCGTACTTGATGGAGCTTACTTTGATGGGGCTGGCTCCGCCGTTCCCAACAGTCAATCCATATTTGATTGCATGTCCAGTGTCATTGTGATGCCACATGAACACCCGGTATCGGACAGAAGTCGTGCTAGGGACGCTATCTTGCCATAAGGTAATGATTGGGGTTGTGAAGGTGCTGGAACCCAATGGTTCCGGGTTATCGCAGACATACAAGCGTTGCCCCGAAATGGGAGAATATCCGCTAGAAAGAACCGGAGACGGAATGGCCGACAACGCAACAGGGGTTAAATTTGGTTGAGAACAAGACATGAATGATTCCTCCTATTTATTAGCGTAAACCGAGACTTGCCGATTTGCTTGTTTTGTTTAAGAGAAATCGGAGGAATCAACCGAAGATTGCTATTCCCTAGCAATGGCGGTTGCCGCTTTCCCTTTCACTTATATAGGTAAAATACTTGGCCAATTTACAACCGGGTTTGTTAAGGTAAATATGTAAGCGCGAGGGGCGTTCCTGGGATTCCGAATTGGTGGAAAGGAGAGAGCTACAGGCGGTTGGAACACGCTGGAGCTGCGCAGCGAGGTCAAAGTAGAAGAACCAAAGGGAAAGGCAGGTAAAAGACCGAACGGGCTGATGTAGCGGGGTTACTCCAGGCGATAACGAGAGCGCCTAAACCGGGAAGAGAGCGTCCTGGCATGATCGGTGAAGGCAGGGCCTTCATTCCTCATTTTTCGCTTTATTTGTCGTGATAGATTGAATCACTTGCGTTAGTTGTGACAGTGATTGATCTAGGCGATCCAATTTCTCACCAATAGTCTGTAAGACGTAACGGATCAGAATAAAGCAAAGTGTAACCGGAAAACCGACATTTGTAACAAGCGAAACAATATCTGTAGCTTCCATATTCTACATCCTCCTATTTTCATTGTTCTACAACATAAGGAAGATGATGCTATGGTTCTACAACCAAATATAATAAAATAAACAGGAACAAACGTTCCTATTATTGTTGTAAACACTGTCTTAAAAACTCCTATATTAGTAGAAATGTATAACAGAGGGGGAGTCGTATTAAGGGCAGTCAATCATTTATGATCGAGGTTACCGAAAGGAAATCTATCGGATCGGCTGGCGATTGTAGTACCGAAACAGGAGAATACGCCAACATGAATTTACTTTGTTTGATAACGTCTCCTCACAGGAGCATATGTCCAACACAGCTGATACCCGAATTTTGATACAAGAACTCCTTCAGATTACAAACAACATTTTAAACAAGAGTTATCAATATACATCGATTATTACAATAACAAGCCAATTAAGGAAAAACTAAAAGGCATGAGTCCGGTACAGTACCGAACTCATGTCCAACAAGTTGCCTAATGATATAATCTGTCTAACTTTATGGGGTCACTTCATATCCAGTGGTTCTCTGCATACTGTATTTTATTACTTTGGAGAAACAAAAGAAACCGTCCCTATTGGAGACGGTTCCTATTCCGGCTTGCATGGTCATAGGCCTAAAGCACCAGCGCTCAAGCCCATGAATATAGAATTTAGATGAAACAAATACGAGTAATGATTACCAGCAAAATGAAGAGAACCAGAATAACACCAGTGGAAGTAAACATGCCGCAGCAGCCACCGCCATAACCTCTTTCTACTTCACCCATCTCAAATTCCTCCTCTCTTCGTTGATTACAAACAAATCGCCTGAATTCAATTCAGATTGTTAACAACGAGTTAGATAACGAATGCTTTAGAGATAATAACGAGCAAAATGAAAAGTACCAGAATCGCTCCTGTAGATGTGAAAGCTCCATAACCAGCGCCTAATCCAGACATGCTGATTCCTCCCTTCATGGTTTACAAAAGCATCTTATGCGTATGTTGCCAACCATGATAGGTACAGATGCCGCGCCTCCCGCCCAAATGTAGGTCTTTTCGCTTGGGTTCCGTTATCCTTCATTCAATAGCATGCCTTGATACAGCAGGCTTCGTGTCTGCTTGGCAAGCACGGATGGACATTCACGTCCAGTCAGTAATTTGGTTAACGTCAACCGTTCAATCAAGCCAACGACGCATTCCGCCGTCACCTCTGGATCTAATTCCTCACGGCAAGAGCCCTGTCGCTGTGCCGCAAGCAGATGCTTTTTAATATGACCTGCCATTTCTGCCTTGATACGCACCGAGTCCGCCGCCTGGTAAAATCCGACACGGGTTATCGCCGGATTATTGGATAACATACGAAAAATGGATTCCATAAACACTTGTCCCCGGCTCATAATTTCAGCTTGGCTTTGATGCGGTTCCCCCTTCATGCATCGGACCGTCTCAATCATCAACACACGGAAGCTCTCGACAAGCTCCTCATACATCTGCTCCTTACTCTCAAAATGATTATAAAAATCAGGCTGCGTCAATCCCGCACGTGCCGCAATTGAACTTACCTTTGTCTGATAAAAACCCGTCTGAGCGAACTCTTCAGCCCCTGCCTCCAGTAATAACTGTCTACTTTCCCGACTTCTGACTCCCGCTCTCATCACGGTCTTGCCCCCTTACTCCATAAATCTATCGTATTATAAGGTTTCCTTTGCAGTAAGAACAATGGGCTTGAGGATGATATATGCCTGTCCTTCAAAAGTCCTAATACAGAAGAAATGAAGTTTTTGAAATTGTAAGGACATCTCCCTTTAAGATATCATTAACCCATTAGACCGTGGGCGAGCAGGTAATTCAGCTTTTTTTATATACTCGCTTTACCTCCTTCATGCAACGCTCTCAGATTTTGCTCCAGAACATGCTTAGGCATACATTCTCGCATCGTATGCTCCAACGCCTCTTCATCAAATGGGAAAATACCCTGCTGTGCTGCTAAACCCAGCATAAATACATTCAACCTGGGACTTAGCTTGAGCTTTTGTAATAATGTTTGGCACGGGAGCAACAGAGAACCCGGACTGATTCGCCGAATATGTTCCACCACCTGTGCAGCGCCTACATTACCTCCCAAACTCTTGGGAACCGGTTCTATTTGAGACGAAAGCATTCCCTCGCTGTTGCCTATACATCTACCCGTCGCGGATAACCGGGGCAAATTTCTAGCCAATTCAAACAATTCAAAACCAATGAGCGCATCCACCTTTCCTAACGGAATAATAGGACTAACGCTCTTCTCGTTTATCCTGATATGACTGACAACCATGCCTCCCCGCTGAGCCATTCCAATAGTTTCAGCCGTCTGTACATGATACCCGGCATTCATTGCCGTTCGGGCCACCAATTTGGAAGCAAAAATAATACCCTGACCACCAACACCCGCAATCATTATATTAGGGTTCGCTTTTGAATTCATGTCACACTTCCAATCGCTTCAACCGGGCATATTTGAGTACACAGCGTACAGCCCGTGCATTGAACCGGATCAATTTCAACTTTCATTTGGGATAAGGTAATGGCAGGACAACCCAAATCGTTGACGCATGTTTTACAGGAAATACAGTCTTCTGTTACAGTCTGCGGAACTCCAAACGTATCTCGGGACACACACGGTGATTCAAAAATAACCACCGAAGGACCTACAAATTGTACCGCTTCACGCACAGTATGAATTGATTTTTCCAAATCAAAAGGGTCCACCTTATGAACATTCTGAACACCACATGCCTGAACCAAGCCATAGATATCCACGGGACGTGCTCCAGATTCCATTAAGTTGCGACCATTCCCAGGATGCGGCTGTTTGCCCGTCATAGCGGTGGTACGGTTATCCAAAATAGCAATCGTTATATCTGACTGGTTATAGACAGCGTTAATCATCCCCGTAATTCCGGAGTGAAAAAAGGTCGAGTCTCCAATAAATGCAATCAGCTTGGTGTCAGGCTGCACTCTTTTTAACCCTTGAGCCATCGTTACACCAGCCCCCATACATAAACAGGTATCCACCATTTCAAGCGGCTTGGCATTGCCCAACGTATAGCACCCGATATCGCCTGTGAAAATTACCTTTTGTTTGCGCAATGCCTTTTTCACCGCATAAAAGGAAGCTCGGTGAGGACAGCCACAGCATAAGGTGGGTGTACGTATCGGTAACGGAAGCCCAGCTGCCATTTCCAATTCATTCTCTTTACCGTCCTCCTGGATATCCAGGAAGGATAGCAACTGCTTTCTAACCATTTCATACGTATACTCACCTGCATAAGGGAAATGCGCTGTTTTCTTGCCTATAATTTTGATATCTAAATCATGGTAATAGCATACCTCTATCAGACTTTCCTCAATAACAGGGTCCAGTTCTTCAACAATCAGAGCCTGATCCACTCCCGTGAGAAAAGAGGCTGCCATTTCAGCAGGAAAAGGATAGGGCGTACCTATCTTCAATATTTTCACATCCAAATGTTCGGTGCTGACGATTTCCTGCACATAGGTGTAAGCAATTCCGGATGCCACAATTCCCTTTGTTCCGCTGCCCGTGATGCGATTCAACCCGGATTCTGAAAACATACGTGACAGCTCCACCTGAAGCTGCTCCAGTTGAATATGCTTTCTGTAAGAAAGGCTTGGGAAGATGACCCATTTCGGACTTTTGATGAACCCTTCGATTTCATGAACGCTCCGTGGTTCTTCTGTAACATCAATGGTACTACTCGAATGACAAATTCGGGTTGTCGGACGGAGCAATACAGGAAGCTTTACCAGCTCAGACAGTTCAAAAGCATACTGAACCATTTCATAAGCTTCTTGGGGGGAACTGGGATCTAAAACAGGTAAATTAGCAAAGCGTGCAAAGTGACGAGTGTCTTGTTCGGTTTGAGAGGAAAAAGGACCCGGATCATCTCCTACGAGAATGACCATCCCTCCTTTAACACCGATATAGCTAAGGGACAGCAACGGATCAGACGCTACATTAAGCCCGACCTGCTTCATAGTAACCAGAGAACGCGCACCTGTATAGGACGCTCCAGCGGCAACCTCCAGCGCTACCTTTTCGTTTACAGACCATTCCACGTACACGGCCCTGCTTTTATGAACCGCAATCGTCTCCAATACTTCGGTGGAAGGAGTTCCCGGGTATCCTGTCACCAGATGAACGCCTGCCTGTAAAGCCCCTAATGCAATAGCCTCATTACCTAAAAGTAACTGTTTCAACTTGATCCACACCTCCTGCCCTGCACTTGAACACGTATCCTGGCAATTCCGTGATTCGTGCCGGAAATGAAAACCAACCCATTAAAAGTTAATTAATGGGTTTATTTAACATTGTAATTTTGCTATAGAACAGGGGTAGGCTCAATGACATTTTTCACACGAAATTTCTGGTCACCTGTGTATACAATTGCAATGCAGCAGCAAGTAACCCGTTTCAATCGACCTTCGCACCATACGAGCGCAAGAATGCTAGAGCTTGGTCTCGATCCATCCGTGCAGCTTTGACAACAAATGCTTTAAAATCGACTCCATCCATATTAGCACCACGTAAATCGGCTCCCTGTAGCTTGGCATGAGCTAAAATAGCTCTGGTCAGGTCGCAATCTCTGAGGTCTGCCTTCTGTAGATTGGCATCCGAGAGATCCGCTTCATAAAAGCGTACTCCTCTCAAATCCTGCTTTTCCAGCCGGGCCTGCCGCAAATTGGTATAAGACCAATCCCCCTGAACGAGCGTAATGCCGTCTATTTTTGCTTTTGAAAAGTCCGAGCCCGTCATTTTACAATGGCTGAATTTGGAGACGAACAGGTTGGCTTCAATAAAGTTACAATTTATAAAAGCCGATTCAGTATGAATGGAACCGTTCAACAACGCCCCTTGGAAATCACATTCGATAAAACGACATTCGCTGGTCATGATTTCCTCCAACGAACCGTTCGTAAACGTACAACGTTCAAAGGTACAACGAATCAGTTCACCCTCCCTTAAATCCTTCGCGCTATAATCAATGTCCTCATACTGCTGCTCCTGATACTGAAACATAATGAACCCCCTTATTTAATGATTAGTCCTAACAACCCCACAAAAGACGAAGCTTGATGCGGGGAGATCATGCACCCGTTCAGGTCTTCGATTTCCACCTGTAGTCCATCGAATTCGCAATCGCTCAGATCCATCCCCTTGAGCTTGGACCCCGACAGCAGGGCCTGATCCATATTGCAACGGGTAAAAAAGACTTTTTGTAGCGTCAAATGATAAAGGTCGGAACTGATTAATGAACAATCCTCAAAACCAACCTGCTTGAAATTAGAAAATCGAAACATCGAATAATCCCCTAAGCAATCCAGAAAACGAACATTTTGGAGTCTGCTTCTGGAGAAGTCTGTTCCGAGCAGCTTGCAATTTCTGAACTCTACCCGGTGAATAAAGGAACCGGAAAAGTTAATATTGGATAGGTCGCATTTATCGAAAATCACATCTGTCCATTCACTCTCTGGCAATGACGATTCCATAATCGTAACATTTTTAAAAACCATCTTCTCAAATGAAACCCTAGCAGCTTCCACATAATCCATGGTCATATCCTCTACATACCCCGTGCTAAACTCATCCTTGGATCGCAAGGAGTACATTTCATCGGTTAATACAGATAAGTCTGAAGGAATTTTCGGCAACTCTATCTTAATTTCCATAGCTATCTCCACCTTCTGAGTGCGTATTCCGGCATATGTCCAGTTTATATGATGATGAGACGCAGTAACAATGGCTTTATACATGTACCTGTAAAATGAAAAAAGCCGCGCTAGCCAGCGCGACTCCTAAGCTTTCTACAATCAGATATCTCTTATTCTTCGTAGGTAATGATTTTGTTAACAAACACCTTTAGCTCCTTGCTTGATGTGGTAGTAGATGAGCTGTTCATCTACAACAGAGCGCTGACAGCTCAGGAGATTCGCAGCTTGTCCTTGGTAAGCGCTGTTGTAGACCAGGAAATGATATCCAGTTCGTAGGCTGAAGGGGCAGATTAAACGGATGTCATTATTTTATGCCATTAACTTTTTAACTTGTGAATGATTCCTGCCGTGAATGATTTGTATCGTGAATCATTCTTGCTATATAAGCTAGAATTAAAAGTTATCTATGCTGTCACTGCGCAGACGGATGATGTCTCCAAAGCGAGCCTTCCTATGGAAGCTTTTAAAGCGACCGCTTCATCGGGATGATTAGCGGCAGCTTTTCCATCTGTAGGGCATTAGCTCCGTCTAATCCGCGTTGTTCTTGGCTTTAAGCGTGCCAATTCCTCACTGGTGAGCTGTCTTGTATAAGAGCGCGGGGATGATCTTGTATCTACTCTGCGCACCCTGCCTGCCCCGACAGGGCGGGCTACCCGTGTGTTAAACGCCTGCATGAACCACTGCACCGGGAAAGCAATGGACAGACGACCATCTGCCGTGCCTGCAAAATTGACCGCAGCCGCATAATTATCCGACTGTCTGAGCCAGACAGAGCCGGAATCCCCGGGCAGCGATACAGGAGTAGTACCTCTAATAACAGTCTGATCCTCGAAGGTCAGCAGCCCCAAGCTTCCGCCGTAATTGATTTTCAGATCGGTATAGACAGACTCCACCGTACCCGTCACCCGCCCAGTCGTCCGCCCTACTTTTTTGAACTTTTCTCCCACACGATAAGCGGTCACATGGCCCGGAACAACGCCTATCGTAGCGTAACGCGGACTAAGCGAGCTGTTGCGAGTTGGCAAGGAAAGAGCCGCATCAATGAAATTGGTTCCCTTTGGGTTCAGACGTATATAACGATACAACCGCCCTATACGATCTCGGGTAGCTCCCCCCCCATCGGCTCCGCCTGGCTGAATCGTGGCCTCCCGGTTATCTGTATTAGAAGGATTGAGTACATGGTTATTGCTGAAAAGATAGCGGGTAGCCGGCTCTCCAGTGGACGCAACGATCAGTCCGGTGGTACCGGAGCCTTCTATCGTCCCGACACTGTAGCCGGCGATGACCGGGCGTATGCGTACCTGATAGTCCGTGGCATGGGCTTTGATCTTTCCGGTTTTCACAATCCGGACAGGAACGTTCGTTTTCTTGCTTATGGCTGTGGCCGACAAGAGTCCGGTAGAAGCCGTGGCCAGCCGATCTGTGTACACAATGACAGCGGCTCCCCTTTTGGGTTGGGCTGGGTCCCTGTACCCTACGCCGATGCCGTGGACACCGGACATTTTTAAGACTCGCTTGGCCAGCCGCTTTTTCACTTGAAGGGCGGCCGAGAAGGTAGCCAACATAATCATCCCCTTTTACATTCAGATGAAATATTGTATGGCTAAGGCCGCTCTGCGTTCCATTTGATCTTACGATCGCTGCGCTACCCACCGCCGTAATATTAAATGAACTCGTGAAATTCAAAAAATGATTATGTTTATATAAAGTGAATCATTGAAGTCTATACAAGAACATTCCAGAAGATGGTATTATTATTTCCAGAAATGGTATTCTACCATTTGATTGTGCTAGACCCTAATGGTGTAAACATTAGCAATCTATATAGTTATCAAGATCGTGTTGACTTAAGACAAGAAGTTAATATGAAGATAATTGAGGCAGTATATAGATATGACGTAGAATCAGTCCCTGGATTTTGGGACTTTATTAAAAATAATGAGGGAAAATAAATTTTATAAAAGTGTCGAGAAAATAAAGCCAAATTCTCGACACTTTTTTATTGTGGAACTGAGTGTAATAAACGCTATTTTCTTAATAATTACAGGCAAAGCTTCTCGTAAATTTTAAAAAATTTCTGAGAGGTTGTATTTTTGCTCCTCTGTATCTCTTTAATAAGTGTAAGAAAAAACAAAAAAAGAAGGAGATTATAATATGTACAAAATTTTAAATGCTAGAGAAGTCGTTGGTTCACATCGTAATAGCTTTATCGAGAAGGTAGAATCGACTCAAGATTTCAAATTAATTGTGGAGGAATTGAACAAAATTTTTCCCGCTAATCAAAACGAACTTGTAGTTAAGAGAGTATATCGTGCGGACTTGGATTCATTTGAAAAGAGTGTCGGATTGCAATTTGTAATTCTTATGGATCAAGATAGTAAGTTCTTTATTAAGTATTCATTAACTGACGATGAGCAGTACAAGTATCTGTTTGCAAAAGCAATAGTTACCTCATAAGACGGTAAAAGCCAACTTAAGCATCTTGAAGTATTGAATAATCAAGTTTCTGTAACTACAGTTTTGGAGGACTATAGTGAGTCCGTTATCTCTGTTTCAGAAGATGATTTGACTGATGATACAGCCAACAACGAGTTAGAAACGGAAGGAAGTATGAAAGCCCAAGCGTGGTGGACGGGAAATGGTTGTTTACCAGGAGGCTATCAACATTGTGGTGGTAACTGCGGTTATGGCTTGGCTCATGAGGCGGTGAACCTATTAATCTAACGGATCGCTGCTGTGTTATACATGATCGGTGCTATACTAATGCCGATAATGGAGCAGGAAGACGTTGTCAGTGTGATACAATTTTGATTAGATGTGTAAATTCCTATGATGATGGATCTATAGCGGCAGATGCTATTAGAGCTTATTTTGGCCTAGGAGCTTGTTAAGGATAAAAATGTATTAAATCGAATAAATAGTTGATAATAAATCAGGGAGTAGTCGGTAGCGGATCTCCGATTTTTATAAGACATAAAATGCTTCTTACTATACAATCATTGAGGGATTATTATAGGTTGTGTTCCTATCAGCTTTCTTCTTCGATTTGGCTGTTAAGAAATATTATTTCTTAGATTTCTTTTTTGTTTACAAAGTAGTCTAACATCACGGGGACTATAAAGGCTAGTAGGCTAGGTAGACTTGTACCAATACTTAAAGCACCTAATCCCATTCCTTCAAATTTCCCTACCACAAAACTAAAAACAAATGTAAGAATACTTATAGAAAGGAGAAGTGCTGGAGGTAGGTACATAAGCTTTCTATTAGGATTTTTCCTGTATAAAAGATATGAAGAAATAATTAATAGCATAAAAATTAAGACCCAAATTATAATGAGACTCAGTATTTGAATCACCCCCTGTTTTGTAATTATAGCATATTCATCTTCGTTAAGTAGAAAGGTGCTCGTCGAATTGCATAAAATTACTCCGTTAATTTTTAGTTTGAATCAATCTCAGTTTTTTATAAATTATATCCTAGAATGTATATTTTGATAAAAGAAGTTAGTAAGGCGAACCCCAAATTGTACTTTGAAAAAAGGCAGGTGAAATAGTACTATATAGATTGAATTAAAGTTCATAGCAAACGTTGCAGGGAAAATGAACCATTTGTCGAATATGAAACAGATCAAAAATCGGACAAGTGGGGAACGTCATGGATAAGCAGAATGAACTGGAAAAAGTAGTAGAAGTAATGAAACAAGCTAAAGAACGCCGAATGTATGAACGTTATCAAGCCATCTATTTGCATTTGAAAGGTACATCCATGACGGTGATCGCTGACATTCTGAATCGAAATCGCATGACCGTGAGCCATTACATTCATACGTACAAAAACGGCGGGCTGGCTGCCTTGCAGCTCAAGCACTCTCCGGGTGCCCCCTCTCGGTTGACGAAGGAACAGCAGGATCGGTTGAAACAAACGGTGGCCTATTCGGTGCCCCACGAGGTCGGCTTCACGGCCAGCTACAACTGGACCCTTGAGCTCATCGCCACGTATGTGGAGCGAGAATGGGGCCACCGCTACTCGCTTCGTGGCATCTCCAAAGTGATGGAGCACTTAGGACTCAGCTATACCAAACCGACCTATACCTTCGCAGCGGCAGATCCTGAGAAGCAACGCCCGTTTACCGAAACGACGTTTCCCGATTTAAAAAAAGATTGTTGAATGACGAAATCGATCATCTGCTGTTTGAAGATGAATCGATGATTCGAGACTACCAAGCGATTCAGAAAACCTGGTTTCTCCGAGGCAAACAGCGAATCATCCAAACGACGGGCAAGCACCGTGGTGTCAAGTTGCTGGCTACGGTAGACTATGCGACAGGGCAGATCGTTTGGCAAGAAGACGAACAATATACCGCCGAGACCTTTTTAGCATGTCTTCAGAAAGTTCTTGAGGTATATCCTGAGGGGAATATCGTCATCGTATTAGATAACGCCCGAATTTATCATGCGAAGCTGCTACAACCTTTTTTGGACGAACAAAAAAATCGGCTTGGATTCGTGTTTCTGCCGCCTTACAGTCCTCAACTGCGTCCAGTTCTGATTGCTAGCTTTTTTAGTTCAACTTATATAGAACATGTGAGACTATTTGAGTCTTTTAAAGAGAATGCATCATCTGAGACAAAAGAAGCCAGGTGGACGGACATGAAGAGTAAATTGGCTTTGACCTTATTGATGTATTATTGACAGTAATTATCACCTCTTTCCTATATCAGGGAAATGGGAATAATTATGAGCCACGCCAGTGTACTAAGACAATCTATGATCCTGGATGAACTCATAAATCAATATAACCACCATTTTTATGTAAGAGAAAAAAATCCGATTCCTTAAATATAACCGATGGGGCAAGAAACTTGTGATGAGGTCGCTCGCCTATTTATTGTAACACTTCGTCTTACTTTTAAGGAGAGATACATAAGTTGGTGAAATCTTCAATAGCTGCGCATAGGTTTTCATGGAAGCACCGGGATATTGTTTCATGAGGCTTAGCAGGAGCTTGACCATTTGTGTATCAGATAAATATTGAATATCTTCTGATGTAGAAGGTAGTTGATTTTCTGAGATCGGGTTACCTTTGAGGTCATTTGCACAATAGATACATACATAAGATTTTTTGAAGCTTTCAGTTATGAAAAAATCCATTTCTGTGTTCTTGTTGAGATCTAATCGCTTTCTTATTTCCGCTAGGATGACAACCCCCCAAAAAATATCTAAATTTCTTTTCATTGCCGCGTCATTCAACGTATCCCCCCTCTGAGGCATATGATCCTTATTTTAATAAATATAGCAATATACGCCTGGAACGAAAAAAATTCATCAACGGAAGGATAAATATGGTATCGCGGTCCCTTAGCATAAATTTACACTTTATTCAAATAATATACAAATGACTCCTTATATATGTTACTTTTGTTTTGCAATATAAAAAAATAATAAAAGGACTTGTTAGGATGGGGGAAATTTCTCCGTTTTAGCTGTGTTGATTTTATTTTTTACAATAGCGCCTTTCAGAGAGGTTTCAGCGCAAGAGTTAACAACACAAGCCAGTAGTATTATTGCACAGTCAAATAACCCTGCCACTGTTATCAGTGAGACTTATACGTTCTACCCTGACAAATATAAAACATAGAGCCATGTCGTTCTATAGTATTAAAATGGAAAACTATTTCCACACGTATGTGTTCATCCTCCCGCCTGTTCTGTTATCATGAAAGAAAACGGAATGACTCAGGAAAGGATTGCGAACCATGAGCTTTGAACTTACCCGGCGGGTCATTAGACAGCTATGCAGTCAAGCCGCTTATGACGACGGGGATGCCTATTATCGGGCCAAAAGAGTGGCCTTTACGCAAATAGACCATGACGATGGTGTATATGAGGCCACGGTCAAAGGAAGTCGCTTCTATGCCGTTGCCGCTATGATCCGCCCCAACGGCAGTATCCACGCGGAATGCACCTGTAACACATTTCAGACCACCGGACGGTATTGTAAGCATATTGCCGCTGTTCTCATTAACGCCCATGAAATGCTGCACGGAAAAAGCCTGTCTGTGCGTTCTTATGCTTCCAGACTCCATTCGGACATGACCCCGGACTCAGTAGAAGGAACTGAAGCAGACGGAATCTATACCGCTACCGATGCTCAGTATGATCACGCCCGGACCGCACGATTCTCCGGTATCACGCAGAGTGACCTCCAGTTGACCGACAGTATGCTAAAGCTATTCAGCAGCAAGAAGCCGCTTCGCAGCACCCCTACCCTGCTGGATACTCGCGCTGTTCTGGATTTTCAGTTTGTGATCCGTCCCTTTGCCTACGGTTACCAGAAGTACATGTTTGGCATAGAGATGAAAGCCGGACCCAAACGATTGTATATCATCCAGAAA
This sequence comes from Paenibacillus sp. NPDC055715, assembly GCF_053617595.1. Taxonomy (NCBI): domain Bacteria; kingdom Bacillati; phylum Bacillota; class Bacilli; order Caryophanales; family Paenibacillaceae; genus Paenibacillus; species Paenibacillus sp. NPDC055715. Next base: position 84,912 of record NZ_JBSHGA010000007.1, read on the forward strand.
ATCCGCCCGTTTCTTGACAGTATTGATCGTGGCGACAGCTACATGTTTACGAGAAACTTTTCATATGAGCCTCAGTTGTACCGATTTCGACTCGAACATGACGCCATCCTCCAGCAGTTGGTTCAGGTTCGCCGCAATGAACGGATGATCCGGGAAACCTCGGGTACGTATTCGTCCTCTGGCAGCCATATGAGTGGAGAACGGTTACTGCTCATTCCACCTGCGGCCTGGGAAAAGCTGCTCCCCTTGCTGGCAGCAGCACAGGGCGTCCAGTTTGAAATTCACGGAAACACAATCGAGGGTATTCCTCAGTCGGACAACATGCTGCCGCTGCAATTTGAATTCGATAAGGCCGAGGCTGAAAGCGAAGGCTACCAGCTAAGCATTCAGGGATTGGCTGATCTAACCATTATGGAGGACTACGGCATCGTCATTGCCGATGGCAAGCTCGTAAAGCAGAAGGACGATCCGCTGCGACGTCTGTCCGAGCTAAAACGGATGGTAGAAGTCCACCACAAGCGGAAAATTCAGATTGCACCGGAACAGATGGAGTCTTTTATGGACAAGGTCGTCCCCGGGTTGACGAAGCTTGGACGTGTCCATATGACACGATCTGTCTCTGAGCGGGTCACACAGCAGCCATTGAAGGCAAAGCTGTATCTGGATCGGGTAAGAGATAAGCTGCTGGCAGGACTGGAGTTCCAATACGGGGAGATCATCGTGAACCCACTGGAAACCGACAAGCGGAAGCCTGACAACGAGCGTATTCTGATACGGGACGGGGAGCAGGAACAGCGGATCTTGGATCTGATGGAGCATAGCTCCTTCGCCAAGACAGATAGTGGATATGTTATGGAAGATGAGGATGCGGAATATGATTTTCTGTATCATACGGTGCCACAGCTAGAAAAGCTGGTAGAGGTATATGCCACAGGTGCCGTTAAATCGAAAATAAACAACACCCTGCCCACCCCGAAGGTACGAGTAGAGCTGGATGAACGCACCGATTGGCTTGAATTTACATTTGATATCGAGGGCATTCCGGAGTTGGAAATCCGCAAGCTGCTGAAATCACTGGAGGAAAAGCGAAGATATCACCGCTTGCCGAATGGCGCTTTGCTGCCGCTGGAAACAGAGGAATACAAGGAACTGATCCGGTTCATGAACGAAACGGGAATTCGCAAAAGCGACCTGGATGCCGCACAAATTCGCATGCCCGTTACGCAAGGACTGTATTTAATAGATCCTCATGATCAGGGGAAGAACCTGACGCTGGGCAAAACGTTTCGCCAACTGCTGGAGAATATACGCAATCCCGATCATCTCGACTTTCCAGTACCCGATACACTCGCTTCGATCCTCAGAGATTATCAGGTCTATGGCTTTCAATGGCTCAAGACGTTGGCGCATTACCGTTTTGGAGGCATTTTGGCAGATGATATGGGACTGGGCAAAACGTTGCAAAGTATCGCCTTCCTCGTCTCTGTGCTGCCGGAAATCCGCAATCAGCAGCTTCCAGCCATGATCGTGTCCCCTGCGTCTCTGGTGTACAATTGGCGGAATGAGCTGGAGAAGTTTGCACCGCATATCCGCGTCGCTATTGCAGACGGTAACGCAGATGAGCGCAGTCGAATCATCACGGACGCAGCCCGGTATGATGTCATCATCACCTCCTATCCTCTGCTGCGTCGGGATACGGACTTGTACGGCAAGCTATCGTTCCACACGCTGATTTTGGACGAGGCGCAGGCATTCAAGAACCATGCCACCCAAACGGCACAGAGTGTGAAGGATGTGAAAGCCCGTTACCGTTTTGCCCTTACTGGAACGCCGGTGGAAAATACACTGGAAGAGCTATGGTCCATCTTCGATGTTGTATTTCCCGAGCTATTTCCCGGTGGAAAAAGAGCATTTCACAATCTCACCCGGGATGTGATCGCCAAGCGGGTACGACCATTTCTGCTGCGCCGCCTCAAAAGTGACGTCCTGAAGGAGCTGCCGGAAAAAATCGAATCCGTTCAGGTGTCGCGACTCCTGCCGGATCAGAAGAAGCTGTATACGGCCTATCTGGCCAAGCTTCAGCACGAGACATTAAAGCATCTGAATGAGGAAGGCTTCCAGAAAAACAGGATCAAGATCCTTGCGGGTCTGACCCGGCTTCGCCAGCTCTGTTGTCATCCGGGCTTGTTCATCGAGGGCTACACCGGAAGCTCAGCCAAGTTTGAGCAGTTGCTTGAGATCGTTACGGAATGCCTTAGTTCGGGAAAGCGGATGCTCATCTTTTCACAATTTACGACGATGCTTCAATTGATCGGGCGCGAGCTTGCTCAGGAAGGAGTGCCCTACTTTTACCTGGACGGGCAGACTCCCGCTTCGGAACGTGTGGAGCTGTGCAGCCGTTTTAATGAAGGAGAACGCGATCTGTTCCTGATTTCTCTGAAAGCAGGAGGAACCGGCCTGAATCTCACCGGAGCAGATACCGTCATTTTGTATGATCTGTGGTGGAATCCCGCTGTAGAGGAACAGGCTGCCAATCGCGCCCACCGGATGGGCCAGAAAAAAGTCGTGCAGGTGATTCGTCTCGTCGCGCAAGGTACGGTAGAGGACAAGATGTATGAATTACAGCAAAAAAAGAAAAATCTCATCGACCAGGTCATACAGCCGGGACAAGAAACCCTTTCGACACTGACCGAGCTGGAGATTCGTGAGCTGTTAATGATCTAGACGGTCCATCCAGCATCTGGTAAGCCCCGGCTTCAGCACGCATATCTTTACCTAAACAGTAAAGTAACCATGCAACTACGGGCGCGTAAGCCTGTTTGAAATCTCGGAGCTGGGTAAGGAGCTATTGCTGGAAGACAAGAAAATGAGAGTAGCCCGGTATTACGAAATGTTGGAGAGCTGGACGGATGAGGAATAGGAAAAATTCGGGGAGCTGTTAGTACGGCTGAACAAAATCTAATGGGCGACCATACCCGGCGCGTCTGATTCAAAAAAGCCGACAGAGATGACGTGAACATTTTCAAGTGTAATCGAACCTTTTTTCATCCGATCAGGTACTTCATCCGCACTCTCAAAGGTACAGCCAATATCCTATCGTTTGGGTATCCGCTTCAGGCACATATTCTCCAGCACATCATCCGGCATAAGCCACGATTTCTGAACGCGGATGTATCGCCAGCAGCAGATGGATTAATTCTTGAACCTTCATCATACAACACACCTTTCACAGATCGGTTGCCCGTATTCTCATCGTAATGGCTTCACGTTGCGCTTTGGTCAAGCTTTTGAAAACCAGCTCGTACGAATGGTCGATCATGCTGTACAAATCCTCCAGCGGGAAAGTAGCATCGACTGTTACCGTGTTCCAATGCTTTTTATGTAAATGATATCCCGGCTTAATCGCCTTGTTTTGCTCACGCAGGTTCTCCGCAATGATCGGATCACATTTCAGAGATACGTGGCTAACGCCGTCCTTCTGGGTCAGGAGAGCGAACATTTTGCCCCCTACTTTCAGCACCAGCGGATCGGCACCAAATGGATAATCCTTAACAGCCTCTTTTTTGCTCAGACCATACATTACAATTTGCTCGTACACCAGTCTTCTCTCCTCTGCTACAGCCATCGCTCTATGAACCTATTTGTGCTCTATTATATCAGATCCCTGATATCTTACCCATTCACTGTTCCTCGTTCCCGTATGGACGCTGCACCAGCAAAAGACACAAGCGCCTTATACAGGCAGCGCTGTTTTGTCAGCAATCCAAAGGCACAAACGCTTGTGCAATCGTTGTAGACGACGCACAGCGTCTGGGCGTATACGAACCACGTTTGTATCGGGAGGGTCAATAACGTGAAGTTTCGCAGAAATATATACTTGTCGCCAGCTTGCAGGGATGCCGATGGATCCAGAGATGGAAGTGATATGTTCATGAAGGATCTGCTTTTCTTTTACTCTATACTGTCTGTCTCGAACAAGTTGAGTCAAGCCCTTGAAGTAATGCTTGTAACTCCTGCCTGGTTTCAGAATCGGTAATGACGCCCGCCTGATTTATCTTCAATGTGATATGCGGAATCATAACCTGTCCATGTTCCACAATCTCGGCATTGATCATTTGCAGTGTGAGCAACAAAGAGGCATGCGCCAGATTCCCACCCATAGGAGAGGGTGACGCGCTAATCACTGCTGTAGGTTTATTTACAAATTCGCCCGAAGAAACGATCCAATCCAATGCATTTTTCAAAGTACCTGGAACACCATTCCCATATTCCGGCGTACAGATCAATACCCCATCCGCTTCTTTTAGTTGTTCCCGCAGCTCCTTTACGGAAGCCGGCCCGTCATCTACATCCAGGTCAGGGTTAAAATGAGGAAGCTCACCCAATCCGTTATAGATCGTGAACATCATATTCTCCGGCGCTAACCCGATGGTAGCCTTCAATAATGCTGTATTGGAGGACTTTTGACGAAGGCTCCCCGATATAGCGAGTACCTTGATTTTCTGATCCACCCATATCATCCTCGTTTCCTTATTTAACTAACAACATCTTTTATACTCAGTGTACTACAATTAAAAAATGCCTGCGGCTTCGCAGACATTCGTCAAATCAGGTATCCTTCTCTTGTTTGCGCTGTACCCCAATCAGATCGAGGAAGAAAACAAACAGCGGAATACCTACGATCAAGCCCCAAATTCCAATCAGATGTTCAGAGAAAATCAATACGACAAAGGTAAAGAATATCGGTAAATTGGTTTTGGAAGACATCAGCTTCGGATTCAGGAAATAGGCTTCAATTGCATGTATAACCACAATCAAGATGACCAGATAAATCACATATTGGATGCCACCGACACTGAAAGCGATCAGACCAAGCGGTATCAGCGAGATAAACACACCTGCCACCGGGACCAATCCCAGCACGAATATGATGAGCGCAAGACCCAGCAGATTAGGAAAGCCCATCGTCCAGAGCGCAATCGTGGTCAATATACAGTTAATTAGTGAAATCAGCAGTTGAGCCTCCAGCACCTTCCCGAACGTGTCCAGGAACATACGACCAAAATGGCCCACTTCCTTGAAAAACCACCCCAGCTTGCTATGCTTAAACGTAGCTGTAAAGCGTGTAATATAGGATTTTTCCATCAGGAAGAATAGGCTCAAAATAATCGAAACCAGCAGTTGTGTTCCCAATTGACTGACCTTCATCACTGCATTCAAGCCCGGCTCAAATAGCCGTTGAACATTCAGCGTATCCATAAACTCAATGATGGTTTCGTTCCATTGATTACGATCAGGATACATATACGCTTGCTGAATCATGAGATACACCTGCTTGACCTGTACAATGATTAGCGGCACCATTCGGTAAACGCCCCACACCATAATCAGAATTAGCAGCCCATACACCAGTAGCAGCACGACCATTGACGGCACATTGACGAACCGTTTGACCAGCTTATTCACTCCGTTATATATACTGCCGATCAGGATCGTAAGCAGCAGCGTTAACAAAATAATATTCATCATGCTTCTTAACAAAAACAACACCAAAATGATTATCGCAAGGACCGCTCCCCGTCTGACGCCCGCATGATTCATCCAGTTTCTTACCATTCGTCTTTATTCCCTCTCTCCCACTTGACTGTCAACCTTGTAGTCTGTCCTAACGATCAGCTTTCTCTTTTTAACAGTTTACTGTTAGCGATCAATAGAGAACACACCATGGCCAGGATGGAAATGGACTACCAAAATGTATTCTTGGCATCATCGTGATCTACAATAATGAGCCTGATGACGGACCAGAAACAGCGAGATATTCAAGATCATTTGCAGAATTCCAGGTAACTTCTCAATATATTTTTAAAAGCGTCACTACAGATCCCCTCACTGGTTATACAGTATCTTTATTATATTATCGGTGGAATACGTGAAAAATGCTACATTACTTTTGGTGTAACCTTATTGAAAGTGTATATTCGCTCCGGTAACATAACCAATGGAGATAAAAATAAGGGTCCATAGCCCGAAGCGTGCAAACCATCCCTTTACTTTGCAAACTGTTTCGGTGTCAGCCCGCCCCACTTGCCGTGCTTATCCACCAACGACTTCACCTCCTGATCGGTTATTTTTTGAAGGACGGGAACGCAATACGGCTAACCATCAGGAAAGAAAGCACTACCATGAGCCCAAGCAATAATTCGGGTCGCAAATACTCACTCCATAAAAACATAAAGGACAAAATCACACCCGCAGCCGTAATTGGCATGCCTACGAAGCCTTTACTAAAAGCCAACAGATTGAATCTTGCCAGCCTAACCGCACCGCATATCACAAACAAAACAGCCACAAGCGGCCCCATCCAATGTGTACCTCCCAGTTGGTAGAACAAGGTCAAGAAAGCAGGGGCAACGCCAAATGAGACTAGATCCGCCAGCGAATCGAGCTGCTTGCCAAATTCACTGGAGCAATGCAGCAGCCTTGCCAGCAAACCGTCCAGCACATCCCACAAGGCAGCCACCAAAATCAGAATAAAAGCGGTCGTATATTGTTCATGAATCGTGTAAAACAGGGATAGTACCCCTGCCCCCAGATTTGCAATCGTACATAGTGAGGGCAACCAATTCCATTTCATACTGCTTGACTCCTTTGCCATAGCTTTAACCTCCGAATATGACGACAAAACGAACGCCATCCTTGGTATTCTCCGCTATATAGCGAAAATCGTGCAAATCCAAAATCCGTTTGACGATCGACAGTCCCAGTCCGGTTCCGCCTGTCTGCCGGCTGCGTGAAAGCTCGGCCCGGTAAAACCGTTCCCAAATTTGCTCCAGCTGATCGTCGGGAATCGTTTCCCCTTTATTTTCAATGGAAAAGGTATTGATTTCCCCGGAGCCTTCGATACGGATCGTAATCGAACTTCCTTCCTCGGCATGCCGGATGGCATTGATGACGAAGTTGAAAATCACCTGCTCCAGCCACCCGGCATCGGCGTGAATTGGCAGCTCATTAGCAGGGATAATGACCACTTCCACATGCTTTTCCTTTAACAGATGGAACAGCTTATCCACGACTTCCTCCACCAGCTCGCTCAGTATAAAGGTCGTTTTGCGAAGCTTGAGGGTGCCGGATTCCAGCTTGGCGAGGTCCAGCATATCCTTGACCAGCCGCTCCATTTTGTCCGCTTCCTCAACAATCACCTTGATATAGTGGTCCTGCTTCCCGGCGCTAACGCCATCCTGTAGCCCTTCTGCGAAGCCTTTAACAATACTAAGCGGGGTCTTCAGCTCATGAGAGGCGTTGGCAAAAAAGTCCTGCTGCACAGCCTCCATCCTCTGTTTCTGCTCCATGTCCTCAACCAGTTGCTGATTAGCCTCCTGAAGCTCGCGCAAAGCGGTGTCCAGGTTCTGGGACAGGGTATACATGCTGTAGGACAGGCTGCCCAGCTCATCATTTTGCCGAATCGGTGTATGGGCTGTAAAATCGAGCTTAGCCATCCGTTTGGCAGTATTGTTCAAGGCAATGAGCGGACGGGTCACCATTCGGGAATAGAACAAGGACAAAATAAGAATCAGCGCAAAACCCCCAATACCCAGGTACAGATAGAACCAGCGCAGAGCTTCATTCGTCTCGCTGATTTCCTGCAACGATGTCACTGTGAACAGCAGGTCGATCTCTCCGGTGCTTTGTCGCACAGGATGGACAATGACTGCATTACGCACACCCGTCCAAGGCTCCGTCCACTCTTCCTCCAGCACTTCAAAATTCTTGAGCTTCTCCAAATGGGTCTGCGACAAAGGAAACCATTCCTCCAGCGCACTAAACAGCAATCCTTGCCGCTGACTCCAGGTTTTCAGATCCGGTAGCACAATTTCTGTCACCGTACCGGACAACTTTACACGGCCCTCTGTGCTCGTCTCTTCCGATGTCGTTCCTATATGTTTGGAGCCAGGCTTTTGAATGCCCGACGGATAAATGAAATTGGCAGAAGAGATGCCGTTGGTTTCCAACACTTCACCTTCAACGGTTAATGAGTCGCCCGGCTGAATCCGGGCCGCCCTCAGTTCATCTCCAAATTGGCTCATAAACAGAGACAGCGATATTTTCACGATCTGTCCGTCTGCTTTTCGGAGATTGATATGGAACGGGTCATCCAGCTTAACTTTGCCGTCCAGCGTGACAATCGCCAACTGGCTCTTATTCTGAAACATAAAACGGGCTGCTTCTCGCGAAACCCTGTCGGAGCCCCAAGCTTCCTTGACATAGCTTTGACCGAAGCTTTGCAAACGGCTTTCCACGCGCCCAATCTTCTGTTGCTGATAAAAATTTTCAAAAAACAGCAATTGGCTCAAAATCACCATGCCGTAAAAACAAAGAAAAAATACAACGGTCATAATGAACAACTTAAAGGTAACTCCCCGTTTGTTCATTCTTCCTCCTCAAACCTGTAGCCTGTACCAAAAACAGTCCGGATATGGCGTGATTCGCAGCCCAGCTTACTTCTCAGCTTTTTGATATGCGTATCCACGACCCGCGTGTCTCCTTCAAAGTCGATCCCCCACACCCGGCTAAGTATCGCATCCCGTGAAATGACCATACCTTTGTTATGTATAAGCAGCCGCAGTAGCTCATACTCCTTGGGCGTCAACTCGACTTCCGCCTGATCCACCTCAAGCCGATGAGCCATCGTATTGAGAATCGCCGTGCCGAACCGCAGGACATGCGACTCAGGCAGCACATGGCCCTCTACCCGTTTCATCAGCGCGTTCGCGCGGGCGATCAGCACCTTGGGGCTAAAAGGCTTGGTAACGTAGTCATCTGCTCCCAGCTCAAAGCCCAATATTTTATCATCATCACCGGATTTGGCGGTCAGCAAAATGATCGGCACCCCGGAACGGCTGCGAACCTGACGGCATACCTCCCAACCATCCAGCTCCGGCATCATAATATCGAGTATGATCAGGTCGGGCTGCACCGAATCAAACCAGATTAGCGCATCTTTTCCATTACCTGCTTCATAGACTTCCCAATTATTCTGTTTAAAATAATCCGCAATGACTTCACGAATACGAATTTCATCCTCCACGAGAAGAACCCTTTTATTCAATCGACTTCCCTCTTTCGGTCATTCTAGGACATCAGCGTACCAAAGATATGTGTTCTTTATGTGTTCTTGGCACCTCTTATCAGCAGAATCTACCTTGGATTAGGGCAAATTTGTCTTGGCTCAGACCATCTCATCTCCTATGATCCTACCCTATAATAAGAAGAGATACAAAAAGCGTTCACAGGAGGGTAATATATGAGCAATCAGACCATTCAGTGGTTTTCCACTTCCAAAGCTAAAGCCTGGCAATCCCGATCTCTTCATCCTAGTGAAACCCCAGAGCATGCCAACCTGACCATTACGGGCGAAACGTATCAGCTTGTCGAAGGCTTTGGCGGCTGTTTTAATGAACTGGGCTATGTAGCCCTGAACCATTTGGAGAACGACGAACGGGAGCAGGTGCTTCACTCTCTCTTCCACCCGGAGGGCGAACACAAATTCACGATTTGCCGACTCCCTATTGGAGCCAGTGACTACGCGCTGGAATGGTACAGTCATAATGAAATGGATGGCGACGTGGAGATGAAGCATTTTTCCATCGAGCGTGATCAGTAGTATCTCATTCCTTTCATTCGGGAAGCGCTGCAACTTAACCCGGACTTGAAGCTGTTCGCTTCACCCTGGAGCCCGCCGACATGGATGAAATCGCCCAAGGCTTACCGTAAGGCAGGCATTACGATTCATCAGATCCATGTTCAAAATGAAGTCATTGCCGATCAAAAATTCCCTTCCTGTGTATGGACTGGTGAACAGCTTCGAGAATTTATTCGCGACTATTTAGGCCCTGCCTTCGAGGAACACGGACTGGATACGGAAATTTGGCTGGGTACCATTAACGCCCCTGATCCGTGGGAAGAATTAATGAAGAAGACTTCGACCGGATTCGATGAATATGCCCATACCGTACTGAGTGACCCGGAGGCCTACAAATATATTAAAGGCGTGGGCTATCAGTGGGCAGGCAAAAATGCCATCCAACGCACCGTAGCCAGCTATCCAGAGCTTCGTTATATGCAGACAGAAAATGAATGCGGGAACGGAGAAAATTCCTGGGATTACGCCAAATATGTATATAACCTGTACCAGCACTACTTCACCAATGGTGTGAATGCTTATATTTACTGGAACATGGTTTTGGAGCCGAAAGGCAAGAGCACATGGGGATGGGAGCAAAATTCGATGATCACCGTTGACCCGGCGGATCGTAAGCTTACCCTGAACCCGGAATATTACGTTACGAAGCACTTTTCTCATTTTGTATTGCCGGGTGCGAGACGCATTGGACTCCGTGGATCATGGACGGGAAATGCCGTCGCTTTCCGCAATGCTGACGGACAAACGGTAGTGGTCATTGCCAATCCGTTCCACGAATCACGTGTGCTGAATCTGTCCGCTGGAGAGGCTACACATCATTTTGAGCTAGAGCCTGAATCATTTAACACCATCGTCATTCCTTCTTAATCGTCGTAGCTTTCCATCCGTATCCAAAAGTATGGTTAGTTTCCAAAATGGATGTATCCCCTTTTGCGTATAGTAGCCCTAAATAGTATATTGGGAGTAACTACGGACAGGAGGTGAATGAACATCACTATTGTAAAAGACCGGATTGATTTGAAGCTGATCCCCCACATTACGCAAAAAATGCTGACTAAACCAGCTGCGCGAGCTGGAAAAGGATAAACTCATTCTTCGTAAAGTCTATCCTGTAGAAGCCTGATTCCGGTACTGAGAGCGATGTACGATTGGGGATCAAACTATCGCGAGAACGTGATTTGGAAAGAAGAAGAAGCGATTCAGGACGTAACGCCCGTTTAATCAGCTTAACTATATATTTTCATGGGGTTCACATCGGTTAATGTGTTTGATGTGAGTCAAACCAAAGGTAAGGAGCTGGCCAATCTCCGTGTCATTATCCGCGATGATATAAAAGATAACCATAGAGCCGCAGAATTGTACAATTCGCTTTATAATCATATAGGTAAAAAATGTATATTATAGAAAGTGCATGTGGAAAATACGACGATGAAGCTGAAAACATTAATCCACGAATACGCACATGCTCAACTCCATCGAATGGACAGCCCTGTGAAAGACTTACCCAAAAAGCATAAGGAGGCCCAAGCTGAAGCTACGGCCTTTATGGTTACAAAATACTTTGGCATTGATACGGAAGCTTACAGCGCCGGGTACATAGCAACCTGGGCTAAGGATATAAATCTGGCCAAGCAAGCCCTTGGAGAAATTCAGAAGACGGCCAACAATATTATTCGTGAAATTGACCATTTGAACAAAGAACGCTTTCAGGAAGTTACACAGCAAAAGCCTATGGATAAAGAGGAAGAACGAGCTTTTTTACTGAAAGAATCGCACAAAGCGGCTACTCACATTGCTCAAGAGTTCGTATCTAATCCATCATTGTTTAATGACGAAAAAGGAAAAGAAATTAAATTTTTACTGAATTATATAGATAAAATACAAAATGGCCAAGCGGTTCCTGACCGTATGGCAAATGATTTTGTGAAAATCAGCGATAAAATATTTAAAGAAAGTTATGATAAACCGGAATTAGCAGAATCGAAATCTGCCAAGCTGGTGGATTATATTGAACGCTATAGTAAAGCTGATTTTCACGGGAAGTCACTACCTGATCCGATACAAGAAGTAGCTGCTACATCTGAAGGAAGATCCAAACAGGACGAGAACCAAAAATCTAATGTTATTGAGTTCCCAAAAGCAAAGTCCGGCCCTGATCTGGAACGTTGACATAGGCTGGCTTCCATTTCCATGTTATAATAAATAGTGACAAAGTAAACCGGTGGGGAATGACACGGCGAAGTTACCCGAAAGGGGGTGTCGCCGTGTCTATACTTGAATTGTGCCTGAAGCTTTTGGACGTGATGTTGAAGTTAGTCGGTATTTTTACCGGCCTAAATACTTTGCTCAACGCCTGGAAGCAAGCGCGCCGAGACAAGAAAAACCACCGGGGATAGGTTAGGGAGCCTAGTTATCCGGTGGTTTTTCATACGTGTATGAAATTCTCGCCGTGGTCGCCCACCGGCCTTTGTTACAAGCCGTGATGTATCCAGCATCACGGCTTTTCTATTTTACGACTTCTTAGTTAAAAGTATACCACAAGCGGACTGCATTTACACGAGTGTATATTTATAACCCCCTCATGAATAATGCGATGATCACCAATTCTGGCTAGTTTTTATTTTCCACTCTTCCACTTCTCGCGGCTCCACACCACACAATTTACAGATCAATAAGCCTAATGTTATATTCGGCGTTTTCAAACCGTATTCAATATTCTGATAATGCCGCAATGTGCATTTCATGTATTCATTAATTTTTAAGACAAGGGATTCCTGGGTGTAGCCCGCTGCTTCTCTGGCATCTTTTAATTTCAAAACTGGCAAACTCCTTATTTTCCTTTCCTCCATCTTACCCAACTCTTTAAAAATTTATCACGTTCTAAAAACCACGCCTTTTAGTTGGCGAATTATAGTTCGTTGTGTATAATGCAACTAACCGGATTTTCCCCCGGTTACTAGGTATAAGGAGAGAATCTTTTGCAAGTTTCTCTCCACTTCTGCAAAATGGCTATCTCTCTTAGGAAGACACTAACCAAGAAATGCCCTCGCTATAGGACAGCTCCACTCCTATGGATGAGGGCATTTTTTGAAGATACATATATAAAGGCGGCCCCACCCAGGTTGCCTTTTTTCGTAAGCTGGCTGGATCTGAATTTACCCTGGTTAAATAGAAAAATAGGGAAACATGGCTCATGCTACTGGCTCTAAGTAAATCGGAGAAGGAAGGAGGGCATCATGAACCACTACGCTGCGCTGCGCTATTCATCAAGCCTTCCTGCAAAGGCAGCACCATGATTCCGCTGCGCTCCATCATCGTGCCAAGGCCGTGTGTGGGAGGAATCGAAGAAGGAAGGAGAGAACCGGCAGCCGCCGGTTCTTTTGGATTGAAAGCATTTTTTTCCTTTTGGGGATGCCAGCCATGCGGCAGGCAAACCTCCAAAAAATGCTCTTTTGACAAATCCAAAATCGAAGGGATGAAGTGCAATGCAAAGTCAAATTCAAGGAGTAAAAGCATGAAAGAGCAGGATTGTACAGCGGTTTATAGGTATGTACGTAGTGCAGAAACGGAAGATTACTGGTCATTTTTGGAGTGGTTGGTCATTTCGCGTCTTCAGCTTTGTGAATCAACTATTGCCGATCTGGAAATGCGGCAGAAAGAGGGCGACGAAGACGAAAGGATTGTGCAACTGCTGGACGATTACCGAAAGGAGTTATCCGCTTATAAAGATTTAAAGGCGTTTGTTGATCGGAAAAAAACGAATTGATGGGAGCTTTTGAAAGGAGGGGAGGACATGCAGAATGAAACGATTCTCCAGCTTGCTATTATAGCGGGTGCGCTTCTCTCAGTTTTGCTCAGAAGAATAAGCGTTTCCGAGATAAAGGTTTATCTATCATAATCGCGCCGGTCAGCAAGACGCTGGCATTTAAATAAGATCCGGACATATCCCCTCACCCACAATGCCTATTGACCAGTTCGGTCAATAATAGTAATATGAGATCGACCAATATGGTCAATTGTTGTGAAGAAGGGAATTGGCAACGGATGTTTGATAAATTTTTAAACTTAGAGCCCGAAAAGCAGGAACGCATATTAAATGCAGCTATGAAAGAATTTGCCCAAAAGGGCTATAAACATGCCTCAACAAATGAAATTGTGGCCGAAGCAAAGATTTCCAAAGGACTTCTGTTTCACTATTTTCAGAACAAGAAGGAATTATTCCTATTTTTGAATGACTTTATTATGGATCATATTCTGAATGAGTTTTTTGCGAAAATCGATTTAAATGAAACGGATCTATTCTTGAGGATCAAACAGTTTGTTACGTTAAAAATTGAAGTCATAAACAAGCACCCTGAAATGTTTAATTTCCTGTTAGCTGCTAGAACGGAAGACGCCCCCGAGATAAAAGCCGAGCTTGATCGCCGAGATAAATCGGTTACCGCCAGCGGCCAGACCAAACTATTCGAAAATCTCGATTTTTCCCGGTTTCAAGAAGGGATCGATATCGATAAAGCGATCAATATTTTGATGTGGACGATGGAAGGAATATCCAATCGGGAGAAGGAAAAAGCAGTAACGAATTCCCTCATAATCAACCAGAAGTATTATGACGAAATCGTATCAGAAATGGATGGCTATATCGAGCTGTTTAAATCATGCTGGTACCGTAAACCAGAGAAGGAGTCTTGATGATGAAGCCAATGGTGACGAGCTTTAAGGATTTGACTCCGGAGCTGCAAGCCTCCGCAGGCGGAAAAGGCGGGATGCTCGCCAGCATGCTGCAGGCCGGATATCCGGTGCCGGACGGGTTTGTCATTCTGCCGTCTGCTTTTCAAGGCGACAAGCTACGCCCTCAAGCCTGGAAAGAGATTCAAGCAAAGCTGAACACCATGAGACAAAACCATTCGGGGACGCTCTTCGCGGTCAGATCGTCCGCATTAAACGAGGATTCGGCTCAGGCGTCTTTTGCAGGGGAATTCGAAACAGTGCTGAATGTCAGCACAGACGAGGCCATCGCGGAAGCCATCGATACGGTTTACAAGTCCGGAGAGTCCGAGCGAGTGAAAGTATACAGCTCCGTTCATGGCATCACGTCTCACCAAGTCGCCGTCGTGGTTCAGTATATGGTGCCGTCCGAGGTATCGGGCGTCTTGTTCACGGCGGATCCGCTCTCGGGCAGCCTTACGAGAATGACAGGCAACTTCGTATACGGATTGGGTGAGCAGCTTGTTTCCGGGGAAGCCAATGCCTCTGCATTCACTTTCACTAGGCCCAGAGGTACCTATGAGGGGCCGCATGTGATGAAAAAATATGCTTCCAGATTATATGCATTGGCCGCCAAGCTGGAGAAGAAGCTGGGGAGCCCTCAAGATATCGAATGGGCTATCGCCAAAGGAACGTTATATCTTCTTCAAGCCCGGCCGATTACAACGCTGACGACCGGCAATCCGGACACATATGAATGGAACGACTCGTTGACCGGGGATTTCCTGTGGACCAACACCAATATCGGAGAGGCTTTTGCCGATGTGTTTACTCCGTTTAGCTGGTCAGTCATCCGAGCGCAGGATGAGGAGCAATCGCCGCTCCCCGGCTATTATTTGTTTTCCGGGAATATCGCCGGAAGAGCGTATTCCAACTTGAGCTACGGACTATCTCTGCTTCCGGCCTTCGGTATCAACATAAAGCGCGGCATCGGAATGATCACAGACGTATTTGGAGAGCTGCCCGAGAGGATGACGATCCCGGTGTACCCGATGACGGCACTAGGTGCCTTAAAGTCAGCAGCGCCTAGGGTAAAGATACGGATGCGCAAATTCAAAGAATCATTTGAAATTATGCCGCAATATCTACAAGAGAATCCGGATTGGTGTACAGCGATGACGGCGCGCATTGGTAACGTAGCGTCAAAAAATGACTTGATAGCGTTATGGAAAAACGAGCTCCTGCCCCATAACTTCAAAGCCTTATGGGTTGCGCTTGCAGGCGGCCGGAAAATGGTGATCGCTTCGAAACTGAGGAAAAAGCTTGTAAGTATGCTTGGCTCGGAGGATGCGAATACGCTGCTGTCTAACTTTCGAGGTGACGCAGCGCTTGAAAGTCTTGGCCCCGTTACAGGTATATCCAATATCCTTAAAGGTGAACTGAGCCGCGAGGAGTACAGGAGACGTTATGGCCACCGGGGGCCTCATGAGTTCGAGCTGTCAATCCCTGATCCTGGTGAAAGCGACGAATGGCTGGATAAGCAGATCGATGAATTTAAAGCGTCTGACACGGACGTGGAGGGTCATCTTCGAAAGCAGAAGGCAAATTACGAAGCCGCCAGGAAACGGTTGGAGGATCGGTTACCCCGGAAAGCAGGTCGGATTGGCGAAACGCTTGCCAAGGTGGGCGAAGCGGCTCGTCTCCGGGAGTCCGTTCGTTCCGAATGGACCCGGGTATTCCGGGTTAATCGTGCATTTGCCCTCCGGGCAGGACTACTTGCGGGAATCGGCGAGGATGTGTTCTTCCTCTATATCGATGAAGCTCTGAAGCTGCTTGCCGGGGATGCCTCCGCCTTGAAGCATGTCCCGGCCAGAAAAGAAACCTATCGCAAGTACAAGTCGCTTCCGCCGCTTCCCTCCCTCATCCGGGGACGGTTCGATCCTTTCAAGTGGGCGGAGGAACCGAATCGAAGGGTCGATTTCTATGACCCGACAGTACCGATCGCCGCGCCTGACTCCCAGACGCTCAAAGGCTTCGCCGGAGCTGCAGGCCGGGTCGAAGGCAGGGTTCGCATTCTGGCCGCTCCAGAAGAAGGAGAGCAATTTCAGGCAGGTGAAATTTTGGTCGCTTCCACGACCAATGTCGGCTGGACCCCTTTGTTCCCTAGAGCCGCGGCGGTCATCACCGATATTGGCGCCCCTCTCTCCCATGCCGCCATCGTCGCCAGAGAGCTGGGCATTCCGGCGGTCGTCGGATGCGGCAACGCCACCGTCCTGCTGAAGACCGGGGACAGAGTCATCGTTGACGGCGGTCAAGGTATTATTCAACTATTGGAAAGGTCATCGATTTAAACTGAAGCCTAGTTAATCGACGAATTATCGATATAACCCTGCAAAATCTCCGGAGGTAATTTCTTTTTAAAGTGACCTGGTATATGTTCAAAACAATACGCCAGCTTACTAACTGTACTTGCTAAAAATCAGTTCCATGAAATGTAAAAAGAGACACACTTGACTCTCCGCGTAAAATAGAAGTACCACCAACGACCCTACGCAGGAGAGAACAAGACATGTCCCATACGATTAAATTAACACAACAGAGCCATTGGAACAATCTTTTGAAGCAGTGGAAGCTCCCGCTATATTTTACTAAACCCGCGCTCCATTACATCAAGTACTTCGTGGATGGCATGATTTCTACTGGATTTACGGGCACCTTAACCGACATTCATCGGGAAAGCATGCAGGATCGAGATCGCAGAACCCTGAGTCATTTCTTATCTCACGGTCACTGGAACACTCCCTACCTTAAACGTATCGTTCAACGTGTAGCTTTTCAGCAGGTTAAGGAGAGCGATCAGCAGCATCACAGCCCGATTTTTGTGATCCTGGACGATACCGTGTGTGAAAAAACCAAGCCTTCGTCACAGGCTACGCATACGATGCAAGGAGCTTCGTTTCAGCATTCTCATCTCAAGGGCCGACATGTATATGGGCATGCCGTTGTTCAAGCCCTGCTCCGTTCGGGTGATCAGGTAGGTATATCCATTTGCTATGGAACGTTATGACCCGGAAGGAAAGAGCAAAATTGCCCTGGCTTGCGAGATGATCCAGGCCGTCCCGATGTCCACGTGCCGGACTTACGTGCTGATGGACTCGTGGTATCCGTCGTCTTCGGTGCTTCAAACGAGTGCCGAGCGAGGCTTTCATGTCATTAGTGGTTTGAAAACCAACCGTATTTTCTATCCACAAGGCATTCGGCAATCGCTCCAAAGCTTTGCTTCCTACATCTCGAAATCGGATACCGATCTGGTGACCATCGGCTCCTCCGCTTATCGGGTATATCGCTAGGAAGGAAAGCTCAATCTCTTGGAAAACGCTGCACTGCTGCTGTGCTGGAAAGAGGAGGAAGGTTTTGACCCCAAACAAATGAAGGCTTTTCTAAGCACGGATGTTTCACTGACAAATGAAGAAATGCTAAGCTACTACAGCAAGCGTTGGGCGATTGAAACGTACTTTCGAACCGCCAAAGTCCATCTGGCAATGGATCGCTACCAGGTTCGATCTGCTAAGGCCATTGACCGTTACTTGACCCTACTGATGTTTGCTTCGATGTGCTGCATCTATGATGGCCAAGGAGGCTTGATCGATGGGTTACATCGCTACCGCTTACAGAAAAAACAGGACATGATTGAATATATCTACGACCAAGCTCAATCCGGGGCTACATTAGCCCAAATGAAAACGCAGCTCAGAGCGGCATAGGGATACTGTCAGCTTTTTCAGCTTCCAAATTATTGAAGTGATTATTCGCAAGTACAGTTATTATTAAAATAATGTTCCAGTGTAGACTTCTGGTGCTCCATTGTGTTCTCACCTGGATATCCAATGTTGTCGGGACCCGAATATGATTCGAAGAGTAATTCCGAAATCTTCTCTATATGTTCAGATGTAGGCTTTATTAGCTCAAGTCCCTCTCCCAATTCCTCCAGAGATTGAAATAATTCAGTTGGTCTTATCATCACCCATCTTGATTCGGAAGGCAAAAAACCTAACCTATAAAAATGTTCCGTTTGATAAGGTAAGATTTCGTAAGC
This sequence comes from Paenibacillus sp. NPDC055715, assembly GCF_053617595.1. Lineage (NCBI taxonomy): Bacteria > Bacillati > Bacillota > Bacilli > Caryophanales > Paenibacillaceae > Paenibacillus > Paenibacillus sp. NPDC055715. The sequence continues at coordinate 103,415 of NZ_JBSHGA010000007.1, forward strand.
ATGAATTGGTTTGCTTAAATCTGAAATTTTCAGATGAAGACACCCCCGGGGATACCGATACCCGAGGGTGTCTTCTTTCATCCTTAATCTTATTCTGAATGAGCAGCTCCACTTGCTTCTTCCAGAGAATGAATGAGAAGTCTATGATCGATCGGTGACGACATGACAAGCAGGCTCGTGTAGGTTCCATACTTATCGCACTGGTTACTAAACTCTTCGAGGGTGCGCATCGAGTTGGTCACTACTTTTAATAAATAACTGTGATCTCCGCTTATACGGTGGCACTCGGCAACATGTGGAGATGTATGGACAAAATCAAGAAATGCATGGCAATCTCTAGTCCGAAACAATATATAGGCTGCCGTATCCTTTCCTATTTTTTCAGGAGAGATGATCGTGCGATACTCCTTGATAACCCCTTTTTCTTCCATTCGTTTAACTCGTTCTGTTACAGCAGGCTGGGACAAACCCACACATTTTCCTAGCTCCGTCATTGAAATCCTTGCCTGACTTTGAAGATAAAAGAGGATTTGTTTGTCTACATGATCCACTTTGAATGCTCTCCTTTAAATTTAACGTTTTTATGAGAAATTCATTTAATTACTTTGTATAGTCATCATAATGGATTGATTGCGTTATGTAAAACGAATGATATAGATTATATAATAAAACTCACATCGATAAGGCGAACCAAACATGAAAAGATAGAGAGGATGGCTGCCCTTGAGCAAATACGTTTTAAATAAGGCAGGAACAGTAAATGAGGCGCAATATTATAGTTGCGTTGCCGGATGTCCAGATCGTGAACAAAAGTCTGGAGGGAACTCTCAGTGAGCCTCTCCCTCTCCCGCAAAAACATAATTGCATTGGCCGCTATATGTTTGTCCGCATTGATGTTCGGCCTCGAAATTTCCAGTGTGCCAGTGATACTGCCAACTCTGGAAAAAGTATTGCATGGTGATCTTAAGGATATGCAATGGATTATGAACGCTTACACCATTGCATGTGCCACAGTTCTGATGGCTGTTGGAACGCTGGCTGACCGGTATGGAAGGAGGCGCATTTTTATTATCAGCCTCGTCTTGTTCGGTATTACATCCTTGATTTGTGGCTTGGCGCAAAGCACATCGGTTCTGATCATCAGCCGGTTTCTTCAAGGGGTGGGTGCTGGTGCGATGCAGATTTGCCAGATAGCAATTCTTTCACATCGGTTTCAGGAAGGACAAGAACGCAGCAAAGCCTTTGGCATATGGGGGATCGTGTTCGGTATCGGCCTCGGTTTTGGACCTATCATCGGCGGCATGATCGTGGCCGTGTTGAACTGGCATTGGGTTTTCCTGGTCCACGTTCCGTTGACCATCCTCACTTTGATTCTTGTTTTCGGTGGCATAGAGGAGTCCAGAGACCCGCAGGTGAAAAAGCTGGACATTATCGGCATCGTCACGCTTTCGTTGACAGTTTTTGGCCTTGCATACTTTATCACGCAAGGGCCGGAACTCGGCTTTACCAGCAGAGCATCCATTAGCATCCTTGTTGCAGTAGCCATAAGTTTCATTGTATTTCTATTTGCGGAAAAGCTCAGCGCCCATCCGATGTTTGACTTTTCCGTATTCAAGATACGTAATTTCTCTGGCGCTCTCCTTGGCTCCATCGGCATGAACTTCAGTTTCTGGCCGTTCATGATCTATCTGCCGATCTATTTCCAGAGTGGCCTGGGTTACGGCATCGTAGCCGCCGGGCTGTCTCTCTTGGCTTATGCGCTGCCCACCTTGGTAATTCCGCCTCTGGCAGAGCGCTTTTCGCTCCGCTATCAGCCGCGCATAGTCATTCCATCAGGTCTGTTCATCCTCGGTATGGGCTTCATTTTGATGAAATATGGCAGCGGCAGCGATCACGCCAGTTGGTTGACCATGCTTCCTGGCTCCTTGTTGGCTGGTATTGGGCTTGGCTTAACCAACACGCCTGTGACCAACACGACCACCGGCTCTGTTCCGAGTGCCCGTGCAGGCATGGCTTCCGGTATAGATATGAGTGCCAGATTGATCAGTCTAGCCATCAACATCGCTGTGATGGGATTCATCTTGCAGGAAGGTATTCTGTCTTATTTGAAGGGTGCCCTTTCCGGGACTCTCAATGCAGTGCAATTGCGGTCTGTAGCCGAAAAAATAGCCGCTGGAAATACTATATCGCTCAAGCAGAGTTTGCCAGAACTCTCCTCTCTGGATGCGTCTGGAGCCGTCGTCCATGCAGCGCTTGTACACGGCTTTGGCTTGATAATGCTCTACGGCGGTATTGGTGTCTGGGTTCTAGCCGCGATCAGTTTTATGATTTTTAGACCTAAGAATCGAGTAGGAGGCTACCCATTAGTTGAGTAGCCGACCTCTCACACCACCGTACGTACCGTTCGGTTCAACCGTTTAAGTACAATTGACGTAGACGCTCGTACTGCGCAGGGAAGTCATAATACCCTGCCTGTACGAGCCTTTTGTTTGTAACCGAGCGTTGCATTATCGCACTTCCGGCAATGCGCCAGTACCCCAGACGGGTGTTTCCCCATGGGTAGGCCTGCCCCTCCGGTACTCCCAGCTTTCGCAGGTTCCGTACCTTCGTTCTCGGCTTCTTCCACTCTTTCCAGATGTACATGCGCATTCGTCTTCGCAGCCATTCATTCCAACTTTGCAGGATTCGCTTCATGTCGGCTACATAGAAATAACCAATCCATCCGCGAATGTAGACCTTGACGTTTTCCATCACCTGCCTGGCATTCCTGCCTTGACTCCGGCTCGTTAGCTCTTTCAGTTTCCTCTTTGCCTTCGTGAGGGATTGCGGGTGAACCCGAATGTACATCCCGTTTCTGTTCTTTCCCATGGCGAATCCAAGAAATTTGAAGTGCTTTCGTGCCACGGCACTGACGACCTTGCTTTTCTGCGCATTCATCTGGAGTTTTAGCTTGTTCTCCAGATACGTCCGGCTTGATTTCAATAGCCGCGTTGCTGCTCGTTTGCTCTTTGCCAGTACCACGATGTCATCCGCGTACCGAATGAACCTCACGCCTCGGCTTTGCATCTCCTGATCGAATTCGTTCAGATAGATGTTCGCTAAAAGCGGCGACAGCGGCCCACCCTGCGGAGAACCTTCTTCTGTTTTGCGGCGTATTCCGTTTTCCATCACTCCGCTCTTCAGGTACTTTTTAATCAGGCCCGTCACGCGCTTGTCCTGAATTTGCTTGCGCAGGAGGTTCATGAGCAGTTCATGGTTCAGCGTATCGAAATACTTCGAGAGGTCGATTTCTACCGCATGGCTATAACCCTGCTCCGCATAAGTCTTCACTTTTCGAATCGCTTGCTGGGCACTTCGCCTTGGGCGATAGCCGTAGCTTCCTTCCGAAAAGAGCGGCTCAAACAGCGGTTGCAGTTGCTGGGCAATGGCTTGCTGGATGATGCGATCTACGACCGTCGGGATGCCGAGCTTTCGGACTCCGCTTCCATCTGGTTTGGGGATGTTCTTGCGTCGTACCGGGCTTGGCTTGTATTTTCCATCCCGGATGCTTCGCAAGAGTTCCACTCTGTTCTCCCGCAGCCACGGCAATGCCGCCTCGACGGTCATTCCGTCGATTCCCGGCGCTCCGTGATTGCGCTTGACTTGCTGGTAGGCTCTGTTCAGGTTGTTCCTGTCCAGTATCTTTTCCAGCAAGTCGCTTGCACCGCCTCTTTCCCTACTTTCCCGAGTGCCGATGCTCCGCGCTCCTGCATACTCTTCGCGTTCCACGCTATCCCTTTGCAGGTAGCCCTTTCGGTATTCTGCTTTTATCACACCGACTCTCCTTCCTGTTTGTACTCAAGACTTACGATTGTTCAGCCCTTTCCGAAAAAAACTTCCGGTACTATGGCCTCTGCTGACTTCTCACAGCAAGCTTTACTCCGTCTTTCGGATAATATTTTTTTTCCTACACAACGTCTGTGAGACCTCCCCGGGTAAGAGCGATAACCTTCCCCTCATCTATCTGTCACATTTACATCATGGAATTCGGGCAGTATTGGACTTCACTTTGTCTCGCAAGCTCGTCCGTTCCATCATGCCTTCTATGTGATTTCTGCTCGTCAGACCAAGGGTTTGCCTCCGGCTTCCTTCAGATTCTGCCTCGCGGCAGACACCCTTGCCCTTGGCTAACAGTTCCTACTGCCAAGCCTGTAGCGGACTTTCACCGCCAGGTTATCGCCCATGCCGGGCGCACGAGCAAAAAGACAATCCCGGGGATAGGGATTGTCTTTTTTTTAATATAAAGGACTATCGGCAAGATAATAAAAGAAAACGATGCAAGTATCCGTTTTCATGAGTATTAAAAGTCGCTTTTCGCTACTCATCTTCATTTTAAGCCCCTGTTTGTGATTTACATTACATCCGCTGTGACGTATGATTCTCCCATCCCTATTTACGGTGAATCGAAGGAGGCCATTCTGGCAGGAGCATGACGCTTGCCCAGTCCAAAACGTCCAAAGCAACCCAATAGGTTCCATGGCAATCATCCAGTATATCTTTTACCGAGGCTCACCAATATATTCAGCACCACGTTGACAACTGGGGACATGTCAAAATAGAACTGACTCTGTCCGCCTTATCCGACCCGACCACCCACGTGAACCTGCAAAGTCTCTCTCCTGCAACGCCCATCGTAAAATCACAAATATCGTAAAATCACAAATTAGCTGTTCTTATCTGATCAAGCATGGTCTGGTCTACTATTCATTTTAAATCCCGCTTACAGATTAACCCCCACTCTCTCCAATCAGCACAAAAAAGCCTGGGACTGCTTATCACAGACCCAGGCTTTACCCCATCAGCAAATATTCGATTATGCTTGCAGCTTACCCGCACGAATATCGTCTGTCATTCCTGCGTATGGCGCTTGAGAAATCAATTTTTCGTTGTTCACACCCGCATTTTCAATGAATGTAATATTTGCAAATTCAGGAACAACATATTTAGGATAGGTTTCGTACTTTTCACGCGATTCTTCCATCAGCGGAATAAAATCGTTTTGATAGCGTACGGTGATCTCCGGATGCTCATGAACCCATTTAGGGAAGAAAATAATGCCGTGCATCCGTTTTTCCTCTGGCATAAAGTTCAGGGAGACGTCAGTACCTGTCGGTTCAGTCCAAGATACTTTGTACACATTCTCCACCAGCTTCACTAGATCCACCTTCTGGTCACGTACCCAACGTCCGCCTACCATGCCGCTATGAATGCGATAATCAATCGTATTTTCATTTTTAATATATATTTCATATTCCCAACCATTCTCATAGGTGTAAATCATGTGACTGCCAATAAACTTGTCCATCTTGCATCCTTCTTTCTGTATTATGAGTTTTAATCATGTAAACTTAGACATGTTTTTGATTACATAAAAATTGTAGCACTGTGGTATACTAATGTCAAATACTGCATTGCGAGGAGAGCTACGTTGAAACGTACATTAAAATATGCCATTCTGGGCCTAATTCACAAAGAGGAAATGAGCGGCTACGATATTACGAGCCAATTCAAAAAGGAAATCGGGCAATTTTGGAGCGCCAAGCACAGCCAGATTTATCCTGAGCTCAAAAGGCTGACCGAAGAAGAGTTAATCGAATATCGCACCTCCATTACAGGAGCCAAGCTGGAAAAGAAGCTGTACTGCATCACGCCCAAGGGAACCGGGGAGCTGACCGAATGGCTGCTGAGTCCCAAAGATTTACCGGAAACGGAAAAGGATGAATTTATGCTTATGCTGTATTTTTCAGCAGCCATCTCGAAGGAAGAGAACAAGCGATTGTTCCAAGATCAGGTTGCCAAGCGTAAAGAAAAGCTGAAGTATTTATACGAAAGTAAGACCGCACTCCGACTGCTGGACGAAAACCTTCAATCTCCCGGCTCTGAACAATTCGGCCATTATCTGGTGCTGAGCCGTGCTATCAATCGGGAGGAAAGCTATATTACCTGGTTGGAAGAAACGTTGCCGTTGTTTGATTAGGCTCCAATATGAAAAGTGATAGAAATATAAAAAAACCTTTAACACCACGAAGATTGGTGTTAAAGGTTTTTGGGTACCCAGCCAAATGATGTTTTTAATCTGGTGCAGGAACCATAATCCTCAATTTGAATATCCGTGCTGAAGCCTCCGACATCCGCTTGTAGCCTATGCATTTTCGCCAACGTTTTTTCGGCTATGGTGTTGGCTTCTTGCTGCAAGATGTTTTCTTCTTGTGAGAGTAGACTGTTTTTTGAAAAATCCTGACCCGGCTTTTGACAGAATCGATCTCATACACGATACTTCTCCCGGTTTTAGGGTTTTCTCTGTACTGATCAGCAGTTGAACGCTCAGTCTGGTATCATTATCCCCTGCGAAAAAGTCCAGCAACTCGTTCATAGGAAGCTTTTGTAGCAGACTGGAACTGATAATGATCGTTTAGCAGAAATCGAAAGGTTCCTTGTATCTATAAATGAGTAAAAACGGATACAAAAAATACCAAATGGGAAATGTGGATGTTTAAGCGAGCTTTAAACGAGACAAGACTTCATTAAAAGGGATGCCATTTTGTCCGCACTCGTAGATGAATGGAGTGTAATCCACCTTGGTTTGTTTCCGTGCCTTGCATAATCCATCGCCCAAAGAACAAGCTTCACCTTGCCCGATCATGCAAAACAAATGGATCCAGGCCAGTAGTGTCCACAGGCGGATAAAGGCCGTCGCCGAACGAACTTGGTACGTAGCGAAGCCGAGATTACCTTTAGACTGCCGAAAAAAAACTTCAATCGGCCATCTTTGACTGTAATACGCCAATATCGTTTCGGTTTCCAGGGACACGTCCGTACACAAAAAAGCACCCAAGGCTTTGGATTGTCCAAAGCCTTGCTCCGGCCAGCACAAAAGAACAGCGGCGTTCGGAATCTCGTTTAAGGCGCCTTCATAACGGTACGTCCAGTGCGAAGATCCGTTCACGGTCACAAGGCGAACGTCTTCTTTTCGGATGTGGGAGGCGAAATCCTGTACGGAAATTCGGATGCCTTGCGGATAGAGAATCCGATTCGTTTTGAGACCACCAATCAGGTGATACCCTGTAGCAGCACAGCTATCGATCACTTTAGCGCAGGTGAACCACGAGTCCACCAGCACATATCCGCCATGAGGCGGAAGGGGCATCGTCCCAGCATGTCGCAGACTCGGTCCATTTTCGTATAGACGGAGCCATCCGGCTTGATGTTGGTTGGGTCGTACAGGTCGATGGAATGAATCAAGGCCATGTCTCCACAGGTCATCACGGCCGCCTGAACCTGATGCCCCCATACAACCTTGCCTTCGAGATGCGAGTGATGAAATCCGGTCTGTTCCATGGGGGACGTTGCCTGTGACGAAGGCTTAGTCTTCTTGGAAATCGTATCATCGTAAATCACAAACAAAGGCTCTTCGGTTTGCTTGGACTTCTGGAGTACTTGGCGAATCGACTCGCTTTTCACCTTGCTTTGCAGGACCGATTCATCCCATTTGCCTTTCGCAAGAAAATGACCCAGTGTGGTGCGGTAGCACTCACTATATTCGGCCAGATCAACGACTTTTCCCCGAAGCCTTTAGCTGTGGCTGCCACCATGTATGTCAGGATATGATTCAGCACAGGTTTAGAGAAATACAGGGGCAACCTGTGTTGCAACAAATAGTTGCGAAGTGTGGCATGTTCGGGTACGATGGCGGTTTGAGGCATAGTGATTTTCTCCTTTGGTACGAGTTGTTGTGGTGACTACTTTTTACCACAAGGAGATCGCTTTGTCTCTATTCTTTTTAATTTTACAGTTTATTGGAAGCGAATTTACTCATTTATAGTTGCTATTTCAATAGGTCACGACTATTCCTTTCAAAAGGAGACCATGGAGCGGGACCAATCCGTCCATCTATTGGAAATAAAGAACGTCGATATTAGGTTCATGTGCAACCTCCAATAATAATTCTTGTGCGGTGATTCACCCTTTTCGCTTCAGGAAATATATTGTTAATATCTGCAACACGAGGCGATGGTCAACTTGTCACCTCTACAGTAGGGAGCAATGATAAGGAGGAGATATTTGAACATGAAACGCAAAAAACCGTTCAGGTTCATTGGTGCTTCAAAAAGAGACAGGGACTGCAAGCCACCCAGAATTAACAGAGAAACAGAAGAACTTCTCAAACTGATTAATGAATTAATAGCAATTATCCCTCTCGTTTTTGCAACCCCCTCTGCGGCTAATGTATCTTCATTACAACAGATTTTACGTCGGTTATTAGCTCTGACGAATACCTTAAGACTTAAAGGCCCCGTTAAAGCAGATTTACTGGCCGCGCTGGAGCTGGCTATCGTAGCATCGGAAGCCACCCCTTTCTCTCCGATTGGCGTGGGAACCACATTGCAACAACTACTGGATATCTTGTTGTCTATCATTTTGCAGGAACCCACTGACCCAGCCCTTAAAAACAGCTTGATCAGTGCAATCAGGAGCGCCGGAACGGCTATCAGTATTGCGTTGGGCGGCACAACAGGAACACCCGGGCCACAAGGGCCTGCCGGACCTGTCGGGCCTGTCGGAGCCGTCGGGCCAGTAGGCCCTGCCGGAGTCGCCGGGCCAGTAGGCCCTGCCGGACCTGTCGGACCTGTCGGAGCCGTCGGGCCAGTAGGCCCTGCCGGAGTCGCCGGGCCAGTAGGCCCTGCCGGACCTGTCGGACCTGTCGGAGCCGCCGGGCCAGTAGGCCCTGCCGGGGCTGCTGGCCCTACGGGCGCGGCAGGACCTGCAGGGGGTGCTACCGGAGCCACGGGTGCCACGGGCGTTGCGGGCGTTGCCGGTGCCACCGGTGCCACGGGCACTGCGGGCGTTGCCGGTGCTACCGGTGCCACTGGCGTTGCGGGCGTTGCCGGTGCTACCGGTGCCACGGGCGAGGCTGGCTCCACCGGTGCCACGGGCACTGCGGGCGTTGCCGGTGCCACCGGTGCCACGGGCGAGGCTGGCTCCACCGGTGCCACGGGCACTGCGGGCGTTGCCGGAGCTACCGGTGCCACGGGCGTTGCGGGCGTTGCCGGAGCTACCGGTGCCACGGGCACTGCGGGCGTTGCCGGAGCTACCGGTGCCACGGGCACTGCGGGCGTTGCCGGTGCCACCGGTGCCACGGGCGCGGCTGGCGCCACCGGTGCCACTGGCGTTGCGGGCGTTACTGGAGCCACCGGTTCGGGGGCGATCATTCCATTTGCTTCGGGAGGACCTACTATTCTGACGACCGTTGCCGGCGGGCTGATTGGAACCACAAGTTTGATCGGCTTTGGAAGCTCGGCAACAGGGATTAGCATTGTAGGCGGGGCCATTGACCTGACAGGAACGGTTGTCGGTCCACTGATCAACTTTGCTTTCTCCGTTCCCCGGGATGGCGTCATTACATCGATTTCCGGATATTTTAGTACAACGGCTGCGCTCACTCTCATTGGCTCAACCGCGACGATTACTGCCCAGTTGTTTAGCTCGGCTACACCTAATAACAGCTACACAGCAGTTCCAGGAGCGGTAGTGACATTAGCACCACCACTGACAGGCAATATATCCTTGGGTACCATCTCCAGTGGCATCACTACTGGATTGGCTATACCGGTAACCGCACAAACGAATTTATTGATGGTCTTCTCCGCGACGGCTACAGGTCTTTCACTCGTGAACACCGTCGTGGGTTATGCGAGCGCAGGCATTACCATTACCTGATCCAAGACAAAAAAGGCTCAGCAGGACTTGTTCCTGCCGAGCCTCTTCTTATTTGCATTAAAATAATATTTTAACTTCTTCTCCATCTTCCCGAATGGTGAATGTGTTAATTTGTCCGTGATCAGGCTCTTGAACGATACCCGTCTCCAAATCAATCTTCCAATCACATAGCGGGTCATAAATGTAATGACCAGATACCATCGCTTCGGTAAGCGGCCCTCCTTTGGAATGCGGGCTGGAATTTTCAACAGCGTAAAGCTTGTTCTCCGAAGTGCGAAAAACAGCAATTTCGTTATCAACCAACCGGAGCGTCCGCCCAATTCTATTGGGGAAATCCTTACTGTGACCGACAATAAGCCACTCAGCATGCTTGATCATTCGCTTCATTGCTCCCTTCTTAAGGCATTATTTAAAAACTATTCACACAACAGACAGTGTAACGACTTCAAATAAACTTCTGCGTGAATCGGCATCGTTGATAATCTTTTTCCATGGATCTTCAACCTGTTGCAGTGCAAATTCGATCCGCTCTATTAAAGCTTTGCGATGATCTACATCGTGAACGACAGCCTTCCGAATCTCTTCGAGGCCGATCCGTTCCACCCATTCCGAAGTGCGTTCCATATATTGACCTGTTTCACGGTAGAACTGCATCACGCCTGCCACAATATCAATCAGTTCATCGTCGGTCTTCACTTTGCAGAGCGAATCAGCCAGCCGTGCTTTGATACCGCCGTTGCCGCCGATAAAAATCTCCCAGCCTCCATCATTACCTACGATTCCGATATCCTTCGTACATGATTCCGCGCAGTTGCGTGGACATCCATTAACCCCTAATTTGAATTTTGCCGGAAAATCCAGTCTCTCGAATTTCCGTTCCAGCAATTCTCCCATTCCCATGGAATCCTGTGTGCCAAAACGGCAGAATTGTGATCCAACACAGGTTTTAACTGTACGAAGTGATTTCGCATAGGCATATCCCGACGGCATATCGAGTTCTTCCCATACTTTAGGCAAATCCTCTTTACGAACACCAATCAAATCTAGCCGCTGTCCTCCTGTTACTTTAACCACTTTCACGTTGTATTTAAGAGAAACATCAGCTATTTTCTTCAAATCCTCTGGAGTTGTTACACCACCGTACATTCTTGGAACAACTGTAAACGTTCCATCTTTTTGAATGTTAGCGTGCAACCGCTCGTTGACGAAACGGGAATCTTCCTCATTTTCATAGGTATCCGGGTTAATCATACCCAAGTAATAATTCAGCGCCGGGCGACATTTGGAGCATCCTTCATCATTATGCCAACCAAGTACATTCATAACTTCACGCGTCGTTGTAAGACCTTTAGTTTTGATAGCTGCAACAATTTCATCCCGGCTCAATGTTGTGCAGCCACATATTCCTTGCTTGGCTGTCGTCTTGAAGCTGTCTCCAAGAACATACTGGAGAATTTGTTCAACGACCGGCTTGCACCCTCCACAAGACCGTGTTGCCCCCGTACATGCCTTAATTTCGTCGACTGTGGTCAATCCATTTTCATTGATCGCATCGACAATCGCCTTTTTGGTCACGCCATTGCAGCCGCAGACAATTTCATCATCAGCCATCGTTTCAGCGGATAAGGTTTTAGCCCCGTCTTTACTGCATCCGGTACCCATGAGTTGTCCATATATCTCATCTGTCATCAACGTTTGCTGCCGCACATATTTTTGAAGACTAGCCGATTCGCTCACATCTCCGAACAGTACAGTTCCGACAATCCTGTTTTCACGAAGCAGCACTTTTTTGTATGTGTGCTTCCACTCATCCTTTGCTACAATCACCGTATGCTCAGGAGCAGTTATGAATTCGCCAGCCGAGAAAACATCCACCCCTGAAATTTTGAGCTTAGTGGAAACCACTGATCCCGCATAGCCTTCGGTATTCGCACCTGCCAAATGTTTGGCAATTACACTTCCCTGTTCAAACAGCGGCGCAACCAAGCCGTAACAGATCCCACGGTGCTCAGCACACTCCCCTACAGCATATACATCTGGCATGGAAGTCTTCATCAAATCATCGACTACAATTCCACGGTTTGTTTCTATACCACTTTGCACAGCCACCTGAATGTTAGGCTTGATCCCGACGGCCATAACTAGCAAATCTGCTTCCAGCTCGCTTCCATCCGAGAAGCGCAGTCCCTGTACCCGATCTTGACCGTACACCTCTGCAGTTTGCATTTGCATAGCAAACTTGATTCCCTGGCGCTCAAGTTCTGCTTTTAGCATCGCAGAGGCTTCCGGGTCGAGCTGACGCTCCATCAGATCCTCCATTAAATGAACGACCGTTACGTCCATACCCAAGTTGACCAAGCCTTTAGCCGCTTCCAGCCCCAATAGTCCTCCGCCAATGACAGCTGCCTTTTTATAGGTTCTTGCCGCTTGAAGCATCGCCGAGCAATCGGCGATATCGCGGAAACCGACGACCCCCGGCAGGTCTTTCCCCGGAATGGGCAAAATAAACGATTGTGAGCCAGTAGCCACCAAAGCCACATCATAATTGATTTCTAGTCCATCTTCGGTGTGAATCGTCTTGTTTTCACCGTCGATGCTTCGCACCATTTTCCCTGTATATAAAGAAATCCCTTGTTCCTCATACCATTGCAAATCGTTCAGTATGATGTCCTCAATGGTTTTACTACCTTCCAGAACATAAGAAAGCATGATCCTGTTATAGTTCGGATGCGGCTCATTTCCAAGGACCGTAACATCGTATTTATCTGTTAATTTCAAAATTTGTTCGACCGTATTGATACCAGCCATCCCGTTTCCTATAACAACAAGCTTCTGTTTACTGCTTATCATAAACCGGTTCCTCCATTCATTCGACGACATTCCCCAACGTTCTTATGAATATTGCTTATGCTTCTATTCTAATGTAGCAGTTTGAGGTACATTGTGACTATGATCACAATGTACCTCAAACTATAAGTGTCGAGGGATTTCCCTATTCATAATCAAGGGATAATGGTAAGAACCTGAAATCCAATTTTATAAATGATCATTCCTTAACCTCTACGAAAGCGTTTTCAAATATCCATCAACACCGTTTTCCCAAGCTGGTTCTTTGTGCCAAGATATCTCTGAAATAAGAACAGGAGTAAACCTTTATGAATTGGATTTTCCCCTCATATTCAAAAAGCAGATTTCCGGTCAGGGATGGCTACTTGACCGGATCACTTTACAAATTAGCTTAAGCCAATACACCCAGAGCGTATCCAATAATTCCTATTGCGAATAAAGCAAAAATCAGAGCTATAGCATTCACTTTCTTTTTGAGCAGTCTCATGCACAAAAAAGTCAGTAAGAGAGGTAACAGACCAGGTATCAATTGATCCAGAATCATCTGTACCGTCGTAACCACCTCTACTCCATCCGAACGAGTATATCTGGATACTTCAAGTGGCACATTCAGGGTAGTCCATTTGGATACGAGTGCGCCCATGACAAAAAGTCCTAGGATGGAGGCCGATTCCGTAAGCTTTTGTAACCGGTTTCCGGACATGTCGGACACAATCTCCGTCCCTTTTTGGTAGCCGTATTTCAGCCCGTACCACTTGGTTGCCAGGCGAAGAACATTAAAGAGCAAGAAAAAAAGGACAGGTCCGATGATACTCCCGGACAAAGCAATGGAAGCGCCCAACGCAGCCAGAACCGGGCGTAACGTTCCCCAGTAAATAGGGTCCCCTACTCCGGCTAAAGGCCCCATCAAGCCGACTTTCACTCCACTTATAGTAGCATTGTCAATCGGCTGGCCATTCGCTTTCTGCTCCTCCATAGCCGCTGTTACGCCCATAATCGGTGCTGAGATAAACGGTTGAGTATTGAAAAACTCCAGATGCCGCTTTAATGCCTCTTTTTGGTCTTCTTTCTTGCTGTATAGCCGCTTGATTGCCGGAATCAAGGTGACACAAAAACCAATTGACTGCATACGCTCAAAGTTAAACGAGCCCAGCAGGAACCATGAACGGAAAAACATTTTGTTTAGATCGCTTTTTGTCAATTTTTTCTCTTCCATAGTACCCCACTCTTTCATTAGGTATTTCTTTAGAGCTCTTCAATTTCATCCATTTGATCTTTTCGCTGACTATATTTAGGACTGAGCTGGATATACAGCAGAGCCAGAACCGCTCCAATGACCCCAAACCCAACCAGATTGATGCTCGTAAATGCCGCAATGACAAAGCCCAAGAAAAAGAAAGGCATAAGGTATTTGGCTGCCATCATGTTAATAACCATGGCATACCCTACAACGACGATGAATCCTCCTGCTATTTGCAGACCTCTTGTAACAACCTCCGGGATAGCATCAAGCAAAGTCGTAACCAGGCCGGTTTCTGCTGCAATAGCCACCAATACGGCAGGCAGAGCAACGCGCAACCCCTGAAGAAGGAGGGCGATGAAGTGACATAGTTCAATTCCTCTGAAATTTGAAGATTCGGCATATTTATCTGCTAAGTGCTGAAAGAACACGGTAATCGTTCTAACAAAAATCGTCAACACTTGTCCGGCAGCCGCAATCGGAATCGCAACGGCAATTCCGGCGCCGATCGACTGATGCCCAACAATAACCAATATGGTTGAGACTACACTGGCCAAAGCGGAATCCGGAGCCATAGACGCCCCGACATTCATCCAGCCCAAAGCCATCAATTCCAGCGTACCGCCTAGAATAATACCTGTTTTGAGATCGCCTAGGACAAGACCGATCAGTGTACACGCAACCAGAGGCCGATGAGTCTGTCCTTCATCCAAAACGCTGCCCATTCCGCAAATGGCTGCAACCAGCGTTACCATTACGATTTCAAAAACACTCATGTTTAAACCCCTCTCTTATGCCAACTTGCTCTTATGTCAACCTGCTGTTAAAACTGGACATTTTGGAGCTTGTTAATCAATTTGATTTTAGGATCACTGGCCACTTTTCTAATTTCCAGTTCAATCCCCTTTTCGTGCAATTTATGAAATGCCTCTACATCCTGCTTATCTACGGACACCGCCCCGGTAATCTGTGTCTTGCCTTCTTTAAAGCACATTCCACCTACATTTACCGATGTAAACGGTACCCCACCTTCTACGACCCGCAGTACATCAGTCGGATTGGTAAACAGGAATAAGGTCTTAAAATCGTTATATTTAGGGTTGTTGTAAGCTTCAATCGCTTTCTCAATCGTGACGACATAAGCCTTAATTCCCGGCGGCGCCACTTGTAATAATAAGGTTTTGCGCAGCGTATCCGCAGCCACCTCATCGCTGACGGCGATAATTTTGTTACACTTCGTTTCTTTCACCCACACGGTAGCCACCTGACCATGGATCAGACGATCATCAATACGAACAAATGAAATTTCCATACCTATAATTCCTCCTCTATTTGTATGTCTCGGATGATACGAAAAGACTTCATCGAATCCTGACCCGCACGGATTGCCAGATCACTCAGATTCTCCACTTTCTCCAATCCTCTATTTGTCAGCAGGTCTACGATCATTGGCAGGTTTACCCCTGTTACAATGTCCATTTTTTCATAGTCGGCCACAATCCTGCTGGCCGCATTATAGGGACTACCGCCAAACAGATCGACAAGAAAGATCAGTCCGTCCGTCCAATCAATCGTTTCCAATGCCTCTTTGTACTTCTCAACAAGTCCGTTAACGCTTTCACCAGGTTCGAACGTTACGCCCACCACATTTTCCAAATGGCCGAAAATCATTTCCGTGGATCTTAGGATCTCTTTGGAAAATTTTCCATGTGTTCCAACAATAACACCTATCATTTGTTTCACCCCCTCCTTACATCCTTCACCTATACTTAATATGCAAGTCTCGTGCCAACATTCTGTATGATTCGTTCAATCATCAAAAAAAGACCAAACCCTCGGCAATTCCGGGGATTTGGTCTTTCCTCGCCACCTGCTTATTTTCTATATCCGCATTATTGATACACATATGAAAGCGTTTTATACACTTACGCCATTACTCGGGAATGCAGTTATATACTTCGCTTAAGATTTCGCAAATATAATATTTTTCATCATTGGTCAGCTTCAAATTCATACTGGAAGCAAATATATTGCAGGAACGGTTCACCACATCGAGAATTCGTTGATCAAGCAAAGATACATCCTCCTGATATATTAAACCTTCTCCAATGACCATTCGTTCCATGGCATGAGCCGTATGAACAGCAAGTTGAACTTTCTTTGCATACAGAAAATCGACTACCAATTCCTGTTCCAGCTGTTCAATGAATTTCATCAAGATCCCCAAGATTTTGTGGGGATTCAAATAAGTCATAAACTCCTTTAGCGTATCCTCGCATAGCTCTCTAACGACTACGCTTTCGTTAGCATGCACAACTGGCAATTGGTTGTTCAGCAACAGTTCTCTTAATGCCTGCTCACCGCTTGCCTCGATCAGTTTTTCCAAAGGAATAAATGGTACATTCAGCTCGCTTGGCCGCTTAACTCCAATCACCGCAAGAATCGTATGCTTGGCCCGTAAATCCTTCACCATTTTATCCAATTCCCTGACTTTTGCCGGCACAACGACTATCTTCTCTTCTGTTAAGTCGTACACGACCTTCTCCACAAACTCCTTCAGCTTGACTGCGGCGCCTTTGCCGGAAGAACAAACCGTCACGATCACCTTATTACTGGCCTTCTCCGCTTTCACTTCGGCGTTTCCATTGTTATATCCACGAAAGTCCTTCAAAGATTGGTAAATTTCCTCTACATTCATATCAAAAATACTGGCCTTTCGCACGGCCTCCAACGTAAGAGGAGTTGAAACCATATCAATGGTCTTCACCTTGACCCCGACACGTTCCATAATGGTTGCTTCAAGATTGAGCAGGGAGCCCATATCAACCAGCAGCAATACGCCTCTGCCATTGTCAATGTCCTTTACTTTATCAATAATAACCTCTAAAATTTCCCTGGGACTAACATCCAAAGGCATATCTACTGCACAAATATTTGAGCTTCCCAGCAGGCTGTCGACGACGCCGACGATACTGCTCGCCGTACTGTTGCCATGTGCAGCTACGATGATCCCCACTTTTCCTTGATGCTCCTCTTCCACCGATCTCAAGAGAATCGCCACATAGGTAGTCTCGGCATCGGGTACGCTGATTTCGAACTTGGCCTCGATCAAATCCTTGATAATCAGCGCCAGTCTGTATTCTTCATCCTGATCGTTTATCGGATCATAGATTTGTTTGCTGACGTATTTCTTCTCTCGGATTCGCTTTAAAAAAGCACTCAAATGAAGGCTGAAGGCATAAATAAACCTGTCGCTGTACGTTCTGCTCAGTTCTTTTTGAGCCATCTCCTGCACCTGTTCAGCGAATTCCAGGATATTCTTGTCCACAATTTTAAGGATTCGTTCCCGCCCCCCTTTGATGTTATAAAATCGGTTATAGAAGCTTTTGATATGAATATTGACATCCGTAGTAATAAACTTATTGATAAAGCTGTCGTCGAGTCCTTCTTCCTTCAGCATACCTATTTTGTCTTCAATCAATTTGTAAAGGTTGAACGGCAGTTCAGAAGCATCTGCTTCATTCATTCCTTTGCTTCCTTCAGGAGTAATATACAGCGAGGAGCTGATCACTTCCATTTCGGCAATCTCCTTGCGGTTTTTCCCCATATTAAATAGACATTCCTTGATATTAACAGGTAAAATTTTAAAATCGAGTTCAATTTCTTCCTTATTTTCATGTATGCTGTTCAAAAATCCTTTGGCACACACAAGCTGGATGTTCGATTTCAACTGGCCGATATTGCCATAGGTTACGCTGCCAATCAGTGCTTTTACCGTTTCCAACTCAACCCTAATGGGCTTGTTCACACGATGGGCCTCGTTTGCGAAGAGATGCTTCAGGATCAAAAACCGCTCTTCAACTGCTCGTTCTTGCAGGGAAGGAATGTTGATCGTAATCGGTATCCGTCTGATAAAGGTTTTAAGCATGGAAGAACTAGGATCTTCTGTCGTAGCGCCGATGAGCAGCACATTCGCACCCCGCTTACGCTCCGACTCGCCTAATTTGTTGTAGCTGTTCGTGTCCATGAAATAAAAAATCATTTCTTGGCCTTCTGGAGGCAACCGGTGAATCTCATCCAAAAACAGGATGCCCCCATCCGCTTTCTCGACCAGTCCCTCTTTTTCCCGATCGGCCCCGGTAAACGCTCCTTTCACATGTCCAAAAATATGGGAAAGGAGCAGTTGAGGGTTATTGTAATAATCGGCGCAGTTAAATACGATAAATGGTGCTTGCTCCGAAAACCGCTTCATATATTTTCCATAATTATACATTAATCTGGCAAACATCGTTTTTCCTACGCCAGTCTGCCCCACAATCAGCGTATGCAGGCCCTTCGGCGGGTATAATATTGCCGCTTTTCCCTGCTCAACCTGGTTTCTCATACTGCCCATGAAACCAATTAGGGCGTGAAACGGATCGACTTGCTCTCCAGGCAGCAATATTTCATGAATGCTGTTTACTTGGATTTGTTTCTCTTTAAGCTGAACCGTAAAAATCTCCTCGATTACCTGCTTGTGCAAAAACTTGACGGGTCTTCCCTTGATTTTAATAATCAAGTCAGCGCGAAGTAGGCTATTAAGCTCCTTGCTTACATTATTTCTTAGCATATTCTGACGATCGGCTATTTCCGCAGCCGTAATTCCATTGCCGTCCAGCAAAGCCTCTGCCGACAGTTTCTTTGTGCCTTTGGCAATATACTCTAAAATCTCATCAATTCGTTTCACAGTATTCCCCCAGCCTGACGAGTTCTCATTTAATTAGTATAGAAGAAAAGAAGTAAATATCTACAAAAAAATCAACTGACAAGCGAAACAATAATCTGATCCCCTCGTTATTTACATATTTATCCTAATCAAATTACTTGTTTTCCAAGATCAAACTTGGCAGTATAATTGCATAAGCTTCATGAATAAGTTGGTATTGAAAGCTACGTTGTTGCCCACCAAGGAGATGACCTAAAATGATACGATACGGATTACAGCAAGAGCAAGCATTCAGGCTGGCTATGACTCCTGAATTACGACAAGCCATCACGATTCTTCAATATTCTTCAGCCGATCTAATGTCCTATCTTCATGAGCAAGCGAATGAAAATCCGATTATTGATTTGACAGAGGTCGACATGTCCATCGAAAGAATAAGTAAATCGCAAGAATATTCACCACGAAAAAACGATAATCCGGTAGATCTTTTGGATTTTGTCTCTAACCCTGCAGATAATTTATATAGACATCTCCAAGCGCAACTCGGGATGGTCAGCGGGCTATCCAAACTACAGCAGAGGATTGCAATGTTTCTTATTGGGAATTTAAATGAAAAAGGCTACCTTGAGTTGGATATAAGTACAGTTGCCGGAATACTTGACGTCCCCACCGAAGAGGTTGAAAATATACTCGCTCTGATCCAAAGCTTTGAACCGGCAGGTATCGCCGCCCGCAGCCTGGAAGAATGTCTTCTTTTACAGCTACGTTATGCCGGCAAGGTTGATGTTTACCTAGAAGAGATCGTGCGGTATCATTTGGTCAACCTTTCATGTAACCGCATACAAAAAATCGCGGATGCCCTAGGTATCGACATTCGCGAGGTACAGCAATTTACCGACCAGATACGCAAGTTGAATCCTTATCCGGGTGCGGTATTTGCCCAATATGAACACCAGTATCATATAGCAGATATCTTGGTAGAAAAATCCAAAAATAAATATCTTGTGACAATTAATGATATCACAGTTCCACGCATCGGGATTAATCCTTTTTACCAGCGTATGCTCCGGGAGCAGGCGATGGGGAAAGAGAAGCAGTTTCTTCATGAGAAGATGAATACGGCATTATGGCTCATTCATAGCCTTGAGCAACGCCGCCTGACTCTGATGCGTGTAGCCCAAGCCATTGTTGATCGACAGCGGCAATTTTTCGAGCATGGCGTTCATTACCTTAAACCGATGACCCAAAAGGAAATTGCTGAAATAACCGGCTTGCATGAATCCACGATCAGCCGGACGGTCAGTAATAAATATATACAGACGCCCCGTGGAATGTTCGAGCTCAAATATTTCTTCACCTCTGCCCTAGTGTCGAAAAACGGAGATGCCTCTTCATCGGAGAGCGCCAAAATGCATATTAAGCAGATCATCGACGACGAAGAGAAGCAAAAACCGTTTTCAGATCAGGCAATCACAGAAATGCTGGCAAAGGAAGGACTGGAGCTATCACGCAGAACGGTGGCCAAATATCGGGAAGAGCTCAGATATCCTTCTTCTAGCAGGAGAAAAATTTATTAAAGCTTCGGTGGCCATATCAGTTATAGCCCTGTCACCTTACTCAGGGGCAAGCCGTTGTGAGTATAAAGAAGCGTTGTCTCTTTGGGTCGGTATAATTGAAGTATCTTATCCAAGGCTGGTAATAGAAACTGGTCACGAATATTATGTATCTCGGGTGGCACACACTTGACGGGGACTCGATACGATCAAAAAGTAGACGACGGATTGTAATATGAAGTGTGGCACCTTGAAAAAACTGCTCAAATAGAAAAAAAGCCAGTAGTACCAAGCTTTTAAGCTTACTGGCTTTAAAAAAAGTCTCAAATAGACGATGTAAAATTCTCATTTATTATAAAATAAGTCAATTAATAGACATTACTTGCACAAATATTAAAAAAAAATCTAAATTTTATACGCCTTCATGGCCTTTCTTAACTCTTTGAATGAAGGACGCTTCCCGTACATCAGGACGCCGGTACGGTAGATTTTGGCGGCCAACCAGCCGAAAAACAGGATGGAAGCGACCAGAATAGCAAGGGACACCCAGATTTCCAACAGGGTTGCCCGTTCCAGACCAATCCGTAACAACATGACGGTCGGGGAAAAGAACGGAATGTACCCGGAGACCTTGACGAACATCGTGTCAGATGCGGCGATGTTGAAGATGCCGATATAAAAGGCTGCCAGTGACAGTATGGTAATCGGCATAATCGCCTGACCCAACTCTTCCGTACGGCTAACAATAGAGCCGACAGCGGCGAACAATACCGCGTACAGGAAGTAACCCAGGATGTAGAAAACCAGGCCATAGCTAAGCACTGAGGTATTCAACTGCGACAAATCCAGCCCGGCCGATCTGAGGATCACGCTGTTATGCGGCAGCATGAGGTTCGCACTCACCACAGCGGCAAAAACAGCAATTTGCAGCAGGCCCACCAGAAAGATACCCATGATTTTCCCAAACATCTGGGTCAATGGCGATACGCTCGTGATGAGAATTTCCATGATGCGCGAGCTTTTTTCCGAAGTCACTTCTGAGGCAATCATATTACCCGTCATCATCGACGAGGTGAAAAACAAAATCATGAGTACATAGACCAATCCATAGTTAATCATGGAAGTTTCTTTGTCCTCTGTTCCGGCAGCACGCCCTGCCTCAGAGGGACTGTTCACTTCTCGACTGTCCACGGTAACAGGCGTGCTAATTTCACGGACTTGCTCACGGGTCAAGGTATTTCCGCCGATCATGGTATTGACCTTTGCCTCCTGAAGTCCGGTTTGCAGCAATGTGATTACAGCCGGGGACGGCTCTTTTTCAACCGATACGTACTCTACCTTGGGAAAAGTTTCTCCCTTTGCGGTAGGCTGCGCAAACTCCACATAGCCTTGCAGCTCCCCTTCTTTCAAAGCTTGCTGCATTGCTGGAGCTTGTGCGTTGTCATAACGCACCCAGGTAGCTGCCGGGTTGGACTGAGCCTTCGTAAATTGCTCCAGCTGATTCGCGATCTCGGTTCGGCTTCCAGCGATCAGTCCCAGACGATGATGCTCAGCAGCGGATTTACCGGCCCCCCCTGCACCACCCATTCCTTCTCCCTTAAACAAAGAAATCAGATACGGCAGATTCATGCCAATCGTAATGAGCAATGCCAGTACCAGCGTTGTAATGACAAAGATTTGGTTCTCGCCTTCTGGCGAAACGTAAAACCGATAACCGTACCCAGTCTATTCATGAGAATCACCGACCTCTCGTATGAAAATTTCATTCAGCGTAGGCTCTTTAATTTCAAAATGCTCTACATCCGTTTGTTCCAACGCCGTTTGTAAAATCAACTTGGCCGCATCCGGCTGTTCAATATGCAGCATCCAGCCCCGGTCCATACGCTCCACACGGCGCACGCCGGGCAGTTGTTCCAGTCCGTTCACTTCGCCAGTCGTGATAAGACGAACTTTTTCACGCGGGTAGCGGCCTTTAATCTCCTGCACACTTCCTTGCACAACCGTATTGGAACGATGCAAAATCGTAATATGACGGCACAGCTCCTCCACATGCTCCATGCGGTGGGTTGAGAATAAAATTGCAGCCCCGTCGTCCCGCAACTCCTTCACCGTATCCTTAAGCAGCTCGACGTTCACAGGATCAAGCCCGCTGAATGCCTCATCCAAAATGAGCAACGTCGGGCGATGCACAACGGCTGCAATAAAGCCCATTTTCTGCTGATTACCCTTGGATAACTCTTCAATCCGCTTATTGTAATATTCAGGCACGCCGAAGCGTTCCAGCCAATAGCGCAAACTTTTGTCCGCATCCTTGGCCGACATTCCGCGCAGCCTGCCCAAATAGTTAATTTGCTCGCTCACCTTTACCTTGGGATACAACCCTCGTTCCTCAGGCAAATAACCCATCGTCCGTTGAAGCTCCTTGCTATATGGCTTGCCCTCATATTGAATGCTTCCGCCATCAGGGTAAATCAGACCGAGTACCATGCGCATCGTTGTCGTTTTGCCTGCTCCATTGCCTCCCAACAATCCGTAAATCTCTCCGCCGCTCACATCCAGCGAAATTCCGTTAACCGCCGTGTGATTGCCATATTGCTTCACTACCTGCTCCAATTGCAGCATACTCATGAATCTCCAGCCCCCTTCTTATGCCAAAATCTCTTCGCCATCTGCTAATTGCCCCGCAGACCAATGCCATAAAATATCATCCAGCTCCAGACTCCGCACACGGATCGGGCGAATACCCGCCTGCTCCAATATGACGCTGGCTTCTCCGGCCGCCAACGTTACTATTCGCTGCAATCCGCCATCGCTTTCTGTCTCTATAACCCCCGGCAGCTCCGATGCCTCCTCTGGCGTCCCCTCAAACCACATCTCCTTGCCGTTTTCGAGTAGGTGGTCCTTTTCCAGCTTGCCGAGCAGCCTTCCTTCATGCATCAGGACAATATAATCGGCCAAACGCTTGATCTCGTCCATGATATGAGTCGCGATAATGACTGTCGTTTTACCGTTTTCCATACAATCCCGCAGTTCCTCCAGCATAATCTTCCATGCAAAAGGGTCCAATCCCGACGAAGGTTCGTCGAGCAGCAGCAAACGGGGATGAGGCGCCAAGGCAGCAGCCAGCTCAAACTTGCGGCGCTCTCCCTTCGACATACGCGATAATCTCGTGTGCTGCGGTACCTGAAAGCGTTCCAGCAACCGCTGGAAACGCGTTTCGTCCCAGCCCGGATACCACAACGCCCGAAAAGCCGCTGCTGCTTCTGCCGTAAGTCGATCTTCCTCACGGGTCGGTTGCTCCGGCACATATCCAACCCACTGCCGCGTATCTATAGGCATACCGTCCGGATACGCCTGACCGAACCAGCGAATCTCACCGGAATCCGGGTGAACAAGCTGGGTTAGCAGATGCAGCAGTGTGCTTTTCCCCGATCCGTTATGTCCGGCCAAAGCAATCACATATCCTGGTTCAATCGTCAAATTAATCGGCCCGATCTCCCGGTTTCCCCGCTTTTTATAGACTTGGCTCATCTCTATGATTGGTGTTTCCACGGGCTTCACTCCTTCGCTTGGACTTCATACTTTCTCTTCACCATGTCTGCGAAAAGCTCCAACAATTCCTGTTCCGTCATCTGTACCGCCATGCCTGTAGCAATCGCCGCTTCCAATGCCTCAGTCACTGCTTTAAGGCGGTAACCTGAGCGCATATCTTCCTCGACCAGAGCTACGAAGGTCCCCGTTCCCTGCCGGGTACGAAGCAAGCCCTCGTTCTCCAAATCCTGATAGACCCGCCGTACGGTAATCACACTGCAGCGGAGTGTCCCCGCAAACTCCCGTATGGAGGGAAGCAGCGTTCCCGCTGCAATCTGCCCGGTCACGATGAGTGAACGAAGCTGCTTTTCAATCTGCGCATACAGCGGTTCCGCGCTGTTCTCATCAATTTGCACCGGTATGTTCACCTGCTTATCCCTCCTTATTTATCCTTGTATACACGCTGCTAAGCCAGATCCCGCTTCATGAGCCTGCGCAGTGTCATCCGATAGGACACGAACATGCCGATAGCCCCTACCGCCAGCGCTCCCCACATCACCGGAGATAATAGCTGCCACTCCTTGCTGAAATATGCCGTCGTCGATACCAGATTCACCCCGAATATTCGAATTACAATCGCAATGATTCCGCAAATCAGCATGATCACAAGCGTTAGCCAGAAATAGGCTTTCCCTTTTTTAAGAAACTCCAAATGAATATAAATGGCGTGAATCAGCATCCCGTAACCGATCCAGGTGAGCCCAAACGATACAAAAAAGCCTGTACCTGCATATACCCAAAGCATACCTGAAAATGTAAACAGAAGGATAAAAAATACCACGCTATTCACGATAAACGCCAAAACCGCCTGTTGAATTCGGCTCATAATCACCGCACTCACCGGTATGGGCAATATGCGGAGAAAAACCAGCATGTGCGTATAGGAATCTTCCTGCAAATATTTGAAGGCACGACGGTTGTAAAAAAATCCGAGAAACGGAATCAGCAGCAGCATGACGAAATCGGCTGCCGGATTCAAGGTCAATTGCATACTTACAACAACGCTCATGGTAACACCCAGGTACATAATAAACAGTAACGTCCACAGCATTACATAAGGATTATTGCGGAAATCCTGACGAGTGATCATCCATGCCTGCTTCATAATTGTCATTTTCTTATCCTGATCCCTTCCGAGCTAAGTGTTATTACTGTATATATCTTTATACACAGTATATAAACTAACAATCAAACCTGTCAATCCCTATCCTCCACTCTGCCAAATTGTGCGTACAATCACAAAATCCCGCGAATACCTATGCTACCCTGTAAATGATAAACATTCTCATCCAAGGCGATAAACGCATTCAAACATAAAGGAGCGAACCATCATGAGCGAGCTGATCAATAACCGCGAACACACTGCACAGGAATTCACAGAACGCCAGCAAATATTAAAGGAAATTATGAAGGAACTACATGACGGGAAAAGCGTGGATGAAGTCAAAGCGCGCTTCGCTGTGGCAGTTGGCGGAGTGAGCGTGGCAGAAATTTCAGCCATGGAGCACGCCCTGATGACCGAAGAAGGAATCCCCGTGTCGGAGGTGCAGCGTCTCTGTTCCGTCCACACGTCGATATTCAAAGGCTCGATTGAGGATATTCACCGTCCTTCCGGTCCAGAGGAACAGCCGGGACATCCCGTTCATACCTTCAAGCTGGAAAATCGGGAGATTGAACGGCTGGTCAACTTCCAGCTCGCACTGCACGCAGATCAATTCCAAAAGGATGATAGCCCCAAAATCATTTACAAGTTGCTGGAGGATTTAAGTCTGCTGCTGGATATTGATAAGCACTATAGCCGTAAAGAAAATTTGGTCTTTCCTTATTTAGAACGCTATGGAATTTTCGGCCCAACCAAGGTGATGTGGGGTGTAGACGATAGTATTCGTAACGCCATCAAGGAAGCGAAGAAACTGCTCACCCAATATAATGGGAATCAAGAACTCATTGGGCAGGCGCTCACCCATATCATGACCGAAGTGAACGAAATGATATTCAAGGAAGAGAATATTTTGCTGCCGATGGCGCTGGGTAAACTGACAGAGGATGAGTGGCTCAAAATAGCGCGTGAAAGTGCAGAAATCGGGTTCTGCCTGACCGCTCCCGAGCGGGAATGGGTACCTGAGCGGGCAGAGGAGCCTGTGGAAATGGATGATCAAATGGAAGGAACATCAGGAACTCCCCAAGGCTTTGTGCGATTCGAGACGGGGATTGTGTCTGTGCAACAATTGGAACTGCTGTTGAATCATCTACCCGTCGATCTGACCTTTATAGATGAAAATGATGTCGTTCGTTATTTCTCCCATGGTAAAGAACGGGTTTTCGCCCGTACGAAGGCCGTCATTGGTCGTACCGTGCAGAATTGCCATCCGCCGCAAAGCGTGCATGTCGTCGAGAAGCTCCTGGAGGATTTTAAAGCCGGACGCAAGGATGCTGAGGATTTTTGGATACCGATCAAGGATAAATTTGTCTATATTCGCTACTTCGCGATTCGTGATTCAGAGGGAAGCTATCTGGGAACGCTGGAATTCACACAAAATATCGCGCCCATTCGTGCCCTGGAAGGACAGAAACGGATTTTATCCGAGTAATCATTATCCGCTACCAAAAGATTACTCATCGTATTCCTGTCGCCTCCAGCTAACATCAAAGGAGTCTTTCTCCACTTACATGTAGAGAAAGACTCCTTTCCATTTGTACAGTCCGCTATTTATGTTCCCACCCGTAAGCCACTATATTCAGGTTTTTGTCACCCATTTTTATAAGACGCTGCTCTACTACAAGCTTGGCTCCCAGTTGCTCATAAAAATAGCGAGCTGGATTATCTGCTAACACCCACACGATGGCAGAGTGTATGTTCTGAATAAAAAGCCTGCCAAGAGAGCTTCTTGCACATACCAGGCAAATTGGACTCCCTATGGCTGTACCGATCTTTATGCGGTCAAAATGTACGGGCCGTTCTTCGTGATTGCAATCGTATGCTCATATTGTGCGCCCCAACTGCCGTCCGCCGAGGTGATGGTCCAGCCATCATCCCCCCACAATACAGCTCCCTCCGTTCCGAGGGTAAATACCGGCTCGATGGTAATCACCATCCCTTCACGCAGCGGTAACCCCGTCCCGGCACGACCATAGTGCAATACATCCGGCGGCTCATGCATTTGACGACCAATACCGTGCCCGATCAAGGGCTTCACGATGCCGTACCGCCGCCATCCTGTCGCTTTTTCCACTGCGTGCCCAATGTCCCCCAGCATCCTGCCCGGACGGGCAACTTCAATTCCGCGTACCAGTGCCTTATGCGTTTGCCGTAGCAGCCTCGCTACCGGGCGACTGACGTTACCTACTGCATAGGTCCAGCCCCGGTCGGCCAGCCAGCCGTCCTTATTGACGACGATGTCGATGGTCACAATGTCCCCGTCATGAAGCTTCCGCTCCGAGGGAAAACCGTGGCATACTACCTCGTTGACCGAAGCGCAGGTGGCATAAGGAAAGCCCTTATAGCCTTTTTGCTCAGGCGTGGCCTCACGCTTGCTCAAAAATTGCTCTACCCACGCATCAATTTCCAGCGTGGTCATCCCCGGAAGGATACGACTCTCCAACGCACGATGGCAATCTGCCAAAATACGTCCGGCCTCTCTCATATAGCCGATTTCCTCCGGTGTCCGTATGGCTATCTCCATTGGAATCCACCTCCTTTACGCATACAAATTCACTAAACTTATCCCATTGTATGCAGAGCGGACACAAAAAAACCGTCTCCTCTGTGGATAGACGGTTTATAAAAGTCGTATTCCTATGTTTTGCGGTTCATCGAACCCTTTTAAGATACTGAAGAATTTATGCGACCGAGTTCGTTTTCCACCACCATGGTCAACTCTTCCTCATACCCTCCTGTAATCCGGTATTTTCGCACATATTCCTTTACAAATTTTTTGGGATCCTTAGGCCGGAAAATTCGAGTCATTTCCCGCAGACTTTCCTTAACTTCATTGTGACCTTTCGTTGCCATGTAACTCCCTCCCAAAACGTTGAAAATAAGTGCTCCGTTGAAGAGAATGCCGAAAAGTATTGATGTCCTTATGCAGTGAAGTAGTATGTCTAATGGAGCTTAGGTCGGGAACGCCTTATGCAAGGCATGTACCTGACACTATTATTAACCGAATTTCTATTGGCTGAATCACTATCCCATTATAACATATTCAGGTACAGCTTTCAGCTTTCCAGAAATTTTACATATAGTTTACCCAAATTTTACGTTACTCTTCATATCTGATTGGTCCTTTAACTGATGCAGGACAGTATGCTCTATTTATCGACTTTTGGAGTGTATGTGTTTGGGGTAAAATAAATAAACATACAAAGAGAATGGATGAGAACGTTCCTGAAATGAGCTACATGTGCTTATTGAATAATAGGGGGCCAGACATAATGGAAGCCGCAGCACCAAAAATTTTAATATTGTATGCCAGCTACGGAGAAGGCCATGTGCAGGCCGCCCGGGCGATTATGGACAGTTTGCGGAGGCTCGGACGCTGCGAGGTTCAGTTACTCGACCTGATGGCTGAATCCCATCCCTGGTTGAACGGTTTAACCAAATTTGTCTATATGCAAAGCTTCAAAACCATTCCCGGGCTTTACGGTTGGGTCTATAACATAACCCGTGGAATGCAGGCAAAATCAGCCTTTGGCAGTGTATTGCATTCCTTTGGGATGCGCCAGCTCGCGCTCACTCTGGAAAAGGAACAGCCCGACCTTGTCATACATACGTTCCCGCAGCTCGCTCTTCCGGCGTTACGACGAAAATTAGGGATAAAGCTGCCCATTGTGAACGTGGTTACAGACTTTGATCTGCACGGGCGCTGGCTGCATCCCGATATCGACCGCTACTATGTGGCAACCGAGGATATACAGCAGGAAGCCGCACAGCGGGGGATCTCTCCCGAACGGATTGTCGCCACAGGGATTCCGATTCATGCTTCGTTTTATAAAAGGTTTGCTGAGGATGATCCAATTCCTCCGTCAGATCCGGGAACTACAACACTGCTTATCATGGCAGGTGCTTATGGCGTAATGTCCGGCATATTGGACATTTGTCGGCAATTGAACCGTCTACCGCAGCTGCGGCTACTAATCGTCTGCGGACGTAATCCGCAGCTAAAAGCCAAGCTGGATGCGCTGTATGCAGACCACCCTGGTATCCGCATCTTCGGATTCATCGATTATGTTCCCGCGCTTATGCGCGTAAGCGATATGGTCATTACCAAGCCCGGCGGCATCACTCTCTCGGAAAGCATCGCCTCCAGATTGCCCATCCTTGTGTTCAAGCCTGTGCCCGGTCAGGAGCTGAATAACGCCCTGTATCTGGAGCAAAAAGGAGCCGCCCGCATTGCCCGTAATACGCAAGAGCTGATTCAACATTGCGTCGATCTGATCTCCAATCCCTCTCTTGCTATAGGAATGAAACAGTCGATTAAGCAACTGCGCAAACCTCATCCCTCAGACCGGATTGCCGAGGATATTTTGCACCAGCTTGTGGATAAAACCCCTTCCATACGGACAAATTAGCAAAGAATAAGCCAGACGGAGGGGATACCAATGGAACGCAAAGGAAAAGATATGCTCCCGCTAACGGGTGAGAAGGTAGAAGTAGACGGTATTTATGTCGATGAGGACGGACATGAGCAGCATTTACATCGGGGACAGCATTTTCCCTCTGATGTTGTTTTAGGCGATTCCGAGTGGAAAATGACCGAATACGCCTTTGACAATCATCATGACGGACGTACCGATGAACGACTTGTCCCCAAAGAGGATGATGAGAATAAAAAGGGTAAAATTACACATCCACGCCGCCGTTTACAACGCGGAGACCGTTAACATGGGAAAGAAAGTATCTGAATGAAATATCCACAGGGTAAGTATATCTTGTTGATATATTGTGCAAAATTTGTGCATAAAGCGTGGATATATCCTATGCTGTCTACAACTTGTGCACAAATTGTGTATAACAACTGTTTTTGTCGTGGATAAACATTATGAATCAGTGGATAAGTTGCGTACAACATGTGCAAAAACTGTGGATAACGTCGAAGAAGGCTGAGCGAAACCTACTCGTTCAGCTTTTTTCGTGTTTTTATTCACATCTTGTATAAACCGAACTTGAAAGTTTCTATCGTGCAACTGCATAGCCGGATGGTGCTTCGCTTGTACAGCACCGTTCCGCCTACTCGGTTTTCTATGTTCATTTTTCAGTTCGGCTTATATAGCTTGAACTTTTTCTACAGGGGTTGGCATAACCTTCATTACCGTCCTCATACCCTATATAGTACGGAGCCTACGCATGACTAACTTATAAAGGGGGATTTGCCTTACATGTCAGTCTATAAGTCTTCCACAGGAATGGATGAAAATATAGCGGCTGTCCTGTGCTACCTGTTCGCATTCCTTGGTGCACTGGCCTTCGTGTTGATGGAAAAGAAAAGCCGGTTCGTCCTGTTTCATGCGCTTCAATCCATTTTTCTGTTCGTAGCCCTCATGATCGGGCATGTACTCGCAGGACTCATTCCGCTGCTCGGCCCACCACTCGCTTCCCTGCTAACGCTGGCAGGCATCGCATTATGGATCGTCCTGATCATTCGTGCTGGACAAGGCAAGTGGCTCAAGCTTCCTTGGGTGGGTGATTTAGCCCTCCATCAAGCCCGGCAGTTGTGAAAATATCAAAAACTTTGTTCCTGAGAAAGAATCAAGGTTTTTGTAACTTGTCGGCTTTTTCTGATCATACCCGAATATGCCCCAGCTTATCTGGATTGATCATCAAGTAAAAATCCTGAATATGCTCCCCGTCCGCTGCCAGGTTGATGCATAAGACTTCCCTCACTGTACCTTCTTTCAAGAATGCGAGCTGTACCTCACCATTGATAACGGTGCGGACCAGCTCTCTCTCCCTTAACACGGTTAATACTCGACGAGAGGTCAGCAGAGCGAGGACGCCTTTGCGCACAACCATAGGTCTCATCACCGTATGCACATTACCTCCGCCATCAGCCACAAATACGGGCTGCTCAGCCAGTAGCTCCAGCATAGCGCTAACATCGTAGGCGAGAAAGGCGGCTGTAAAACGTTCCAGTACCTTTATTCTGGAAGGACTCATTATATTGCTGCTTACCGGATCGGCAAGGGCAAATTCCTCGGAAGCGAGAATACGGCGGGAGCGACTGAACAGTTGACGACAATTACTCTCTGTCTTTCCCAGTAATTCCGAGATCTCTTTATAGTCATATTGAAAAGCTTCCCTGAGCACAAAAACAGCTCGTTCCATCGGCTTGAGCTGCTCCAGCAGAACCAGAAAAGCGTAAGAAATCATATCCTTACGCTCCAACCAATCCGCTGGAATATCTGCACTCTCACCTAAGGGCTCCGGCAGCCACTGTCCAACATACGTCTCTCTTTGCTTGCGCGCAGAGTTCAGAAGATTCAGACACCGATTCATCGTCATTTTGGCTACATAGGCTTTGGGATTCTGTAAGTCATCCAGGGGCTTTTTCTTCAACTCGACAAAGCAGTCTTGAACAACATCCTCGGCATCCGTCACTGTCCCAAGCATTCGATAAGCAATGGCAAAAGAATATTTACGATATTTTCGATATAGCTCCTCCAGACTTAACGCTGCCGAGTCTTGTCCAATTCCTTCTTCTTTGTCAGTCAAAGTATGCCCTCCTGTCGATTAAAGACTGCCCGGATACATCCCTGTTGCAATGGCAATCCGGTTCCAGCTGTTAATAACGTTAACTGCCATGATTAAATCCACATATTCTTCCTCGGTAAAATGTTCTCTGACCCGATTATACAAATCCGTAGGTACCCCTTGTTCAGAAATGCGTGCAACCGCTTCAGCTAATTCAAGCATAGCACGTTCTTTTTCCGTGAACAAAGGAACTTCCCGCCATAGGGCCAACTGCAAAATGTGATCACCATAGTCCCCCAGCTTCAGTAGATCCTTGGCATGCATGTCCAAGCAATAGGAACATCCATTCATTTGGGATACTCTAATTTTCAGTAGTTCGTACAGCACCTTGTCTGTAAAACGACCGGAAATATATTTTTCCATCTCCATCATAGTCTTAAACGTACTTGGGCTCACTGCTCTGTAATTCAATCTTAAACTCACGATACATCGCCTCCATCATTGGTTTACACTTAGAAGACAAATGAACCTGTGGATTTGTGACAAAGTGCAATACATCAATTTGGAATTGCCCTCCGCTGACGTAGCATGTATTATAAATAAATAATTTTATGTAAAGAAGGTGAGCACTCACATGAGCGGAAAAGGTTTTATTAATGAGTTTAAAGAATTTGCTGTACGGGGGAACGTGATCGATCTCGCGGTCGGTGTTATTATCGGTGGAGCGTTTGGCAAGATTGTCACTTCTGTAGTAAACGATATTATTATGCCTCCGATTGGTAAGCTTCTGGGCGGCATGAATTTTCCGGACTTATACGTAGCTTTAAGAACTGCCGATCCTTTAAATGCTGACGGTACACGCATGACTTTGGCACAGGCCAAAGAAGCGGGAATCGCAGTTCTTGCTTACGGTCAGTTTATTAACGTCCTGCTCGACTTCCTGATCGTGGCCTTCTGCGTATTCCTGCTGGTCAAAGGGATTAACATGCTGAAGCGTAAAGAGGAAGAAAAACCTCCTCAAGAAAAAACGATCAAGGAATGCCCGCATTGCCTGTCTGAAATTCCTGTAGCTGCTACCCGTTGCGCACATTGCACTTCCAAGCTGGAAGGTTATGTAGAAGCACGCTAAATGGTTTAGCAGGAAGCAGTCGACCAGGAAAAACGCATATGACTGACAAAAAGCGGCTCAGACAATGCAACGTCTAAGCCGCTTTCATATTGTATTGAAGGCTTGATCAGCTAAAATTGGTGATAATGCCACGGGGCCTGACGGGCAATCCCTCTGCGTATAGATGGGAAACGTCACCGAAGCCGATGCAACGTGGAGTCGCCCACTCCTTGGAACGCTCATCAAACAAAATGGTGGTTACGGAGCTAGGCGGCATCCAGAAACCGGACCAGACCAGGGCCAGTGGCAGCTCCAACAGATGGGCAAGCCAAGTCAGTCCGAAGCCGCCATGGCAAAATACAGCCACCCGGTCTTCGGTATGCTTCAGAATCCGATATTTACCCCCAACCCGCTCAAAGCCTTGGCGCTTCAAGAATTCATCGGAATGAAGCTTTAGCTGCTCGAACGTCTCAGGACTTTGTGTTCCCTGATAATAGGAAATCTCCTTCCAGGAGTCATGAGTCGGAAGAGGTACCTCAGAGCGGATCACTTCACCTGGTAAATCCCAATGGGAGAGACGGCCATAGGGAGTTTCCTCCAGCTTCAAGCCCAGCTCCTGCGTCCAGTGCTCCACTTCATGAATCATCTCGAGAGAATCCGCGGTGTATCGCATCGTATCCAGCGCACGCCCCATAGGAGAAGCATAAATGCGGTCCAGTCCGTGACTGGAAAGCCGTTTGGCCAGTGCCTGAGCCTCCAAATGCCCTTCCGGAGTTATGGTATTGTTCGGATAATCAGGATCTGCGTGCCGAATGATATACAATCTCATATTTCTTTTCTCCGTTCCTATGAAATGACAACAGGACAGCTTATCTCATCCTATCCGTTAGCCCTCCTGATCTCTTAATGCTTATTCAGCAAGGTTTCCAGAATAGCACGTAAATCCCGATCTTCCTGATAGACTTCCTCACCCGTATCCAGCTCAATAACCCGGATATATGTATAATTCGCTCTAGCATCGACTGGCTTGAAAATCAATTCCTCCGGATTGTCTGGACGGACATCATAACCCATATTTTTGAACATATCCGTGATTTGCTCGATTCCTGGCTTGCCTCCGCTTTCCAGCATAATCAGCCCGCGCAGCTCCTTGGGTTCTTTCGGATGCATGACCCGAAAATGTACGATACATTCCATGTAAAATCGCTCCTTTCGATCGTATACCTATTTTATGGCGTAAATCTCCATGTTTCCAGCATACCCCAAGCCCCACTCCACATTCCATAACCGCCTTCATATCGTCGGGACGAAAGACACGTTATACTGTAAAATAGGCCTTTTACATCTGCTTTATAATGAGGAGGAACCACGATGGCTAGTGAGCTTCTGAACATCTATGATGATGATGAAGATAAGTCTCTTGGAACAGCTTCCCGCCAAGACGCACACGCCAAGGGATACTGGCACCATACCTTTCACTGCTGGCCGGCACGAGACACTAGGGCAAGGCTGGATACATTATATCTATATGCCGGGCTCTGATGGAACTTCCTGCTCTATAATTCTTTATTTATTCTCCAGCCGACATGTATTTACCGATAATGCCCTCATACCGCCAGCCATACCGGGTCGACAGCTCGCTGCCCATGTCATGCTCCAACTCATACAGAATCAGATCCTGGGCAAAATGATTCAACAGTAGTCCTGTCATCACCGGATGCTCGGTAATGAGCGCCTGTGTCGGGCAATTCTCTCCCCGCATGCCCAGCATGCACCAGCGCCGATCAATGACAAAAGAAAATTTTCGCCCCGCTAGTCCCTGCCCAGCCTCCTGAGACGCACGCGGCAGCCACGGTCCAAGCACGCTTTCTCCGTTATCGCAGGACCATAACAGACGTACACCCCGTTTTTCGGCTTTTTCCAGCTCTGTCCGCAGCAGTTCAGCTTCCTCACGCCACAAATCCAGCACAATCTCATGCTCCGCCCGTTCCAGCTCACGTGTCAGGCTTTCCAGCACATTCCGGTCGCCTTCCGCGTTATAAAAGGTCGGCTTGGCCGGTTCTGCTCTCGGCATTTCCTTCTCGACCGCACGCAGAGACTCCTGCAACTGTCCTTCAATCATCCGGGTCAGCTCACCCGACGGCAGCATGCTGTAACGTACAGGTTCTCCCGCACTCGCCCTGAGATATCCCTGCCCGGCCAGACGCTGCAAAGCCGCGTATACGTTGGAGCGTGATGCACCCAGACGCTTGGCGACTTCATAGCCGGAGGCCGCATTTTGCCTCGATAGCTCGACCATAACCTTGGCTTCCATTTCCGTAAATCCCAGATTCCGCAGATGATGCAGCAAACGCTCCATATGTTCTGTTCCCCCTATGCTGCCCGGCGTTCTCTCCATGTCTTGTGACAGCCTGTTCGGCTGCGTCAAATCTGTTCAGCTCCGCAACGCGGGCACCACTTGGAGCCTTTGGGCAGCTCGGCTGTGCAAATTTGGCATTTCACATTCTCGCGTACCTGCGCAACTGGAGTTGCCGGCTTCTCTGCCTCGGAGTTGTTGGCCTTCCAGTATCGGATGCGCTCGTCCAACTCCTCCTGGCGCTCCCGTTCACGTTCCAGCTCATCCAGACGGCGATACTCTTGCTCCAGCTCTTCCTGACGACGACGCTCCCACTCTTCATCGAAGGCTGCTTTTTCTTCCGGTGTAAAATCGGACACCGTATAGTTGCGCTCCAAGCTGGATGGTTCGTGTGTTTCATGCAGCTCATGCTGCTCCAGTTCATGGTGATCATACGGCTCGTGTTCTTCGTGATGGTTGTGAGCGGGCTCAGAACTCTTGGCCGGTTCTTCCTGCTTGCGCAGATCAAACGAATATACGCCCGTTGGCGCCTCTTCACGCACGGCAGCCACTTGCTTGGAAGCGGCCTGTCCCTCATTCAGCTTACGCCCACATTTCGGGCAAAAGTTCGCATCCAGCGGCACAACAGCACCACAGGTGCATAAATGAGCATTTTTCAGCTCTGCAATTCTACCACGCAGCTCGTCAATTTCATCCTGAAGCTCATCACAAGCAGTAGATAGCTGTGTCATTTCCTTTTCTGCCACCGACATATCGGATGCCCGGTAGCCTTCATAAAAAATTTGACCCATTCGCAAAAAATGAACATCCATTTCCTGCTGAATCGCTGTAATTTGTGAATTTATTTTACTAATCTCGACAGCATGCTGCGCCTTTTCTGTAGCGCGATTAGCGCCTTCCTTAATACGTTGAATCAGCTTCATCGTGATTTCCTCCCTATATCCAGCCGGATTTCCCCGTACCGTGCATATATCCCAAGTTTTTTTCTGTTGGCAAACCTCGAACTCCTGTATAATGGAATGCGGTCATATCGCCTTTTGGAAGGATGCAAGCATCCGCGGCAACGTTCTGACGAACAATCTGTTCAGACCCGCATGTGTTTCAGCATATATTTCAGTCTATCGTCTTGTTCTCAAGATCAGCTTATGCTGACTAGAACTCTATCATACCAAAAACTACCCCCATTTGTGAAAATGGAAGATTTTATAATCGAAAGGGGTTTCAGGATCATGGACCCAAATCCTGCTTTTTACCCCCGTCCTATCGGGGTTCCTTATTCAACGTCGAGCCCGCAGGCCCGCCGTGCTTCTATGGATACCAGTTCAACGCTAGTATCTGACAGTGACCGCGACTCGGCTTATTTTCGCGCTTTGGAGAACGCGGGTATTCATTTGAATCGCCCGCAAATCCAGGCCGTCCGGCATGGCAAAGGCCCCTTGCTGACACTAGCCGGGGCAGGCTGCGGCAAAACCACGGTACTGGCCGCCCGTGCAGGCTACCTGATGGCGCTGCGGGATGTCCCTGCATCGTCCATCTTGCTGGTGACCTTCACCAGCAAGGCGGCTGCTGAAATGAAGCTGCGCATCGCAGGACTACCCGGTGTACGCGCGGCAGCCGCACGTGCCGTCCAAGCGCGTACCTTTCACTCGTTCGCTTTGGCGATGCTGCGGCATCGCGGCGTGCAGGATGAAGTATTCGGAGAAACGCAGGCCCAGCACACCGTCATGAAAATGATGCTTCACCAGCTCGGGCTTAGCGAGGCGTTCCAGCCTGAAAGCCTGCTGTCCGCCCTCTCCGCCTGGAAGGCGGAAGGTCGTAGCGCGGACGAGCTGCCGGAAACCGTACGCGAGGAATCGGATGCCAAGCGTGCCATGCTCGCGTATGAAGCGTGGAAACAGGAGCGCAATAAAATGGATTTTGACGATATTCTGCTGCGTGCCTCCGTTCTGCTGCGTGACCCGGATGTGCTTCAGCCGCTTCAACGGCGTTTTTCCCACATCATGGTCGATGAGTTTCAGGATACGAATGCCCTGCAATATGAAATGGTGCAGCGATTAGCTGCCCGTCACCGCAATTTGATGGTCGTCGGTGATGATGACCAGACGATCTATACCTTTAACGGGGCGCGTCAGGAATCCATTCTGGAGTTTGACAAGGTTTATAAGGATGCGAAGGTCATTACCCTTGATATAAATTACCGCAGCGATGCGCGGATTTTGGGGCTGGGCTCCAACATTGTCGCCAAAAACGTCCACCGGCGCTCCAAGCGCCTATCGGCTGCCGGACGTGAGGGCCTGCCCCCACAGTTTGCTACGCCATCCGGGCCGGAGGAAGAAGCAGCGCATATTGTTACACATCTGCTCGGACAGGTAGAGGAAGGTCGGCTTCGCTACCGGGATATCGCGATTTTGCACCGGACAGCCAGCGGAAGCCGTTCTATTTTTGAGCAACTAATCATGCGGGATGTACCGTTTATTCAGTACGGAGCCGGGGCGGTATTTTATGACCAATCCCTGATTCGTCCCTTGATGGATCACCTGCGTCTGTCGCTGAACCCTCGGCGGATGGAATCCATTCCGAGTACCCTTGGACCGCTGTATGTCTCCCGTGAAGCGGGAATGGAATGGATTATGCGCGAGGAAAAGCAGCAGGCAAAAAAATATCCGCTAATCCATCTCAACCGCTGGGATCGACTGCGTGACTTTCAGCGTGAACAGGTGAAGGAGCGTATTCGGCTGATTCGCAGCCTCACCACCATGAAGCCGACCTATGCCATTCAGGAAATGCGGCGCGTTTTCTATGATAAATATTTGGAAAGCGGCGATACGGGCGCGTGGACTCATTATAAGGAAACAATGCAGGAAAGTCTGGAGGAGCTGGAAACGGCGGCGAAGCGTTTTGACACAGTGGAGGCGTTCGTCAGCTTTGCGGACGAGCTTTCCGAGCGCCATCGTCAGATGGAATCGCTGCGCAAGGAAGAAGACAGCGATGCTGTCCGCCTCATGACGATCCACCGGGCCAAGGGACTGGAGTTCCCTTGCGTCTATTGGATCGGCGCCAGCGAAGGCATCCTGCCGCACAGCTCCGCGTTGCACAGCGAACTGCCAGAGGATCGACGGGCAGGCGCAGCCCCCGCAGCGGCCGCAGATAACGACGCGGCACTGGAGGAAGAGCGCCGCCTCGCCTACGTGGCTGTCACCCGGGCGAAGGAGCTGCTGTACATCACCTCCCCCGCCTCCAACCACGGCAAGCCTGCCGCCGTGTCGCGTTTTCTGCTGGAAGCCTACGGGGTCACGCCCCCTGAGGCTTCCAAGCCGGAAACGCGGCGCACCAGCTTCGGCCAGCCGAAGGGGACTTCCGGGCAAGGTGGCCGCGCTAGCAGCGGGGCGAACCCGTCCGGCGCGATTTCCCGCGTGAGCAGCAGACCGGGGCAGGGCAGCGGGCCAGCGCGGACGGCCTCGTCGGTGGCAAGTACACGGGAGGAGCCACGCATCAGCGTGCCCGTGTGGAAATGCACCGACGACGCCTGCAAGGCGTGGATGCGGCGCGATACGACAGGCGCCCGCCGAACGGCTTCGGCTGGAGCAGGCACGCCGCCGATGTGCCCGCTCTGCTCATCCCCGATGACAGAGGGCACGCGCAGCATCCCGGCTAGATAGCCTCAAGGCGGGGAGCCGATTAAGGGACAGCAGTCCCACTCCACTCGTTCATGATTTTCATTCTAAATTGTGCAACTCGTTAATGAAATAAAAAAGCACCTTCAAAACCACGATACAGCGTGGTTTTGAAGGTGCTTTTTGAGGACTTTCCTTCCAAATAAGAAACAGGCTCTTTAACCTCTACCTTGGTGCCGCCATATTCATCTTTAATGTATTTCTGAGTATCCTCGCTATGATACAGGTCTGCCAACTTTTGAAGTCCTTTGTCGTTTTGCTTATCGGATGAGGTCACCAGGACATTGATATTATTTTTAGTCGCCTGACTGATCTCTTCGTGGAACAAAGAATCCTTAAGTACATTCAGACCACCTTCCAAAGCAATCGTATTCCCGATCAGCTCAAATTTCAGGTTTTTAGGATTGCTGGTGATATCATTGACCGTACCTAAAGCATAATCAAAATCTGCTTTCAGCTTAATTAAGCCGGACGCTTCCAACAGCCTCAAACCTCTTGCCGTATTGGCCGGATTATCTGCCAAAGCCACCAAAGCCACGTCCGTCACTTCATCAATGCTTTTGAATTTTTGTTAATAAATTCCCATCGGCTCCAGATAGGCTGTGGCAATAGCCTTCAAATTCACCTTACTTTCCTTGTCGTAGGTAACGAGATACGCCCACGACTGGAATGCATTCACTTCCACTTCGCCTTCCTTAGTGGCATTGTTCGTTTTGATCCCGCCGTTAATTTCCTTCACTTGAATGTCCAACTCGGCATCCTTAGCCGATTGATTTCTTCATCTCTACTTCCCCCCCAAGCTCCACAATTCCCTTGCCTATACCTGACTTGCCGCCTGTCACTACTGCTGTCTGATGAGATAAGTCCATCGAAATCATAAATTTTAAAATACTCTTTGGAAAAGATCTCGGCTAATGCCAGCTTCCAATACAATTTTCACACATTCCGTGCTGAGAAAAGAGAGTGGTCCTTGTAGTTCCCGCATTCCAAAGGCGTGACAGCCGGAACCTCCGTGGTTTCCAGAATTCTTTTCAAGTTTTTTCCAAAGCGACTGCAATTTCTTCAGGCTCATGTTCGTTCCAAAAAATCAAATAGGACCCGGTTCTGCATCCCATCGGAGAAATATCGATCATCCCTTTAACTTCATCTCTCAAATACGTCGCCAACAAGTGTTCCAGCGTATGTACAGCGGCTGTTGGAATTGCATCTTCATTTGGCTGTAAAAATCTCAAGTCATACTTTTGGACTGTACTTCCTTTTTCGTCATGCTCTACTCCGGCTACTCTACATTCGTGCTATTTTTTAAAAATGAAATGCTCCAAATTAATATTTTTTTGTAATTACACATCGGATTACTCGGTTTTATCACATAAATGGTTATCCTGTTTTTTCTCCTGCTGGCCTCTTCTCCTTTGCCTGTAGGTTTTGACATGGTGTACAATATATACGGTGGTACATATTTACGAAATAGATCGAGGACATCGTAAGCCTCACTTAGGAGAATGGCCTATGAATGAACCGGATTGGAAGCACTTGAATGCTGTTCCTTTGCCCTTACAGGAATTTCAGTTACAGCTGGAGCAGAACGGAGTTAACGCCAAGCAACTGGAGGAATGGAGAAAAATCCCCGTCCTTTACCAGTTGGCTCTGGAGGAATTAAAGAACAAAATCAAGCTGATTCAGACGGAATGGAAGCTGTTGCACGGCTTTAGCCCGATTGAGCATATCAAGACCCGAATCAAAGAGCCTAACAGCATCGTGGAAAAGGTTCGGCGCAAAGGGTATGAAGTCACCTTGGACAATATACTGCGTGAAATCCATGACATCGCAGGTATGCGAGTGGTGTGCGCTTTTGTCGAAGATATTTACCGTCTGATGGATCACCTGCACACACGGGGAGACATCCGTATTCTGGAGGTCAAGGACTATATTGCCCATCCCAAGCCCAACGGCTATCAGAGCCTTCATGTCATTGTAGAATTTCCGCTGATCCTGTTTGAAGGTACGCGCTGGATTAAGGTTGAAATCCAGCTGCGCACACTGGCTATGGATTTCTGGGCCAGTATGGAACATATTTTATATTATAAGTTTGATAAAAAAGTGCCTAAGCATGTTGTGGACGGTTTGTCCGAGGCTGCACGTGCAACCTATGAGCTGGACCAGAAAATGCTGAAGCTGCGCGGCGAGATCTTGTCACTCAGCGAGGAACAGGAAGAATCGTCTGCGGCTTCAGCTCCGAAGACGCACGCTCTGCCCCCAGATCACACTGCATCCCGGCCGCAGACCTGCTAGGACTTCACTACTTATCTGGTAACTTGATCATTCAATCAGGGCGACAACAGCCTTGGCTCAGCTTCGCTGAAACCCATGCATTCTGTAATGTACAAAAAAAGAGCCATCAAAACCACGTTCATCATGGTTTTGATGGCTCTTTTGCTCATTTTTTCAATCGAATATTACTGCTTCTCACGAATCTCTGTGCTGATTTTCTCAACGATGTCCGCAATGCTGAGCGATCCTAGATCGCCTTCGCCCCGTTTGCGAACCGCTACAGTACCGGATGTTTTTTCATTTTCCCCGATAACGAACATATATGGAACCTTCTCCAATTGCGCCTCGCGGATTTTATAACCAAGCTTCTCATTACGAGTATCCACTTCGACGCGCAGACCCGCTTGCAGCAATGCATCCTGTATCTCATTGGCAGTCTCGATATAGTTCTCGGATACTGGCAGCAGCTTCGCATGTACAGGGGCCAGCCACAATGGGAATGCACCTGTAAAATGCTCAGTCAGGATGCCCATAAAGCGGTCAATCGAACCGTAGATGGCACGGTGAATAACGACTGGACGGTGCTTCTGGTTATCCTCGCCCACATAGGTGAGGTCGAACTTCTCAGGCATTTGGAAGTCCAATTGGATCGTTCCGCACTGCCAGCTGCGTTTGAGCGCATCGAGAATGTGGAAGTCAATTTTCGGGCCATAAAATGCTCCATCTCCCGCATTAATACGGTAGCTGATGCCCAGGTGATCCAGCACGTTTTGCAGAGCTTGTTCCGCTTGATCCCACAGCGCTGGCTCGCCCATAAAGTCATCTGGACGTGTGGACAGCTCCACTGTGAAGTCAAAGCCAAACACACTATACATTTCGTTAATCAGCTTGATTACGTCCGAAATCTCTTGTTCAATCTGACCTGGTGTGACGAAAATATGGGCATCATCCTGGCAGAATGTACGAACACGCATCATACCGTTCAACGCACCGGACAGCTCATGGCGATGCACTTGTCCAAATTCGGATATACGAATCGGCAGATCGCGGTAAGAATGAAGCTCATTTTTAAACACAAGCATATGCCCTGGGCAGTTCATCGGTTTCAGAGCAAATGTAGTTTCATCTACTTCGGAGAAGTACATGTTTTCCTTGTAATGCTCATAGTGTCCTGATTGTTCCCACAGACGATTGTTCATCATCAGCGGTGTGCGTACTTCTTCATAGCCATGCAGACGTTGAATTTCACGGGAGTAATCCTCCAGCGCAGTACGGACAACCATACCTTTCGGCAGGTAGAACGGCATACCTGGTGCTTCTTCGGAGAACATGAACAGCTCCAGCTCTTTACCCAGCTTGCGATGGTCGCGTTTTTTCGCTTCCTCCAGCAAGTGCAGATGCTCGTCCAGCTGTGCTTTTTTCGGGAATGCAGTTCCGTAGATACGTTGAAGCATCTTGTTGTTGGAATCGCCTCTCCAGTATGCGCCTGCTACACTCAGCAGTTTAAAAGCTTTAATGCGGCCAGTAGATGGCAAATGCGGCCCGCGACAGAGGTCAAAAAATTCGCCCTGATCGTAGATCGTAATTTCCGCATCCTCTGGCAAATCGCGAATCAGTTCCAGCTTCAACGGATCTTCCAGTTCTCCGAAAATACGAGTTGCTTCCTCACGGCTAACGACACGGCGTGTAATCGGCAGATTTTCCTGTGCAATCTTCGCCATTTCCTTCTCGATCTTCGCCAGATCGTCAACGGACAACGGGTTTTCGATATCAATGTCATAGTAAAAGCCGCTATCAATAACCGGGCCAATACCGAGCTTCACGTTTTTCTCGCCGTAAATGCGTTTGAGAGCTTGTGCCAGTAAATGTGCTGTGCTGTGACGATAAATTTCCAGACCGTCCGCACCGTCCAGCGTAATAATTTCCAGGTCGCTGTCCTGATCCAAAACGGTGTTCAGATCCACAGCCTTCCCATTCACTTTACCTGCGACTGCGTTCTTTTTCAGC
Source organism: Paenibacillus sp. NPDC055715 (assembly GCF_053617595.1). Lineage (NCBI taxonomy): Bacteria > Bacillati > Bacillota > Bacilli > Caryophanales > Paenibacillaceae > Paenibacillus > Paenibacillus sp. NPDC055715. The sequence continues at coordinate 146,210 of NZ_JBSHGA010000007.1, forward strand.
CCGGAGCTGATCGAACCCGCCACATCAGCGATCGTTACGCCCTGCTCGTACTCGCGTACCGCTCCATCTGGCAATTTCACTTGAATACTCACGATTAAAGCCTCCATTCAAATTGTAGGTTACTTGCTATATATCAAAATTGAACGCAAAAAAAACGCCTCTCTCCCTCAAGGGACGAGTGCGTTCAGCTCGTGGTTCCACCCTAGTTCGGCCCGCTCCTGTGCATACATTCATGTTCATTAAACATGTTCATGCACGACATGCGTGACCCTCCATTGGTATCCGTTAACGGGGATCAATCGGTAGGCGCTTACTGATGCCACTGCCACATTGCACAGCTACATGTTCAACGTCACGGCTACAAAGGGGTAACTTCACATGCGGTTGCCGGAAAAGCTCTCAGCCTCGTCTTTTCTCTCTGAACGGCCCTTCAAGGAAATCATGTCTTTGATCAATGCCTTAAATATCACTATATGCTACAGCATTATAGATCAAATCCGCAGGTATTTCAAGTGGGCGTTTATGTATATCTATTTACATCACTCCAAAAGATCTGTAATATAATACTTATCTAGACGATAGCGTACAGAAAAAAAAGGAGGGCAAGATGCCTAAAATTATTGTCACAGATGAGCAATGGATTCAGGAAGGAATTAAACGGTTTGAACAGGGCGGTATCGAGCAGCTCGTTATTGAAAAAATGGCCGTTTGCTTAGGATGCAGCAAGAGCAGTTTTTATTGGTATTTTAGCAATCGCAGCAGCTATGTTAAACAGATTGTTGAGACGTGGAGGATGCAGACGACACAACAGGTCATTGCATCGTCTATTGTCCATGCTACCGCAGATGATCGGATCAGAGACGTGCTGACCCAGATGTTCGGGACGACGAAACGGGGAGATTTCCTGTTTTATCTACGGAAACTGTCATTGAAGGATGATACGTATCACTCCATTCTGGATGAAGTGGAACAGATGAGAATGGAGTTTATGAAACAGTTATTTATCCAAAAAGGTATGCAGCCAGAGAAAGCCTTTCAGAAATCATGGATGTTGTACCATTATTACTTAGGGTGGTATGAGCGTCACAAACAAGAGACGCTAAGTGACGAAACTATTCAGCAACATATTCACATGATTTGGACGGAGTGGATTACAATTTAAGGAGGATGTCATATGTTGGAGTTTCTCACATGGGCAGTTGGCGGAATTCTATTTATGTTGAGTGGCATGCATGTATATTGGGCAGTTGGCGGGAAAAGAGGATCTAAGGCAGCGATTCCGAGCACAGGAACGGCTTTGCTCTTTGAGCCCTCTAAAACAGGTACAGCGATTGTAGCCATTTTATTAGCTATAGCAGCCTGGTTCGTCCTTGAACTAGGGGGAGTTACACAATTCCTGCTTTTCAACTCCTTCTACTCCTACGGAGCAGGCTTGTTATCGTGTTTGTTTATTTTACGTTCTATCGGAGATTTCAGATGGGTAGGTTTTTTCAAGAGAAAGAAGGGAACAGTCTTTGCAAAGTGGGACAGTCTGCTCTATTCCCCCCTTTGTTTCCTTTTGGGAACAGCCATTTTAATGATTATGTTCTTGCGTACGGAGTAAATACGGTCTGTAGTAATATCAAATCTGTCACTACACTCGCAGAAGCTTAGGTGTCGTATCCTCGGACAGGGATTCGACTCCCCTCACCTCCATTAGAAAAACCCGCTTAATAGCGGTTTTTTTGCTGTTTATCTGACTATTTGCAGACGGCTGGTAGACGAAAGGATTTTTAACATTATTTTAGAGAAGTGCTGTAGACGATATAGCATTAGACCAGGTAAACAATCTCATTGAGGGGTACTATAGCTATATTTGCAATCCTGTAGAACAGCAGGTAGATTCAACCCTTCAAATTTATTTTTTTTGTTTCATCACTTACTGGACAGTGAAAAGTTCTACACCACTAAGAAGCCAGCGAATCCTCGTCAATATGAGACGTATCCTGCTTGGATTTAATTATTTTCGTTATAGATAAATGCGGATTTTGAGCAAACAGGCGAAAAATAGACTTGCGGAAATATGCGGCAACGGTAGCCTCAGACACCACAGTAGGAGAGGGGTTCGCAGGTAGCGGAAAAACATCCCCGGCGTCCGGCCTGAAAAGCGCAAAGCGACCAGTTGCAACAGCCCCATCGCGATGCACTGGCACATGACAAAACCTTCGATGGCTTGAATCGTTTGTTCCATCCGACGTTGATCCTGTTCGTCTTTTACGGCTTCGAGCGGATGGGCTGTATCCTTTTTCAAAAACCGGTTCAGCTTCGGCATGGACTTGCTCCAGAAACGGTAGCCGAAAGCGCCGATGACTTGCTCATTTCCCGGAACGTGCACTCGATCTTGAAGCGATAACCGTACAAGCCAATGATAGCTGTAGCCGCCAAGGAGAGATCCGTACTGACCAGCATGGAGCAGCGGTCCAGATGAATCACCAGCACAAAGCGTAATTCCTGATACCATCCCTGTCCCCAAAGCAAATCCAGGACTAGAAACTGAACCTCCTCTTCTTTGCCATACAGAGGAACGATGACGGTTTGAAAGTCGGCGGCGCGAGTCGTGAACAACTCTTTCAGTTTGACCGCCTTGCCTTTTTTCGGCGGTCGGCCACGCCCGGGCTTCTTAGGGGCGGGATGTTCGTAGGCCACTGCGTTAGACTTGGCTTTCGTCACCAGATGCATCCGGGCATCGGAGGCGAGATGGTACGCCTGCAAGCGTTTCAGGGCCGGAACCGACAAGAAGTACCGATCCAGAAGCAGCAGGGCTTGACCGAAGCCTTTGGCAGCCTCAAACCCTTGTTCAATCATCTGAACCACATGAGAAGGGGTCTCTGGCTCGTTGTTCGTTTTCTTCCAGTTTAGAATGGTTTGAATGCCGTCTTGCAGATTCATGAACAAGGGCAAACAGAACCATTTCCGGGAATCCCCCACCAGAATGCCGATGGCCCCAAACAAGTGACCGAAAATATAGTTGCCCTTGGAGACGTTCTCAGATTCCTGATGGAGCTTCTTGACGCCTGGCATCCGGCGGCCTTCCTTGGCCTCTTTCATCCCGTCACCGACGAGGACCACGGGATCCTGAATGACCAGCAGAGGCGCAGACCGGCGGATGACCTGAAGCCAAACCTGCCGTAAGGATGGCGAAGACCAGGCGGACGAACGGAAGAAGTGAATCAGCGTCTCATAGCAGCGACCATTCAGCGAGAGATCCCGAATGACGGAAGTCACACCGAGATGGTCGGAGCGCAGCATAAAGCCGATGACGATCACGACAAACCACTCGAAAGTGGCTGTTCTGGAGAAGCAAGAGCGAAATGGAAGTAGAAGTTCATTCAAGTATTTGAGCATCGGTATGGTCAATCGCTCTGAAATGAGGTAAACTGCTTCTTGTAACCCATTTGGCGATGTTATCCTTTCGTGTTGGAACCTAAGGATACCATATGATCGCCGGACTGGGTTATTTTTCTATGCAACGTTTTTTCGACAAGAACTTTTCACTGTCCAGTCACTTAAAAATCAATTATTTAATGGTTGTGCCCGCGCATCGTTGCTCGGGACATATTGATTGCAGTAATCAAGATAATCAGAGCGGTAATCAGGCCGGATTCTCCGATCCAAATCTCAGATTGATTTCCTGTAGTTGCACGTGTGAAAGGCCCTTGAATAGTGGCATTCCATGTGGCATGGATGATGACCGAAGGCCAGACGCTGCCTGTGATTAATCGCAAACGGGCGGTAATAAAGCTGAATGGCACGATACATAGGTAGATGCCAAGCACGGAAAGAATGACAGACGATCCTGCGGCGTATAAACCGACAATCACGATTGGAACGTGCCACGTTGCCCAGATTAATCCGCTAATAAGAATTGGGCGCTTAACTTTGGCATCGACCAACCGTGTGAGCATATAACCTCGCCAGCCGAGTTCTTCCCCCATAACCGGGATCAAGTTGATCAAGCTTCCTAAGATTCCAGTCACAACGACTATTAAAACGAAGTGCAGCGGTGTCGGTAGATACTGCAGTCCAAGTAAATGATAGACCGGTTCTAACGTACCACCTTGAGGAAGTTGAAACACAGCCAGCCCGCTAAGCCAGGCAATGGAGTAACTGATCCCACAGATGGCCATAGGCAATAGCAGGGCTAATCCAATGCCTTTCCATATTTTCGTATTGTTAAGACTGAATGATACGTCTTTAAATCCCTCACGCAGTAGGATGCGCGCTAGAATGGAAGACAGTGCGGGTGTAAACATGTACACTACGATGAGCGGGATGCTTTTAGTCATGATTACTATTGTATTCAGGATAATACTAATGACGAATAAGATGCCTAGGTAGAGCCGAAGTCCTGTTCTGGCACGTTGGACTCGATCCTCGGTTCGTGGTGCTGCTGTGTGCGATCTCATTAAAAATTCTTCCTTTCCAATGAATTAGTTAGCATGTCGAATCGATTGATATCTCTTCAAAACTCCTTTTCCATTTTTTTATTCTAACCTTCTCTGTTATCGATTCGATGAAACCATTATCATTCACGGGTTGTCATCTCCGATAGTGAGGAACAGTAATCAAATTCTCGTGATGCTTGTCAAAAAAATTCATGACAGTTCGTAACTATGAAAAGTGATGGTGCATGAGTGACAATCGGATTATAGCAATTGATGCATGGTATTAGCTTGCAGATCAATCTTGCTTAAATAATTCGATGGGGTGGAAACGATGAAGATGAATAAGAAAAAGATGTACAGTGGAATGGTTGCCTTGGTTAGTGCAGCCATACTAACAGCAGGATGCGCCGGGGACAAGGGAGCTCGACCAGTAGAAGTCGTCCAATCAGCACAACCGGTCGAGAATAATATCATCAAATCGATTGAATCACAGGCAAAGCCGTTGAAGACGATAGACCCGACACAACCATTCGATGATCTAAAGCCGTTTGAGAACATGATTGGGAGTGCCCATTACGTGGGATTGGGGGAGAATACGCACGGAAGCTCCGAAATTTTCACCATGAAGTTTCGCCTTGTGAAATATATGGTCACCCAGATGGGCTTTACGAATTTCGGAATGGAATTGGATTGGGGAGACGGTTTAAAGCTGAATGAATACATCCAAACAGGAAAAGGGAATCCAAGAGAATTTTTGAAACTATTGTATCCGAACGAGGAAATTATAGCCATGCTAAATTGGATGAAGGATTATAATGCTGATCCATCAAACAAGAAGAAAATCCAATTTATCGGGCTTGACTTGAAGGGGATGGATCAGAATACCTATAATCAAGTGTTAGATTATGTAAAGAAGCATCAGCCTGATGTACTGGCAGAAGTGGAAAAAAATTATAAAGATATGCCGGCTGTGACTGGAAGCTTGCAGGATTATATGAAGCTGACTCCAGAAGCGAAAGAAAAGTTCAAGGCTAACGCTGAGAACGTGGTCCGATTGCTCGATGGCAAGACCAAACAGGCAAATACAGAGAAAGATTCACCTGAGCTGATCTGGGCGAAAGCAACAGCGAAGGCGATAGAGAACTTCACAACCATGTTGGTGCCTAGTGACTATCCAAGCATGTTAAAGCTGCATGAACAATTTATGGCCGATCATTTAATATGGGCCCAAGAGGCATTAGGCGGTAAATCGATGATATGGGCACACAATGTCCACGTAGCCAAAGGCATTATCGATAAAAATTTCTACCCTGATGGATCAGGAAAATTTTTGAAAGAACGTTTAGGTGATGATTATGTCGTCGTTGGCAGCACAACGGCGGAGGGCCAGTTTACCTTATTCAGTGATGTCGCTTCTGGCAAGACTAAGGCGGAAACGATTCCACAGGATGTGAACAGTACCAATGATACGCTTGGAAAAGTCCCATATGATATGTTCTTGTTGGATAATCGCCATCTTAAGGGACAGGCTGATCAATGGGTCAAAGAAAAGCGGCCGTTGCTGAGCCTTGGGGGACAACTCGTCCCGAACGCGCCGGTTTACTTTGAAGCATCCCTGTTAGAGCAGTTCGACATTGTTTTCCAAATTCGCAAAACAAGCCCGTCCCATATGAAGTAAGAGCATGACGACAATCCCTTTCTTGGGCAACCGGGACAGGGATTGCTCTTCTTAAGGAACAGAATATGGTACAATCTGATAACAATCAGGTGAAGGATTGAGGTACTCTATGAAACAAATGATTATACGCTGGTCGTGGCCGGATTGGGTCGTATTTGGTATACGTATCGTATGGTGGATCACGCAAGTTATCGGCTTGTGCAGGAATTATACGAATGAATTGCCGATGCCACTTTGGGTAGCTATTGCGCTTTCCTTTGTTCCTTTCTCTATACCGTTCTTGCTTCAACAATTTCATCTGCGATGGTATTTGATTTCAGAGATTGTTTTATCGGGTGGTTTCGTTATTTTCTTAAACCTGTATTCTTTATCTAATGTATGGGGGTTTATCCCGATTGGCTTTGTTATCGGCATATTAAGCATTAACAAGTCCTCTCGATGGACAGCGTTTTTATCTATTGGGGTCGTACCGTTTATCGTCTGCTCCGTAACCGGCAAGGACTGGACGGAAATCCTCTTTAATGTCATGTTGAACTACGGGATCGTTTTTACATTAGGCTATGCTTTTCAATTAGCTATTCTCGCTCATAACCAAGGCAGAATCATTCGGGAGCAAAATCGTATTCTGAGGCAACACGTGGTCCAAATCGAGCAGATGACGTTAATCGAAGAACGTAACCGGCTTTCGAAGGAGTTGCATGATACGATCGGCCATACACTGACTTCCATTATTATGGGGATGGAGTCGTTACGTCCAGCGGTCACCGGCGATCACTCGGAGCGATTGGACGCCCTCCTGGACTCTTCCCGCAATGGGCTTGATGAGGTTCGGAAACATCTGCATCAGATGTCGATGTCCAGCCTCCATGCATCTTTTACCTCATCACTGCAAAAGCTGGTGAACAAATTTCAGGATACAACGGGCATAGAAGTCAAGTTTCGTACAATGGGTGATGAATATTCCGTGCCCAATCAAATTAAACTGGCGCTGTACCGCTGTCTTCAGGAAGCGTTAACGAATGCGGCGCGTCACGGACAAGCAACATCCATTCAGGTTCAACTGCACTTCGAAAGTAAGCAATTGAGGATTCAAATTCAAGATAATGGAAAAGGCGCTGAACAACTTCTGCCAGGCTTCGGACTTTCTACAATGAAGGAGAGGATGTTAGAGCTGTCAGGCCAGATGTCTGTCCATTCTGATCCTGATGAAGGGACTGTCGTCCTGTGTACCGTGCCAAGACATGAAAATTTGCAGAGCAAGATTCGGATTGTGCTCGTAGATGATCAACAGTTGATTGTAGACAGCCTTAGGATGATACTGGATGAACAAGAGGATTTGCAGATTGTAGGTACGGCGGAGAATGGGAAAGCCGCAATCGACTTGTGCGAACAAATGCATCCGGATGTCATTTTAATGGATGTCCGTATGCCCGAAATGGATGGTATCGAAGCTTTGAAAGTGATAAAAGAAAAGTGGCCTGATCTTCGAGTTATTATCATGAGCACCTTCAGTGAGGTAGAACAAGCGGTAACCGTACTTCAGAACGGAGCAGTCGGCTATTTGATGAAGTCTATCCAGCCAAAAGAATTAATAGAAACAATCCGGCTCATACATATGGGGGGTACGTCTATTACACAAGAAATCGCGGAACAGGTGTTTGAGGAGATGAAGCAGCAAAGCCTGCGTCTAATGGAGGGGGGAGGATCTGTAGGATCTAATCCGTACGGATTAACAAGACGCGAGTTGGACATATTGGAGCAGCTTTTTCAGGGACTCCGTTACAAAACTATTGCTGCCAACATGATCCTCTCGGAAGGTACGATTCGTAACTATGTATCGACCCTCTATTCAAAGCTTGGGGTCAATAACAGGGATGACGCTATAAACAAAGCGCAAGAGGAGGGACTGCTTGGCAAGGCAAGCGCTCAATAATCTGATCGTCGTCGCTTTTGAGCGTCACTCATCTCGGATCAATTCATGGATTAGAAGCAGTCGTCTATGTAACACCCTCGAACAACCGTAGCGTCAATCGGCGGCGAATTGTGATTTGGCACACCACGGCTCGGCTCCATATGCCAAATCCACAACCGCGAGAGGTTGTGGATTTGGATTTTCTTCCTTCTTAGTCTTTTAGTATTACATCTACACGCTTCTCGCCCTCGCGGCGTATACGCTCATTCTTTATTGCGCCAAAAGGAAAGGAGATTTAAAAAGAGACGACTTCTCCATCTTCAGGGACCCAAACGGAATCCTCCAGATGTTGTTCCTTCAGGAACTTGGTAAGCTGGTTTCGGCTCGATTTACAGTGGTTGATGGTATTCAGATGTACGGCAAGGAGCTTGGTCCTCGGTGACAATCGAGCTATGCGAGCGATATCTTCGCGTGTCATGGTGATAACAGTTCCCCATATCATCTCCGCTTCCCCTGTATTCAAAATAGCAATATCCGGACTGTACTTACGAAAAGCCGCTTCAATAGCAGGCGTATAAATACAGTCACCAACGATATAAATAGAACCTTCCTTCATTGTATTCAAGATAAAGCCGGAAACCGGCCCGAGTAATTTGCCAGAAAGCCCTAGAGCATGTTGCCCCGCAATTCGTTTCATCTGAATACCTTCCCACTCAAAAGAATTATTGACTGGTATTGCTCTCAAGAACCCAGCAGATCGCACGGAAGCTTGGTCTCTGGGCTGACAAAATACAGGTATATTTTTATTGAGAATGGAAATGGCCTTTTTATCCCAATGATCAAAGTGACGATGTGTCAACAGAATGGCATCCACATCCTCAAAAAGGAGGAGTGGAACAGGCAATGGGGTTAATGGGTTTCTACGATAATTTCGAGTTAAAGGCACAGGCGAAAGTTCGCCGACATCACTTAACATCGGATCAACCAGTATGCGTTTACCGTTTATGGTTAGAATTGACGTAGCGTGCCGAATATGTTGAACTGAAATGAGCATACTAGACAACTCCTCTATTTTAAATGCCGACAGGTCCATTTTGAAAATATCATATTAATTTCGTAGTATAAAGGAAGTCGTTTCCCTCGGATGGCTAAGAGGAAAATGATGACCATTTGAATAGACGATTGCTCCTGCTTAAAAACCTGAACATTAAACTTCGCTAGCTCATCGTTTGAAATAAGTGCTAATTCACGCCCCTTGCCTCCAGGAATAACTGGCATCAGCCCTCTTTGCATACTCGTCACAAGCAGGCCTAAGCTTGCTACATGAATAAATTGCTGCTAGCCCTTCAATTGATGGATACTTTTAGCGAATTCACCGATATGCTTGGCCTCGTTTAAAATACCTTTCTCTAAAAATAATGTTGCCGCTACTTCAATCACACGTTTTTGATTCATTAATTTTACCTTTGGTCATAACTAGAACTATAAAGTACTAATTTGAGTGTTGCAAGTAAGAAGATAGGGGAGTTAAAATCGTTACTAAAATTAGCAAGTTAATGAGGGTCTAGAAGATGTTTTTGATCATTCCAACCGTTTTACTCGACTTAAAATGTTTGGCTGTCGGGTGCGACGCTTCAAACAATCTAATCATTACGCGACGGAGTATTGTGGCTCTGCACATCCACGCCTCACCTTCCTTTCCTGAATTACCCTTGCACGCTTTTGTAGTTTGACGTGTTTAACCACACAATAGGGAAGAATGATAGATACGAGTTGCACGTTGCAAACGAGCAATGTTACTCTGCCAGTTTTTCAGACTTCAGCAGCATTTCTCGTAAAACGTGAGCGACTCGACTTTTCCTGCTCTTTGCTTTCTTTTTTATCCATCGTAATGATTTTTTGTATGCTTGAGTATTATTTGTTGAACGAACTGTTTGGCTGCCATTCGCAGTGTTCTCTTCAACAATGAAGGATATCTTCTGGCGTTATTAGCGGAATAATTACATTCGCTGCTTCAAAATCCGCACTCCATAAGTTGGATTGTGTAAGTGCGTTACGACAATGTTCTTTTTCCTGGGCTCAATTATAGATTGGAATGATGATACTGTAGCGGATAGCCAATGCAATCCCTCCGACCATTTTTTTAGAAAACCCTTAATTCGCAAAAAAAAGGACGCTCTAACGTCCAGATCTCGCCGTTTATGTCCCCATCCTTGGCCTGTACGTTATAGACCCGATGGGCGAACCTCCATAAGAATCGGCAAACTCATAAGCTTGCTCACACTCCTTTTCGTAATGCCTTACACTTCTACAAGACGCCCGTTCTCTTTCCACGATTGCAGTATTTTCTCAAGCACCCACTGGTTTTTGTAGCCGTCTTCGAATAAAGGGGCACGATCCACGGATTTTCCCCTTGCCAGTTCAACAAAGTCTCCATAAGCCGTATGATCATAGATCGCAGGGACAGCCCAAGTCTCATATTCGGCATCCGGATGTTCCGGGTCACGCAGCACAATGCGGACATTTTCCGGGTTGTTGAGGCTGGCATGCAGCGTACCGAGTTCGCCATAGATATCAACTTCGATATCGTGACGTTTGCCGATGGCATTTTTGTGAGTGATGAACGTGCCAACCGTATTATCGCCTACGATACCGTGGAAGGTAGCCAGATCGTCCACATCCACTTTTACAGGCAAACCCGTGACCGGATCAGGCCGCTCGGGTGTGATCGTATGCAGCAGAGCTGCGACACTTTTAAATTCACCGACCAGAAAACGAGCCAGATCAATAATATGTGAGGCTGTATCGCCCACCACTCCAGAGCCCGCTTTGGCCAGATTGTGGCGCCATGTATACGGATGTTGAAGATATGGCGAGAAGCCATCCATCAGATAACGGAATTGAATATTGTAGATTTTGCCCAGCTTTTGTTCATCCAGCAGTTGCTTGGCATATTGGAAGGCTGCGCCGTAGCGATGCTTGTAGTGAACCAGAAAAGGTACCGGATTCGCTGCATACAGCTTGTTCAACTGATCCGCTTCCTCCCAATTGAGGGTCAACGGTTTTTCTGCCAATACAGCTTTGTGCTCTTCGAGCGCAATACGAATAATGTCAAAATGCACATCATTGGGCGTCAGTGACAGAATCGCATCTACCTCCGGGTCACGAATTAACGCTTCATAATGGGGATACTGCTTGGAAGCAGGCAGCTCCAATTGCTCACCGATCAGGTGAAGACGATTTTCGTCTACATCACTAACGGCCACAATGGAAACCCCCGAGATGGTTTGTAGTGATCTAATGTGATATTCAGCGATACGGCCAAGTCCGATGACACCCATACGAATTGGTTTGGTTTGGGAGGTGGATGTACTCATGTGTTCAGGCTTCCCTTCTCTTCAAATTGTTTAATATCTGTAGCAAATTCCTTTTTGCTATGCAGTATCACCCGTAGCTTTGTAGAATAGTCTCCACAAAAGCGATAGTCGTAATCTTCATTCTCATACAAAAAAGGATCTGCATCTCCTTTGTCCGGTTTTGCAGATCCTTTGTATACCTTTTCTATATCGAGCTACATTAAAAATGTACCTACGACAAAAGCCACCCCGACAATGATCGAGCGCAGCAGTTGCGCCAGAGCCACATTGCCTTTGGCAATTTCCTCGCAAATCTTGGTACGCGGTGTCACCAGATCAAAAATAATATACACCAGACACAGCACCACAATGCCCACAGCCGACCAGATCAGCATATCGAGCCATGAATGACTGCTGTACGACACCATTCCCACAATAATACACAGACCCAGCAGTTTCGCACCCATATAGATGCCTGCCGCCTCATTGCCACGCGCAATTTCTTGGTTGTCGTTATAACGTGTCAGCAAGCTGAACACAAAATACCCTACGATTAATATGGCAAACAGGATAAGCAGGCCGATGCCTACATTGCCGAATGCGTTGCCCAAGCTAATATGTGAGTCCAATTTTCTTCCTCCTTATGGATACTTATCAATTGTACAGCACCATTCCGCCTACTCCATTTTTATGTGCACTTTTTCAAGTTCGGCTTATATAGTTGTTAGCAGGGAGCTTGGGAGATGCGGCGGGAATGGCGGCGGCGCAATAATAGGCCATATCGCCAGTTACCTTTTCCCCGATTCGGGGCAGAATGCCTGCAAAACGTCCGCCAATCACGAATACGCCTGTCAGCACATAGCCGCGATACAGTCCTTCTTCGGTCTGCACCTCCGCGCTCTGCATCGGCCATAGCTGCTGATAAATCTTGGGCTGAGCTTCGTAATAGGCGGCAATATGTGCGGCCTCCTCCTGCTCCGGCGTTAGGGCTGGAGCTTCTTCAACCTCTACTATGACTTTGGCATCCGTCATTTCCACTTCAGTTTCGGCATGCTCGATCAGGTGTGTCCCTTTGCCCTCCCGTCCCCATATGCCCTTGGCTACATAAGGCTCTCCGGTCTGCATAAACACTGAGGGTTCAAAATACGTGGGCAGCAGATAGGTTCGTATGATCTCCAGCTCCCGGTCGTTGAACAAACGGAACCCGCAGAACTCGGGCGTCTGCTCATTGCGCTCATACAGCGACCAGACGGTTGCGGTGAACCCCTTGCTCTGGGTAATGATATGCTGCGGCGGGTTGATTAGTCCTATTTTTTCGTCCGCCACCATATCCATTAGCGCCTGACCCACCTCCAGACCCGTATCCTCCTCACGGTCATCAATTAGATATTCCAACGGATACAGGCGATAGAGAATGTGTATCTGCTCTCCTCGATGGTACAATCCTTCGTCCGGTACAATTTCCAATTCTTCCAAAGGCGCATACACTACTTCAAACCCGGCTTGTTCACACAAATGCATGATGTATTTCGTGTTTGTCTGATCCTCGATATGCCAGTCATAGCAGGCAAAATAAACCTTCATCCCTAATCCTTTGCCGCTATAAAAATGAATCAAATCCGTCATCGCGGACTGGATCGCCTCGTCCATACCAGATGACGGTCCATATAACGCAGCCGTATCGTCCTCGGATGCTTTCAATCCTCTTAACAACTCCAGCAGCTTCCCTTCGAGATAGGCCACCTCGGGAATTCCGGTGGGAGTATCGGTGTTGTTCTCAATACACTTGATACCTGCTTCGCTCACAATCCAGTCCTGACGGGTAATACCGTCCGGCGCAGCCTCCATACGAGCCGCACGCAGCAGACCCGGATGAATACCCAGCCGTTCCACCAGATACTCATCTGGCATATAACGCTGGACGAATTGCTGTACCTTGCGATAAATGCTATGTACCGCCTCAGATGCAGCCTGAAGCTCTGCCAGCTCTGTTTCCTGATAAATAGTTAGCACAGGCAGGCAATAGGGTTTGCCATACATGCGATGGTACGGAATCCTGTGACTGATTTCACCTTTAAAAAGCTCGTCATGCTCATAGGGCAGTTGCTGAATGGTACGCATATTCATCTTAGCCCCCAGAGAAAAATCCGCTACGCGAGCCGCTGCTACCAAAACCACTATGCGAGCTGGAGGACTTGCTCCTCCGGTAAGAGCTGGAAGAATGGCTGCTGTTATAGGAGGACGCTCCATAATAATAAGTCGAGCCGCCATAGGAATAACCGCTGCTGTCGGAATCCCGGCACGCTGTCTGCTCTGATACGGGAAGCTCATCGCAGTCATAATATTCGTCGTCACCGCAGCCCGTCAGAACGGCTGGCACAGCCAGCATCAGGGCAAAGGCCGCCATCCGTGTACGAGAGCCGGGTCTGGATTTGGTGTTCTCCCCAGAATGCTCCATCACAGATCGACCTCCCTCACAAACAGATGAACCTTTTTCAACTGCGGGTCCAGTACCGAATAAATAAACTCATAGGTTTTGCCACCCAGCACCGTATAATGGTCGAGCAAGCGTTGGGCCAGCTCCAAGGTAAATACCGAGCCTTCCCGCTGTTCCATCCTGCGAAACGCAGGTTCATGCCATTCCCAGTAAAACGCGCTGAACGAGGAAGCATAACCACCCTCCTCTGCCAGCACGAGGTTCGTGATCGAAGCGCCGTAAGGCTTCGCACGTTCTCCTGTAAACTCGGTCACATAGACGGAATGCTCCGTATGCTCCTCGCTTTCATTCGAGATATGCGCCCACAATCTGCCGTCAAGCCTTGTGGCATCTACAAGCTTGCGCAGAAACAGCTCATCATCCGACACGGATTCCCGTATCAGGCTACGCAGTTCCTTTTGTTTGTCTTCCGACCATTCGCGATACGTTATTGAATAATAAATGATGATTCCCTTCCCTTCCTGTACGCTTCTGTGATGAGGCTGCTGCGTTACGAATCAAAGCGCTGCTGCTGTCGTCGTTCACTATACGAGATTCTACCGTGAAAAGGTTCATTTTGGAAGAAAAACACGCCAAAAAACCGCAATCCCCAGGATTACGGCTTTGTTCTCAGCTGCTAGAGCTTGATATTCTTCTCGTCGAAATATTCCTCCAGCGTCATCCCTTGCTTGGCTACATTCTCCGCAATGTCTACTCCCACATAACGGATATGCCAAGGCTCATACACATAGCCGGTCACATCTTCCTTACCCTTCATATAACGAATAATAAATCCGTATTCCGGTGCATGTTTTTCCAGCCATTCGCCTTCCTTGGAAGCTCCGAAGGATTGTTCCAGCACATTGTCTACGCTTGGGCTGGATACGTCAATGGACAATCCCGTCTGATGCTCGCTTGTACCCGGTACAGCACTAACCTTAGAGGCATATTCCTGCCCCTTGGTCTTCACATTGTTGTTAAAAATGGAAACCTGACGCTTATAGGAACGGTATCCCGATACAGCCCGCAATTCAATGCCGTCCTTCTTCGCACCGTCGAACAGCTTCTCCAGCGCCTCTGCCGCTTCCTTGCGCATATGGCGCTTCTCATGTGGACCTTCGAAGGAAAAAGGCACCTTCGGCTCCACCAGATCATCCGGGGCATAGCCTACAGGCAAGCTGCGCTTTTTGTTCACGACGACGGTATCAGACGTCGCGTTGGTGACGATGGCCGTACCGCCATCTTCCTTCACCGTGGCTTGCAGCGCACTCTCACTTCGCAGCGCCATCACGGGATCTGCCTGTCCACTTCCTGTACCCGCCGAGGCTTGTCCAGTGCCCGTTTCAGTATCGCTACTATTGCCCGCATTCGACTGGGTGGAAGGCTGCATGCTCTTCTGCGTCGTCGGGGATGATTTCAGTGGCTGGCTTTCCTGTCCGCCCAAACCTCCCTGCTGGCACGCTGCCAATAGCAGCCCCGGCAGGATCAGTACCGGGATAAGCGCTTTGGTCCAGCGCTTAGGGGTCCGTTTCTGTTGCATATGTTGTTTCATGCGGGTATCTCCTCCAATATTACATTTGATGCATTTATTGAGATTTTTTCCATTATTCTATTGTAACTGAACTTTCGACACTCTTCGAGCCGTTATTCGGTTCGATGAAGCTGTATAGGCCCGAAAAAGAAAGGATAGCCCCGAATTGCTACGGAGTATGACGTTTTTGCGGAATTGTGGCACGGGCTCGTTCAGCTACACGCTCACGTATGAGCTTCAACGCTTCTGCCGCACGGGGCAGTCCCGGCAACAATGCCGTAATATCCGCTTCATTCACTGGAGCAAGCTTCTGCGGCAGGCGAATCTCAATGGCATGAAAGCCCGCGCCTGGACGGTGCAATGCTCCTTCGGCGGCAGATTCAGCAATCCATTCGCTGATTGCCGCCGACCCGCTACGTTCGCCCTCTAACCGCGAGGTCGGCTCAAACGCGGGAGATGCCCCCTGCACATGGGGCAGTTCTCCAGCCCAAGCACGGAATACAAATTCCAGCAGCGCTTCGCGCGTCATTCCGATCAACTCCAGGCCAAGCAGCGGATCGCTTTCCAGCCCCGCTTGGAGAGCCTTTTTCGCTTCGTCGGTTGCACCAACACCGTCCTCCAGGCTGGATGTAGCCGCATCGGCTGCTGCCTGAACGACCTCGTCCAGTGAGGGGCAGGCTTCCCCTTGCATCAAACGGTATATGTCCCAAGGCTCCGCCTGTAGCTGCTCCAGCCATGCCGTCCGCTGTTCCGGGTCCAATACAGGCACGGTGCCAGTCCAGCGGACAGCCTGAGCAGTCGTCGAACCGTTTTCTGATCCGTTTTCTTCCTCTAC
The DNA here is from genome assembly GCF_053617595.1 of Paenibacillus sp. NPDC055715. Taxonomy (NCBI): domain Bacteria; kingdom Bacillati; phylum Bacillota; class Bacilli; order Caryophanales; family Paenibacillaceae; genus Paenibacillus; species Paenibacillus sp. NPDC055715. The sequence continues at coordinate 162,422 of NZ_JBSHGA010000007.1, forward strand.
TTCTGCCTCCCATTGACCGTCAGTTACCCGCAGCTCCACACGTGGCCTTGTCATCGTCTTCATCCTTTCTGTGCTTACTCAATCCATATGTCGTTTTGCAGCGCAATCAGACCGCGCAATTCATCGTCAGACATTTCCGTCAGCCAATGCTCGCCTGAACCGACAACCTGTTCAGAGAGCGCCTTTTTGCTCTCGATCAGCTCATCTATCCGTTCTTCCAGCGTACCTTGGCAAATCAGCTTATGCACCTGCACGTTACGGCTTTGACCGATGCGGAATACCCGATCCGTCGCCTGATTTTCCACCGCAGGATTCCACCAACGGTCATAATGAATAACATGACTGGCACGCGTCAGATTCAAACCGACGCCGCCTGCCCGCAAGGAAAGCACGAATATATTCGGCCCTACTCCTTGCTGAAAGTTGTGGACAATTTCGTCCCGTCTGGTTTTCGCCAGCCCCCCATGCAGGAAATACGGTTCTTCCCCGAAAGTCCGGGCCAGCCGTGCTACCAACAGCTCTCCCATAGACACATATTGGGTGAAAATCAGAGCGGATTCTCCATTCTCCCGAATGGTTTCCACCAGTTCCAGCAGCCGTTCCATTTTGCCCGAATTTTCGGTTTTTCCAGTGTCAGCCCGGCCCGGAATGATCAGACCTGGATGGTCGCAAATCTGCTTCAGCTTAGTCAGCGAAGATAGGACAAGCCCCTTGCGGGCGATGCCGATCTGCCCGTCCAGTGTCCCCATGAGTTGATCCACCACGCCGCGATACAATCCAGCCTGCTCTGGTGTCAGCACACAATACGATTTCAGTTCCAGCTTCTCTGGCAAATCCTTGCGTATATCCGGGTCGCTTTTGAGTCGACGCAGCATGAACGGCGAGACGAGACGAGACAGCTCACGCAGCGCGGCCCCTCTTTCCTCTCCCGCCATACTGTAGCGCTGACGGAACGAAGAAGAAGTGCCGAGATAACCCGGATTCAAAAATTGAAAAATGGACCACAGCTCACTCAGCCGATTCTCCACCGGGGTGCCCGTCATGGCGATCCGATGCGGTGCTGACAGCTTCATTACGCTCTGAGCCTGCTTTGTCCGTGCATTTTTAATATATTGCGCCTCATCCAACACGATAGAGGACCAATAGACCGCAGATAAATCGCTGCCGTCCCGGCCCGCCAAATGATAGGTAGTGAGGACGATATCATATTCGCGGACGCTTTCTTGAAATGCCTCCCCGTGAAGTCGCTGGTTGCCGTGATGAATATAGAGTGACAAATCCGGCGAAAAACGCTTCAGCTCCCGCTGCCAGTTACCCAGCAGCGAGGTCGGACAGACGATCAGCGCCGGACGCTGATCCGTGGCGCCAATGCCACCATCGAGCAGGCAGGTAATAACCTGAATCGTTTTACCAAGCCCCATGTCGTCCGCAAGGCAGACACCGAAGCCCAGCCCGCGCATGGCAGCCAGCCATTGAAAGCCGCGCTCCTGATAAGGACGCAATTCGCCATACAGCGTCTTCGGTACAGGGCGCGGCTCCACAGAACGAAGCACGCCGCCCTCAACCAAAGAGGCCAGCAACCCGGCCGATTCCGCGCCGAAGATGGACAGACCCTTCCATGAGGCCTCGCCTGCACCTTCATTTTCTGCGGCCAGATGCATCCATTCAGACAAAGTCATTTCGCCGTCTTCACCGCGCTTGATAAAACGCAGCACCTGACGAATTTCCTTCGGATCGACCTCGACCCATTCGCCCCCCAGACGTACATACGGCAAATTAGCCGCGACGATGCTTTCCAATTCCTCCATCGTCAAGGTCGTATCGCCCAGCACAGCCTCGGCATCAAAAGAAATCATGCGGTTAATACCGACCGTCGATGTGTCGGCAATCGCGCCTTCCGGCGGTGTGCCTCGCTCCGCCGAACGCATTTTGAGCCGCAGACCTGCGCGGCGGCGGCCCTCCCGGCTCCAGCGTGAAGGCATTTGCACGGTGATGCCGTTCTTTTGCAGAGCGGGCACGGCTTCCGTCAGGAAGCCGAAGAACAGCTCCGGCTCCAGTGTGAGGCCCTCGGGATAAGGGCGGTTCAACGCTTCTTGCAGTATCGGTGCTGCTTCGGCTGCTTGTCCAAGCCGCATCAATAGCTGGGCCTGCACTTGGCGATACACGATGGTGCCGCGCACCAGATCGCGCTCGGGATACGCCCACAGCGCCAAAGCAGGCAGTCGCAACCCCGGCTCGGCATCGCTTTCCGCCCAAAAGGTGATGCGCCATTCCTTCACATTCTCTTCCAGTGAAGGCTCCAGACGAAGGCACAGGCGAAGCTGCCCTTCTGTCGGCTCCTGATCCTCCCGTTCCGTAACCGGCATCGCGCTTCCTTCAAGAGAGGCCGTCTGGAGAACCAACTCCTCCATCTCGGCAGGCGTTCCCTGTATCGCAACCGGACGGGAGCCTGTCAGCAGACTGTTCCACCACAGCTCTGCCAGCGGCGATCCCCCGCGCCGATACTCTGCGCGATATCTGCTCAACTCACGGTCGGAGGCTGCCAGCACCGCAGTCGTTTCCGCATGGATGACTGCACACAGGAAGGAGTAGAGCACGATCCCCGCTGCATCCTCCCGTGTTTCCGGCTCCTTGCCTGCGAAGACGGCGGGAGCCGCCATACAGACGGCTGGCATCGCCGAAGACAGCTCATGAAAGCGGCGAACGTCCTCTTCCTGGCGCAGCCGGGGAATCCACACCCCAACCGCCGCCTCCGGTCCGCGACGGCGCGGTCCCGATGGACGCGCCTCTGTAAGCGATGGCACAATTTCGCCCCGCTGCATCAGTTCCAGCGCAAAATAAGCGGCCTTTTGCCAATATTGCATTTCCTCTCCCAGTGTAATGCCCGACGCAGCACAGCCCTTCTCGTCCATACGGGTCAGCAGGGCCAGCGTTTCGCGCGGTTCCAGCGCCAAGCCCTCCAGTGTGCGGCCCAGCATGGAGCGTCTTTTGCCTCCTCTGCCTGCGACTTCCACGCGAGCGGTGTTCGGTATCCGTACCTCGGCAAGGCGCAACGCAGCCTGCCGAAACGGCCGAAGATCTCCCTTCAGCGTCAGCCTGCGGACCACACTGCTCCACGCATCAATACGTGGTTCCGACGTCTCACCAGAAAAACAAAAAAACACATCTCCGAGCCATATCCCATAAAGCGGTTGATTCATATCTGTCTCCCGTCCAGCCTTTTGAATTATTACTCTTCATCATATACGAAAACAGACTCTTTTCAAAATTTTATCGTCAAAAATAAATGGAAACTCATAAGTTAATAACCTTAAATATTCATGTGATTAACTATACAAAAGAGACTTCATTTATAAGATTAAGTCTCTTTTTCTTCATCATCAGCTTCAGCATCCATCAGATAAGGATTCAGGCTGTCTTGCAGCAGTTGCCTGACTCGCATACGCAGCTCTTCCGGATATATGACCTCGGCCTCCGGGCCATACTTTAGCAGGAGTCTGGATACATATTTAAATTCTTCAGACGGAATATATCCCTGCCATTCCTGATGGGAAACATTCTGGAAGAGCGGATCTGATTCTGCCAGCCGGGCACCAAACGCGGTAAATTTTATTTTTGACGGAATTCCCGTACGAGAATCATCCGAAGCCATCCATTCCCGAAGTGTGGGAAGGCTGGGTAAGGTTTGTTCCAGCATGGTCATTGCGATTACCCGATCTGAACGGTACAGGATAATCCGGTCTTTGCTATGCGCTGGCATGTACCAATATCCGTGATCAAAATATAGCCCAACCGGATATACTTCAGTCCACTTTTCCCCAGAAGCGGAGCGGTAATGCATCTTCACCTGGCGCTTATTCAACGCAGCCTCCAAAATGAGCGAGGTGTAGGGCGACTCTGCGTGAGTAGGCATCATGCGAAAAGAGATATAGTCCTTCAATTGATCAATGCTATCCTGCACATCCTGTGGAAGCTCGGCATAATATTGCTCGGATACATGCCCACGAACCGATCCGAAAGGAATATCCGGAATGTCTTCCAGCAGTTGCAGCATGAGAAAAAGACCGAGGGCCTCGTCACGGGCAAGATGAAGAGGCGGAAGAAGTCGATTGGGAAGCGCACGGTACCCGCCATGAGGGCCAGTTTCGGTATAAAGGGGTAACCCGGTCTGCTGCAAATAGTCGAGATCTCTTTGTATCGTCCTGACGGAGACGTCAAAACGCTCGGCAAGCTCACGTGCCGTATATTTTTTTCGGGAATCCAGTATCCTCATAAGAGCAATTCGGCGTTCGTTCATCAGGGACTCCTTTTATTAAAAATTCAATCGGATACGAAATTTAACTACGACATCATATGTCATAAATGTATTGTAACATAGGAGATAGAAAGGAGTGATGAACGATGAAGGATACAAAGCCTCGCAACAAAGTCGTGCTGTATATTGCCATGAGTCTCGACGGGTATATAGCGCTGCCAGATGGCTCGGTGGACTGGCTGTATGATGTCAAAGGGGACGGCGGGGACAATGGATATGCAGACTTTTACGACACCGTAGGCACGGTGCTGATGGGCAGGTTGACGTATGAGGAGGTATTGAGGCTCTCGGACGATTTTCCTTATGCCGGTAAGCCGTGTTATGTGCTCACCCGGTTATTAACGGAGCATCACCAAGCACCTCATATTACGTTTACAGACGAAGCTCTGTCTGAACTTGTTCCGCGTCTACAAGAACAATCGAAAGGTGCAGTATGGCTGGTGGGTGGAGGCCAGTTAGCTCAGGCCTTCATACAAGCGGGACTGCTGGAGAAGGCTGTCATCGCGATCATTCCCAAGGTGCTAGGACGAGGAATACCGTTATTTCCGGAAGGAACGCTGCCAAGTACGTTTGAACTCAAAGAAATAGAACGCCGTGGGGATATCGTTATGCTTCATTATCATATATAATTCTGTTTACAGAAAAGCCTTCGTATTTCAGGATCATGCAATCTCCCTGACATACGAAGGCTGTATCACGTGCTTTTGTTCATTATTTGGTCTTCAAATTATCCCACGTGCTCTGGAAATCCTCGAACAGCTTCCCGGCATCCGATTTACCCGCCACATAGGCTTGCATCTGACTGCCGAATTCCTGCTGCGCTCCTTCAGGATAGCGGCTAAAGAACCAGCCCAGCAGCTTGTTTTCCCGACTGTATTTCACCACTTCAGCACCCAATTGGCCCATATCGGCCTCTGACCCTTTGATGCTCTTGAACGCCGGAATGAATTTGAATTCCTTGGTGATATACTTTTTACCCTGCTCGGATGTCACCATCCAGTTTAAAAACTCCTTCGCCTCGGCTTTGACCGTTGAATTTTTGTTAACCACCCAGTTGTTGGCGACGCCTACAAACAGTTTATCTCCGGCTGCGGCGTCTTCACCAATCGGCATAGGCAGAATACCCAGATTCAGCTTTGGATTCATCCCGTCCATTTGTACCTGGGTCCAATTCCCTTGCTGCATCATGGCGGCCTTGCCCGTAGCAAAATTCGTTACCTGAGTATTGTAATCGGTTGTCAGCGGTTTGGAGTTGCCATACTTGAGCGTCAGATCGAACAGCTTGATCCACTCGGCGAATACAGCGTTGCCCGGGATTTGCGCTGTTCCATCATTCAGTCTCTTCACAAAAGCTGACGGGTCCGGCTGATTGGCAAATGCCACGTTCAGCAAATGATTCCCCAGCACCCAAAACTCCTGATATCCATTAGAAAAAGGGGTAATGCCTGCGGCTTGGAGCTTTTGGGCAGCTCCTTCCAGCTCGGACAGCGTTTTGGGTGTCTCGGTAATACCCGCTTTCTTGAACAAATCCTTGTTATAAATGAAGCCGTAGCCCTCTAGATTCATCGGCTGACCGTACAGCTTGCCTTCCTTGGTTATCGGCTCCTTGGCGACATCGACCACGTCACCGACCCAAGGCTGGTCAGACAGGTCCTCCAAATATTCCAGCCACGTATCCAGCTCGCGGTAACCTCCTACATTAAAAATATCCGGCTGCTCCCCGGAGGCAAACTTCGCCTTCAAGGCCGCCCCGTAGTCACTGCCTCCGCCCACGGTCTGAATATCAAGCTTGATTCCCGGATGGGACGCTTCATATTCCGCCTTCATGCGATTGAGTGCCTCTGCAATTTCCACTTTGAACTGAAAAATATGAATCGTTTTTTCCTTAGCTTCCTCTTTTCCTGCACGTTGTTCACCGCCGCTACTGTTACAGCCTGCCAGAACAAGTGCAAACGCAGCGAGAAGCAGAATCAGGGTTTGGGCTTTCTTTTTAAAAGTATGCGTTTTCATATTCATGTTCCCTTCTATCCTAATTTTCAGTTCATCCCACACTCAGCCCTTGACTGAGCCAGCCATAATACCTTGAATAATATATTTTTGCATGGCCAAAAAGAATACGATCACTGGCAAGATACCCAGTACCAGTGCAGGCAATGCCAAATCCCACTGCTTGGTGTACTGTCCGAAAAAGGCGTAGGTCGCGATTGGAATCGTCCGCAGCTCCGCCTTTTGCAGCACAAGAGAAGGCAGCAGATAGTCATTCCAGATCCAGAGCGTATTCAAAATAATAACAGTTACCATCATCGGCAGCATCAACGGATATACAATGCGGAAAAACACACCGTAAGGCGTACAGCCGTCTACCGTAGCCGCCTCCTCCACCTCAACCGGTACGCCTTTAACAAACCCGTGAAAGAGAAAGATGGACATCGGCGCCCCGAATCCCAAATAACAGATCACCAGACCGCCGATGCTGTTCATTAAATCCAGCGTACTGACCACCTTGACCAAAGGAATCATCACGGATTGAAAAGGAATAACCATGGCAGCCACGAACAAGGTGAACAACACCCGGTTATAACGCGTCGGATGCCGGACCATCCGGTAAGCAGCCATCGAGCTGATCAGCGCGAGCGACAGATTACTGACCCCCGTAACTACGAGTGAATTCCATAAGGCCTCGGGAAAACGCGTAATGCTCCATGCTTTGGCATAGTTACTCCATACAAACGTTTGCGGCCAGGCCGCCGAATCGGTGAGCAGATCACCAAAGCTTTTGACCGAATTGACGAATAAAAAATAAAACGGAACGAGGAAGATCAAAGCGACGAGGATCATCACCAGCTCGGTCACCCATGTTCCAGCACGGTAACGCTTGCTTGTTTCCATTTACGCCTCCACCTCCCGGCTTTTCGTCAAACGCACCTGAAGGCTCGTAACAAGCGCAACAATGATAAAGAATATGAGTGCTTTGGCCGTTCCTAGCCCATAACGATTATTCACAAACGCCTCGTTGTAAATATTGAGTGCGACCGACTCCGTGGAATCGAAGGGACCCCCTTTGGTCAGTGACAAATTGAGATCGAACATTTTAAACGACCACGAGATTGCGAGGAAAAGACATACCGTAACGGCAGGCATGATCAAAGGCAGTATAATCGTCCGCAATATTTGTATTCGGCTCGCCCCGTCAATTTCGGCTGCTTCCAGCATATCCCGGGGCACATTGGTCAGGGAAGAGATGTAGATGACCATCAAATACCCAGCGGTTTGCCAGATAAACACGATCACAATACCCCAGAAAGCCGTGATCTCATCTCCCAGCCAGGGCAGATTAAAGAAAGACAAGTCCGCACTCTCTCCAATCGCTGCAAATCCTTTGACAAAAATAAACTGCCAGATAAATCCCAGCAACAGCCCTCCAATCACATTGGGCATGAAAAAAATAGTCCTCAGCACATTTTTACTTTTCAGCGGCTTGGTTAAAAAATACGCCAGCAGAAAACCAATGACATTCGCAGCCACCACTCCAATTACCGTAAAACGGACCGTAAACCAGAACGCTGTCCTAAACTTGTCATCATCCAGTAGAATGTGACTAAAATTATCCAATCCGACCCACTTCGCCTGATTAGCAACTCCATTCCACTCGGTAAAAGAATAGTACATTCCCAGCATGAAAGGGATTACAATAATGATAACGAAAACTAACGTCGACGGCCCTACGAAGATCCATTGCTGGAGCCATTGCGACGATTTGGCGCGGTTCAAGCCGATCCCCCCTTGTTGTCTGTTGGTGTCTGGAGCGCTCCTTACGGCTTCCTCATCAAGCAGCATGGACGCTTTGACCATACGATTTGCGGTTCACATATTCATTATGTCGAATAAGTGCAATTGAGAACACGCAAGATCGTGAACCATTCAGGGGAAAATATTGACCTCCGGCTTGCCTTGAATTGTGAAAGGAGCTATCCGCATGAAATTCCACAGCATTCGTTCCCGCTTGATCTGGTTTCTGTTCATTGCTGTTACTTTGCCGCTGCTGCTGTCGATGACTATGACCTTGATTCTTACCAAGCAATCCTTGCGAGAGCAGGCCACACAAGAAAATGAACGGCTTATTTTTCAGGGCATTACGAATCTGGATAACTATTTACAGGGATTAAACCGCGCGTCCATCGGAGTTTATAATGATCCTCATTTCCTGCGCAACCTGGCTAAAATTCCGGATGATTACCGGGCCGTCGCCGAAATTTACACCACACTGCAAACGATGATGAATGCTTCGTCAGGCATCGACCAGGTGTATTTGCACTCTTTTGAGGCCAAGCAATCTACGCTGATTACCAGCACGGTCCCTCTACGGCAATTCCGGCTGGCCCCCTTTCCCGGCTCTATCCATTACGGCTCTTCCGGATTATTCATCCAGCCTTCACATACGAAGCATTTGTACGGCTTTTCGGCGGTTTCCTATGCGGAGCACAACACACAGCGGCAGGTATTCACCCTCCATCGGGCGATTCGGAACATTCCTTCCTCAGAGACGCTTGGGGTACTTGCTATGGATGTTCGTCTGGAGCCGCTGCGCAGCATTTGTCGTCAACTGTATGATGCAGATACAGAAGAACTGTTTTTGATCGACCGGAACGGAACGATTATATATAGTGGACAGGAAGCGTTGATTGGAACGCGCTGGAAGGAATCCGGCTTGCTTAATCAGATCTCTAAAGAAGGCGAGCACGGAGTCATTGAAGACGATACGGCATTGCAGGTGTACGGCAAGCTGGATGCTAACCTGTCAGGCTGGACGCTCGTCAAGAAAATCCCTAATCGCACGCTTTATTTATGGGCCACCCGCCTGACCCAGATCAATGCAGTCATTACAGGCGCAGCGTTGCTACTCGTCATTGTCGCCACCTTGTGGATATCCATCAAAATCACGGAGCCTATCAAGCAACTGACCCGCTACATAAACCAGATTCAGTCTGGTCAGCTGGATGTAGACATCCGGGCCATGAGCAATGATGAGATCGGAGTACTTTCACGCCGTTTCAGACAGATGATGGATACCATCAACAACCTCATTTTACAGGAATACAAGCTGGAACTGGCGAACAAGACACACCAATTGAAAGCGCTTCAAGCACAGATTAATCCTCATTTTTTATACAATACGCTACAGTCTATCGGAACGCTGGCTCTACAGCATGAGGTGCCGCGAATCTATTCCCTGCTCTCTTCCCTTGCCAAAATGCTCCGCTATAACATGCGGGATCATACGGTCGTAACACTTAAGGAAGAGGCCGAGCATGTAAAGCAATATCTCGATTTGCAAAAAGAACGCTTTGGCGAGCAATTAGAGGTTACTTACCAGTGGGATGATGGGGTCCTGGATGATCAGGTGCCCAAAATGATTCTCCAGCCATTAGTGGAAAATTACTTTAAACACGGTGCTAATCCCCGGCTGGGACATGGTGAAATTCGAATTGCAGGCTGCCGGATTCGGGAAGGAATCGTGAAGATAACAGTGGAAAATAACGGAACATCCATTCCTCTGGTCGAGTTGGAGCAACTCCAGCATATGCTGAAACGTCCGCTGAAAGCCTATGAGGAACCGAACACCGGCGAGTCGGATTCCATCGGACTCCGTAATGTGCTGCTGCGCATACAGCTTCACTCCGAAGACGGCTCTAATACCCTGTATGTAGACAATATTCTGCCTCATGGCGTTCGTTATACACTCGAAATTCGTACCGAAGTTCACACCGAAATTCATATTAAGGGAGAGTGACCTGTCATGAAAGTCCTGATTGTGGATGATGAAAAGCATGTGCGCCATGCCATTCGGATGCTTGTACATTGGGAAGCTTGCGGCGTGACCGAGGTCATTGAAGCCGAGTCGGGCGATCAAGCGATTGAGGTCATCACCGCCTTTTCGCCACCTGTTGTACTCACGGATATGCGGATGCCCGGTAAGGACGGGGTGGCCCTGATGGAGTGGATTCAGGTGAATTCCCCCGCGACCCGAGTCGTGGTGGTCAGCGGCTATGACGATTTCGAACTGGTCCGGCAGGTCATCCGTCGGGGAGGCATGGACTATATTCTCAAGCCTGTGGACCCGGTGGAGATTAACGAGGCTTTAACCAAAGCCACTCAAGCCTGGCAGACAGCGGAGCAAGACCGAAACAGGCACACGATGCAGGCCATTGAAGTGAACCGGATGAGGCCCCACTATGCCGACAAGCTCCTGACCGAACTGGTGTCCAGTACGGCGAATACGCATTTTTCCATCACGCCTTTACGTGAGGAACTACATCTTCCTGCGACTATTCATATGTGCAATGCAGCGGTGATGAGCACCACTCAACTGGATGCCGATATGCTGGATAAATACAAGACGCGGCACACGCTTCTGGGCTTTTCCCTGATTAACATCTGCAACGAGCTTCTCGGGAATTCCCAAACCGGGATTGCGTTTCGCCATCTGGAGCGTATGGACGAAATTATTCTGCTGTATTGGGGCGAACCGTCCCGCTGGCCGCTGCTCTTGCAGGATATTCACACAGGGATAAGAACGGCGTTGCGGTGCTATATGCACATCGGAATTGGCTCTTTCGGTGCCTTTCCCGTGGCAGCGGCCACAGCCTACCAGGAAGCGCGGCAAGCATTGTGGAAACGGGATGTGCTGCAAGCCGCCGACTGGATGCACCATAGTTCTCTTGCACGGCAAGCGGTGCGTCCTCCCCAGCTTCCCGAGATGGAGGAGGAGCTTCGGCTTAGTGCGCTCAGTTGCAACGCCAGTCGTATAGCTGCGGCGGCAGGCCGCTGGATAGCAGTCGTAGCCGGGCTGCCTGAGGTTACGGTGGAACAACTGGTCGACTGGAATCAGGAGCTGGACTGGATGCTGGCTCGCTGGCTGAATGACAGACCCGGAGATGCCGCAGGAGAGGAACTGGCAGACGAGCACGACTCTATCCCTGCCCTGCCGATCGACAGCCGGGGCTTGCTATCCCTGAGCCTATGGCAGAAGCAGGTCGAAAACCGACTGCTTGCAGCCGGTCAGGCTCTTACACCAAGCCATAACCCAAGCAATCCTGTTATCCGTGATATTGCCCGCTATCTGGATGCTCATTACGATGAGGACATTTCCCTACAGGATATGGCGAGCCGTTTTTACCTCAGTCGGGAATATATCTCTCGTAAATTCAAGCAGGAATACGGCGTTAATCTGTCCGAGTATCTATGTCGGATCAGGATGGACAAAGCGAAGCTGCTGCTGTTAAATGACAAACTCCGCCTCCATCATATTGCCGGTATGGTTGGTTATCAGGACGAAAAATATTTTGGCAAGGTATTCAAAAAACTGGAGGGCGTCACGCCCGGCGAGTTCAGAAGACGCCATTCTGTAGATCCTTAGCCGTTAACGCATACAGCACATGATCTTCCCAGACACCATTAATCTTCAAATAGTTTAGAGCCAGCCCTTCCCAGCGAAATCCGGCCTTTTCCATCACTCGATTGGATGGCGTATTTCTCGGCATAACCCCGGCCTGTATACGGTGCAATCCCAATTCATTGATGGCGTAACGTACAACATCCTTTACGGCTGAGGTGGCGGAGCCTTGTCCGTGATGTGTAGGATCTACGAAGTACCCCAGATTCGCATTTTGAAAAGGGCCTCTAGCTACACCCGATAGCTCCATTCTGCCGATCAGCCTATCATTTTCCGGCAAAAAAAGCCCAAACGTATATCCTTGTCCCGCTTGTGCAGCCTCAAGACCGAGGGAAATCAGACGTGCCTGTTCTTCCTGCGTAAAGTAAATTTCAGGCCATTTTGTCATTCCCCTTCTTTCTCTGTTTGTCGTATGCATGTATCTACAGGGCAGAAAAATACCCCGGGTGCATGGAAGCAACCCAGGGTATCCTCATTCATTTCATTCGGGATTTAGTCCGTAACAGGCAACCAGTCAGGAATCGTCGTTAGCGCCCCCCACATGTAGTCAGGGATAACCAGCTCTTGTTGAGCTTGCTTGGACAATGTCGTGCGGATCGTATCTTCAGTGCCGTGCTGCACCTTCTGAACCCATTGCGGTTCCATCAAAAGCGGACGTCCCAGTGAAACCAGCGGTACACCTGTCTCCAGTGCGCCGAGAGCTTCGTCAGGCGTATTCAGCGAGCCGACGCCCATGACAGGCACACGGTCGCCCACCTTTTCATGAATGATAACGGTACGAGATTGTTCTGCACTACGATCACGAATGGACCCGCCGAAGAAATGATTGACGGAAATGTGCAGGTAATCCAAACCTTGATCTGCCAAGCGGTCTACGAGCACCAGCGTATCGTCCAATGTAATGCCCGGCGTATGTCCTTCCTCGGGAGACAAACGATATCCGAAAATGAACGGCTGCTTTGCATGCTCTGCGATCACTTTCTTCACTTCATGAACAACTGCCAGCGGGAAGGTCAAGCGTTTCTCAAGACTGCCTCCCCACTCATCGGTACGAAGATTGGAATGTGGGGAGAAGAACTGCTGCACCAGATATCCATTCGCTCCGTGAAGCTCCACACCGTCATAGCCCGCTTCAATCGCGCGGCGAGTCGCTTCGCCATAGGCACGGATAACGCGGTGAATATCGTCGGTAGTCATTTCACGCGGTACAGGTGCACCTTCTTTTTCCGCAGCCACCGCGCTTGCGCTGATCGGCTGTCCGTTCGGTATCTGATCCGGTGGGCACAAACGACCGCCATGAAAAATTTGCAGAATCGCTTTTGCGCCCTCCTGATGAATCGTGTCAGCTAGACGGCGCAGACTCGGAATCATTTCATCCTTGTCCGCACCAAACTCATTTACAAAGCCTTTACCATCTGGAGTCACGTACACGCAAGCGGTAATGACCGCACCTACACCGCCGGAACGCTCACGGTAGTAAGCCAACTCCTGGTCACTGACTTCACCATTTTCATGAGACGCACAGTTAGTCAGCGGTGCCATCGTAATACGGTTCTTCAACGTAACGCCGGATGGCAGGGTAAAAGCATCAAATAACGGTTTATATTTCGGGTTCATTCGTTCTCTCTCCTTCAGTTAAAGTCAGATCAGATGGGGCTGTAGACCATGAAGCCGGATACGAATTGGAGTAACTTAACATGATGAAGCCTGTCTGCTATGCTTACTTTAATTACTTACTTTTATATATCAATCATAATAACCACAGTATAATGAACAGCCTCTATAATGTCAATTCGAACCTTTCTGACTTTCCCCGAGCAGGAACCCGATACCATTATGCAAAATGACTACCGCAAAAATAATCGGACCGGATTCCGAAATCTTGCCCTTGCTGCCTGCAACCACTATGGCCACGATCAGTACAATCGCCAGCATCCAAAGTAATGGATGCTCCCAGCGCCAAAACCCTCGGGGAAATGTGGTTCGTCAAGCTGCCGTTCAGTCTGAACCTTGGCTGGGTATCCGTCACTACCATCATCAACATCACGGTGGCACTGGAAAAGAACGAGTGGAGCGGCTTGGGGCTCAGCGATACTACATGGGCGTTCATCATCCTGTTCATTGGCACCGTGCTTGCCCTCATGGTCAGATTTCCATATTGTGACAGCATGATCCACTTGTGTTCGCGTGGGCTTATGTCGCCATCGCCATCGAGCATTCGAACAATGAAAACGTGCGGTTGGCTGCATTCATTCTAGCCGTAATCATTCTGGTGTACTCTCTATGGTTGTTCTTTGCCCGTAACCGGGACCGAGACTAGAGGAATAACAGCACACATACTGCGCGCATAAAAAGAACTTCCATTTCCACATCAAGTGTGGATTTTGGAAGTTCTTTTGTATTCCTTCAGCCTATTCGCCTTTCAAGGCGATAACTTCAATCTCCACCAGTGCATCCTTCGGCAGACGAGCTACCTCCACCGCACTACGAGCCGGATACGGTTGTTCGAAGAAAGAGCTGTATACTTCATTTACGCTGACGAAGTCGTTCATATCTTTCAGGAATACGGTCGCTTTCACGACTTGGTTCAGGCTGCTTCCAGCCGCTTCCAGAATAGCTTGTACGTTGCTTAAGGACAGACGAGCCTGCTCCTGTACATCCTTACCGAACTCACCTGTTGCCGAATTCAGTCCAAGCTGTCCTGAGGCGTAAATAAAACCGCCCGCCTCTACAGCTTGGCTATAGGGTCCGATAGCGCCAGGCGCTTTTTCAGTAGCAATTGTTTTTTTCATATGAGTTGAATTCTCCTTCCTGATATTGGTTCCCTGTATTATAACATGGGAAGTCCAAAGCCACTATTCCGCATGAATGGATTACAGCATAAGGCGTTATTTTAATTTTATAATAATTCCCATATAAGCAAATATACCCTTTTTACACATTTTTATCGGTACCCGTTTCTGTGCCAGGTTCATCCTCACCGGGTGTCAGCTCAGCTCCGATGACCCGAATGATATCATTCGGATAAATATGTACGCCGCTCGCATGCGCGAGAGCAATTCGTACCATAGCCCGCGCGATCACCGAAGCCGGGATGGCGCGATAGGAAGCCAGTTTGCCCGTCATCACGCCATCCAGTGCCTTCATGACGACAGCAGCAGCGGCTTCGCCAAAACGACGTTCCGGCCTCGTGCCTAAAATCAGCGACGGACGGAACAAATGCAACGCAGGCAATCCAATAGCGGCAAGCGCCTCCTCAGCTTCTCCCTTCGTACGGTTGTAAAACACGCGCGAATCCGGGTTCGCTCCCATCGAGGAGATGGCGAGCATCTGCACCGCACCGGCCTCTTTGCCCAACCGGGCGGTCAGAACCGGATAGTCCAGATCCACCTGACGAAACTGCTCCTTGGAGCCAGCCTTTTTCATCGTCGTCCCGAGGCAGCAAAAAACATCATCAACCCTCTCGAAGGCGGATGCCGCTTCCTGCGGCTGCTCCCAGTCGATGAGTGCCTGCTCCAGCTTGGGATGCTTGATTTCCAGCGGACGTCTGCCCACAACCATGACACGGCTGTATTCCTTTTGCACCAGCAGCTCCCGTACAACATAATCCCCGACAAGCCCCGTTGCACCCACAACGACCGCTTTACGCTCCACGATAGACCTCCTTTATGCCTGTAGCCTACTTACTTCTGAACTTGTGTTATTAGGCTAATTGAAACGGCTGTTCGCCTGCCTCCTTGCTTTCAAACGGACACATGGACAGATACAGAGAAAAGGTGCTTCCCTTGCCCTCCTCACTCTCCAAACGTATAAAACCGCCCAACATGCGGGATAAATCACGGCTGATCGACAGTCCCAGCCCGGTTCCTCCATATTTGCGGTTAATGGAACCGTTCGCCTGCTGAAATGCCTCAAAAATAACATGCTGCTGAAGCTTGGAAATACCGATGCCCGTATCTTTTACCGTAAATACAACCCAGTCTCCCTCCTGCCCCTTTCGTTCCAGATGCTGTGTGCTGATCTCCAGTAATACATGTCCTTCATGAGTGAACTTAAAGGCGTTAGACAACAGGTTGCGCAAAATTTGCTGCATACGTTTGGGATCGGACCGAATTTCATCAGGTATATCGCCATGCTCCTTCAAGCTGAATTCAAGCTTCTTGTCCTTGGCAGTGACTTCAAAATGCATCATCATCACTTGCGCAATCTCGCGCACGCTGACCGGCTCACTTATGATTTCCATCCGTCCAGCCTCGACTTTGGACAAGTCCAGAATATCATTGATCAACTGGAGCAAATCGTGCCCCGAGGCATAGATCAGCTCGCTGTACTGGTAAAGCTCGTCCTCATCCAGCTCTTTTCCCTGCTCGTTGATGATCTGCGCCAGATTAATAATACTATTAAGTGGTGTACGCAGTTCATGCGACATCGTTGCCATAAAATCGGATTTATATTGGGAAGCCACCATTAACTGCTTAGCCCGTTCTTCCAAAATGATTTTCGTCTTCTGTAACTCATCACGCTGCTCTGATAATAGCTGATTCGCCTGTTTAATCTGATAATTACGCATCTGCTCCATCTGAAAATCACGTAAAATCAGCGCAAATAAAAAGCTGAGTACAATGCCGATAGGCAAAGTGAGAGGAACAACTTCCGCCACATAATAGCGCCATGGAATGACGCCCAGAAAGGCAATATTCAGCGTATTTACGATATTAACCGCTAAAATAGTCACCGATGCCTTAATAATCAGACGGCAAGTAGAACGGCGCATCCAGTAGTTCAATCCAGCGCACAGCACGCCCAGAATGCTCATATTCAGAAAGCCGGCCCACGCCGCCATATTCACACCGAAGGTAAATCTTGTAAGCCCAATCGCTACCCCGATAATAATAAGTGTATAGGAGCGGGGATACACCAACGCCGCGATAATCAACGGCACAAAGCGCAGGTCAAAGATAACCGTCTCGCTAAAGTTAAAACCGAAGCAAGAGCTAACCCATCCACCAAATACCACCAACAGTACCGAGCTGATATATTTAAATCGCGAAGAAGTACGACTCAACCCATATTTATAAATCACGTTCGCCACATAGGCAACGGCAATCAGCATCCCCGAATTCATTAGAAACATCATTGAAAATTGCATGGACTCACACTCCCATAGCGCGAAAAATTGGATGCCAAGCCTATGCTGACCGCTTTTGCTTTTTTCGTATATCATAACATGAAGCTTCCGCTTTCGACATGCCAAAAGATGCGTTCGGCAAAGTAAGGGGCCCTGGCATATGCAGACACCACCTGGCGGAGAATACTTTCTCCCATGACCGGATGCAAGCCTTCATTCAACTTCGCAAATTCATCAGAGTACAATTCTCTAGCCTTACCTTGCATTTTTTCCTGTCTATCATCAAAAAAACCAAAAATGCCTTGCATTTTAGAATCGTTCTTGCTATACTATTAAAGTATGTATTAAACCCCATAGGATTCCGCGCAACAAGCTATTACTCCTAATCACCGCATGGAGCTTCTCCAAATTTTATGTATAACCCTAATGTAGAATTTTGAGCTTTTGCCGAAGATTTTCACATTCACACTGGCGCGGTCATCGGAGCCGCAAGGACGAAAGAGAGGTAGGGCTTTTGTCGTTTGGAAAATGAGCAGTGGAATCGGACTGCCCCTTATGAACATGCTGACCATATTATGCAAGGCAGCAGGGGTTGAATATATATTATGCCCGTCGAACCATGAAGTTCGAGCAGGCCGTGCAGTTCACGCAAGCTGCACCCATCCTCCGGATGATCCCCGGGGGATTTTTAATGTACATATGTATCGATTAAGCACCGTCAAGAGCATCAATGAACAAAAAATGACCCCGCCAATATATCGGCAGGGCCTATAGCTTGATCAAAAAGGGGTTAATAGGGTCATTATAGTCCCCCTTTCTTAAAACTAAATGATATGCACCTTAAAAACTGATTAATTTTCCAGCTATGTGTTCTATTATCGCTTGTCCAGCACCATTCCGCCTACTCCGTTTTCCATGTACATTTCTTTAGTTCGGCTTATATACCCTAATCATTCGTCCAGTATTCCGTGCCGCCCTGCGGCGTGGTTGGTGTAGTTGATCGCCCTGTTTCCAGGCGTGTGCCCCTTTCCACCGAAGGCCGCTCCCACCCTTCCAGCAAAACTACATGCTGAGTACTGGATTTATTTTCCCATGTCATATAACGCTCCTGTTCCATATGCCGCAAAGCGGCTGTAATCTCGCTGTCTCTCTTCCCCGTTTTGACGGTCAATTCCGTCATCGTCGGCATATGGCGATGCTGGGCAAAATAGTTATACAAAATCCGTAACAGCTTTCGTTCCAAATCAGGCAACATCGTCTTTCCCTCCACTATAAAGAACAGATGAAATTTCTATGGATCGTCATCATCGTCGTGCTGGTTGTTGTGTTGTTCATGAGAAGGCGCAGATAAGCGGAGACATCCCGCTTTGTTGAAAAAAGATACAAAAAGGGCTTTCGGCAAATGACCGAAAACCCTTGTTCATCTGAGGTTAAAGCTAAATTAAGCCTTATTCTTCTTGCTATATTTAATGAATGCAATCACAATCGCCACGGCATATAGTATTCCACTGACTACCCAAGTGGTTAAAAATGCCATGCCCAAACCGACATTAGCCCCCATCGTCGGGTGCTGCATCGCGGTGAGTAACGAGCCCTGCATCATAAATATTGTACAAAATAAAACAACGGGCGCCAGAATAATTATGCTTGCTGTCTTACGGCTGCCTGAGACCGCAATTACGCTCAGAGCAGCAATCACCAAAATCACCCAATATATAATCGCTTCCCACATCAAAGTGCTCACCGTCCGATCCTTTTTCTATTCATTCGAAAATGTCCCTTCTATTGTAACAGACGTCACACAGTGAACCAAGCCATAATTTGAAATGAAAATTGGGCAGCAGTCACATCCATTTTTCCGCTTCCTACGGTAAACCGCGCAGGACACAGAGCCTGGAGGATTCCAAGCAAAAAGGTGGAGGCGTTGGCCCCCACCTGAACTTACATCATCCTGTTCGAATGCTCTGTCACACTTGGCTTAACAAGCCAACGACTCTGCTCACTTAACTACTGCTGGCTGACCGCGATCGCCTGCTCCAATTAAGTCATTCAAACGGCTTCTCTCATTCAAAAAAGATGACATTTCGGATAAGCGGGACGGGTTCTCTGTTACCGAAAAAGGGAGGGCGTTCTTTGCAGACTTCCAGATTGACCTTCAAGCAACGAAAAAAAAGCGCCGCTCCTTCTCACATAAATGCATGGATGGGAGTGAACGACGCCACCATCTGGCCGGAGCCTTGGGGAATGCTCTTTTGGACAGATTATTCGAATTAAACTGGATTCAACGTCTCCCCAAAACCCGAGCGATCCGAATTACAACAGACGGTGAAAGAGGTTTTAAAGAGGTGTTTTCGATAGAGATCGGGAAGGATAATTCAGAACTGTAGTCCTTTATTTATCGTATATCCGTTTACGTTGTTCTTCCACAAGCTGAGCCAGTTCAGGAGTAGCATATCCAGCAAAATAGAAGGCTTTAGATTGGATATGATAGGCAAGGTTTCTCGTTGATTCGTATCACTCATGGACGCGCCCCCTTCTATCGAAAAAATCTACCATTTCGCTAAATGATTTTTGGGCTGAATGTACGTTATATCGGGGAGAATACGGGTCACTGAATCCATGTTGTCCGTTAAATTTATGTACCCTGATATTACTGTTATCTAAAGCTATAATTAGCTCATCCACATTAAATGATGGTTCTTCCTGTGGGAAAAATAGCAATGTTGGACATTGTGGGGTTATTTCTAAATAATTTCTAATACGTGAGCCATAATATCCTACAATTCCATCAATATATTTTTCTTCACTACACAGCCAGGCAATCGTTGCCCCTACGCTAAATCCGACGATAAATACCCTTTTATAGCGATCTCGAATACTTGATAATAAACTTTTAATTTGATATGAAGCGTGGGTGAAGCCTACATTTTCCATAAAATTTCTGTAGGCAGTTTCCTCTTGCGAATAGTCAAAAGGTGTTTCTCTTCCTAGTAAATTTGGACAAATGACGTCATAACCCTGATCCGATAATAGTCTACAAATATTTTGTATATGCTGATTAATCCCATAAATCTCATGCAGTACAACGATTACGGTGTCCGACTTTTTATCTATGCTTATCATGTTGCACCCCTAACCAGGTTAGAATATTGGAAAACAAGTGATTCGAATACGCATATTTATACTTAACTGCCACTTCAGATGATGAGCTCTTCGAGCATTTCGTAAGTATTACTCATCGCCATGCAGCCTCCTTTCATTAGAATTATTATATCTAATTCGATAATTGGGGTATATATTCTTTTGGATAGAATCCCCCTTATTAAAACACAGAAATAAAAAAGAAACGCTTTTCAGCGTCCCTATATTACAACAACCGTAATTTTAAAACTTTTATAGTCAGTTGGCTATACGTTTCAAAAAAAAGAAATGTTCCGCTTGGTTTTGAACACGATAATCATAAGGTAAGTAGCTAACCTATGCACTCAAAAGGCCCAGTTGTTAAATGCCGACCTCTCATAACGTTTTAATTATTTATGATACACCAGAGCATATCAGTGCATGATTTCTTTCTTGTTCACCTTAACACCGGATAAAGATTGATCAAACATATCCAGAATAAAAAGGAACCTCTCAGCTTCACGAAATACATGATCGGCTAATAAAGGATGGATAATGCTCTTTATTCGGCATTCGTCGATTAAATCACGCGCTGTTTTCTTAAAATCACGCAAGGACTTAACGGAGACACGGTTTTCATCAACAAATTGACTTAGGAGTGGAACGGTTTGTGACTGTGGCCGCATATGACTTAAATCAATCGCTTGAAACATCAGCGTATCGAAATCATTACTAAACTCCCTAGCTTGTTCAACCAGTTTACGTTCGGATGGATCTAGCAAATGGCCTATAAATTTTGCGTGATCGGCCATGATTTTTAAGAAAAATACATTTTCATCGATAATTGCGTCGGGTAATGGTTCGAGCTTTCCTGAATTGAGTTCCTCTAAACGGTTTCTGAAATAATTCGCTTCCCGGCTTATATGATCTACCAGTAAAGGGAAATTGGTTTGTCCGGGAAGCTTGCATTGCAATATAAGGCCCAATACCATTCTCTTAAACGCCCAAATATGAGTCGCCGCATTCCGGACCTCCGTATTAAACTCTTTGATTGTGTGAGGGTCTGTATTGATGTTAAAACCGTGTGATCTTCTCTCAATATCCTCAAAAATAGCGTAAAACTGATGCGCTTCTGTAATGAGTTGAGTATCTTCAGCTCTAAAACCTAACCCCAGAAAAAATGAATGCTCCTTCATGATCCTGGACCAAAATCGTATCTCATCTAATGATCGTGCAACGAATGCATCCAATCATATCCCTCCTCTATGTGAGCAAAAAGCACTTACTTATTCATATGGAATATGCCTTGTCATTATGTATATCGAATCCCAAGCCTAATACCAATCTAATCCCGAGGTTGTTTTAGAAGTTCTGCTAGAAGATGACTTTCTTTATGGACATTCACCCAACAATATGAGTTCGAATAATCATCTAATGACCAAAAATCCTCAATGTGTAAACAAGGCGAAGGTTGAATTGAAAAGCTTCATGCGTATGCTGTGGGAACAACATATAGCCTGGACCAGGATGACCATCCTTAGCTTGGTCTTTCATTTACCTGATGTGAACGTGGTTACCGCCCGGCTTCTTCAAAATGCAACAGATATGGGGAATTCACTTCGGCCTTTGTATGGTGATCATGTAGCTCAAACATACGGTAGCTTAATTAGAGAACATTTAGTCCTTGCTGCGGATCTTGTTAAAGCAGCCATAGCAGGAGATCAAAATCTAGTTGCAGCAACAGAGAAAAAGTGGTATTCCAACGCCGATGAAATTATCGAATTTTTAAGCCGTATCAATCCCTATCTACCTAAAGAAGACTTTAGGAAAATGTTCTACGAACACTTAGCTTTAACCAAGTCAGAGGCTGTCTCCATGATCGCCAAGGATTATAAAACAAGTGTTCAGATATATGATAAAATCGAGGCGGAAGCGTTAGAGATGGCGGATATGATCACTGATGCAATCGCTAAACAATTCCCTGGAGTATTTATGTAATTGCACTTTTCAACAAAAAAGTGTGGCCTCCAAAAAGCTTGGGAGTCACGCTTTACCCATGCCTCCACCTTTTGGCGTTGTGTTTTAGTTACACTTAGAATCAACACATCAACATAAGCTACAACTAAGCAAGAATTAAGGGGAAGGAACGTTCTTTTATATGTAAAAAAATACATAATTGTGGTCAAGCTTGGAAAGATTCTGGAGTCAAAAGGAATGACGCAAGGGACTTTATCTCAGTTAACAGGATTACGACCAAGTACCATTAGCGAAATTGTCCGTGGCTCTCGTAGTGTTTTGAATAAAGACGATCTGGCAAAGATTATTGAGGTACTTGAAATGACATATATAGAAGAAATTATTGTAATTGATTACATATTGAATGCCAAAGAATCTACTGAATAATCCAGAAGGGACCGGAGTTGCTGAGGGTCCTTTTTACGTTGGGACAGAGTTTCTATTGGTGCAGAGTGATATATTATCGAAAAGGACTTTTTGTCGCTAGTCGAATAAACTTCAAGCTGAACTAAATGCTTAAATTCCTTCATCGCTTGGTATGACGCTAAAGATGCTGGCAGAGGTGCTTCATTCTTTGCCATTGACAAGCACAATAATAAAGGACCTTTCAGTAACCGTAAGGATTATGTTATTTTCAACAAAATAAATATTAAGAAGGACTTCATATCAGCCACATGCTTGATATACAGGACAATGCACTTTTCTAGACCTAAGGATTACAAACTAATTGTGACCGCTCATTTTAAACAAATTTGTACAAATAAGTGGGGATATAATAGATAGCTGTCTTGCTCCAAAGCCAACAGATGTTATTTTGGCACAACGGGAAGCAACAGAGGCTGCGTGTGACGTTCGGGTCTACATGCCTGTAGTTCGGGAAGCCATGGAAAGTAAGGCCGTTAAAAAGACACTGACTGTCCCGAAGTGGCTTAATGATCAAGCTGAACTGCAACACCTTAATTTCTCTCAGGTGCTACAGGAAGGTTTGAAACGCAGTCTCGGAATTGATCCTATAGAAAAGAGGTAACACAAGGTAATCATAATGGGGAGCCTGTTCATGAATAGTCATGATGCATTTGAAAGCCTGCTTAAATCCATTGTAGATCTGTACCGTAAGCATGGGATAATGACCATAGACCTGTCCCACGACAGCGGGATAAGCGTGTTGAGAGGATATTTAGCAGACGCGCATAGCTTAGGATTGCATCAAGGGGCTGGCATTGCTAAAGATGCGCGCAAATAAAAACAATCTCCGCCGACCAGTTAAGGTTAGCGGGGATTGTTGTTTACATTGTCCCAATTGTTTCCTGAGGTTGAATAACCTTATGACTATTCGACACAGGCATAGCTAAGATAAACAAAAAGCTAGTTGCGACGATCAGAAGAACCATTTTTCTCAACATTGTTTATCCACACCCTCTCATTGAAATTGAAAAACTCTGTTTTGATTTCAGGAACCGCATGCACTTGAAAGTGAGCAAATAACCCTATACATTTTATAAAATATGTCTCATTATTTAGTGTATTCGCTTTTAGCAAAGAATTCATCAAATACTTAAAGCCATCATTATACATCCCTCGATACAAATAATAATATGCTAGTTCGTAACTAAAACGTTCGGATCGCTCTGACAACACCTGTTGAGCACACATGTCAGCAGATGGTCGCTGTTGAGCAAAAGAATCAATCTCCGTTTCAAACCGCTGTAGTATATCATCCACATCTATCTGGTATTGATTAGCCGCAATCATAACGTTCATCAACTTAGCAACCATTTCCTTTTCCGACTTTTCAGGTGAAGTACAAATATACTCCACGTAATCAGGGAGCACGCTTAAATCGCCAGATAAAAGCTTGTATACGTAAGTATTACCCTGCGCCCAATGTTGATACAGTTTGATCCAATGCCGCGTATCTTCATCCGTCTCTTTGACCCAATTCAGATCAGCATAGGCATATGTATATTGTAGAGCTTGTTGATAATCGCCTTGGGCTTCACAGACACTTGCACACAACAAATCGGCATAGGTGATATACGCAAACATGGGACGACTTAGCTTCTTTTTAGACTCGTCACACTCTCGCTTCTTCTGTTGATGTTTCATTGAATATTGAACTTTCGCTTTCTCCTTCATTTTTCTCGCCATTTCCTCTACCTTGTCCCATAGATGCAAAGACCTATACACGTTAGCCAAATCCTTCAATGCGTCAAGCTGATCTATTTCGTCCAGACGTTCGACAAAATCCTCAAATTTTGTAGCTGCATTGAGATTTTGGCGTTGATCGTCTCCAACCTGAATAGTGAATATACGATATTGACAGACTGCCAAGCGTTCAGAGTGCTGGTATTTGTCACTTTCAGCCACATTTTCATAAAGGTAAGCCGCTGCCTCTTGATAACCATGTTTGAAACAATTTTCGGCTAGTTCAAAGAGTAAGGGGGGATAGATTAGTTTATCTAACAACAGGCTCACTACTTTTTGCAAGCAATCCAGCCGATTAAACTGCACACATCGGTACAAAAGGGGGCCGATTCTTCGCCAGTCGAGGGGTTCATCTATAATGCACTCTTCAATATAGCACTCATAAAAATGATCCGGTGGTACCTCCATTCCTAGCGTAATTAGATCCAATTGATTCATGGAAATGGGCTTATTCCCCGTCACAATACCACTGACGGTGCCCGGATTCAATCCTGAGATATGTCCAAACTTGGTCATACTCAATCCTTTCCGTCTCAGATATTTTTCCAATTCTGCTCTTATCGTAGGTGTATGCTTCATGTCATAGCCACCTCTCACATAAAAATTACAAAATTTTTATATTATTGCATTCTATTGTTGTCCAACATTTAACATCTGTCAACAACTTTTGTAACTTTTTGCGAGGTATTCGCTTCTGGTATTTACTTGAGCTAGGCTACATTACAAAAAAAATCTTATCAATTGTAATATCATGACTTCTTTTGTCGAAAATATATAAAAAGTGGAATCTTTTAGTGTACTGAGGTGGTAGTATAATATAAGGAGGAATAATCCATGAAGAAGAACAAATTAATTACAACAGCTTTATCTTTGAGTTTGTTAGGAGCTATTGCCGTACCAAGTGCAATTTTTGCGGATTCAAATGTAACTGATTCTGCAAGTACATCCACTAATGCGGCCCAAGATGCTGTTACAACAACTACTGGTGACCATGTAATAACTCCGCAAAGAGCAAGAGATGTTTTTGATGACTCGTTCAACAGTAAGAATCCAGTATCACGCTTTGTATTAGATCGAGGATATGGGCATCTTAAAATTTCTGCGAAAAACACAGGTGATTCAACCATTACGTTTAGCCTGGTGCATACAGATAGTGGAAAACAGTATATTGTTAAGACTATTGGCGCTCATAGTAATTTGACCTGGGATAGCAGAAATTCTTTTTCACAAGGGCTGCGCTCAGGAAATTATGAAATTCAATGGAGAGCTGGCGGCGACATTGTGCATGGCTCAGCGTATGGTGTGTCAGGTCAATACCCAAGCGATATTGACTGATAAGCTAACAAAAAAAGAAACTCCAGACCGATGAAGGCTTGGAGTTTCTTTTTTTGTTTCTTAGGGTTCACGTTGTATTTTGAGGAAATCTTAATCATTTCAAATAACAAAAAATCCCCGCCGACCAATTAAGGTTAGCAGAGCTTTTCAATTTATTTAGAGTATTCACTTACTTCAAACGTTAGGATACGATCATATAGCATATAGTCCTTACGGCTGCTGAATGGACCTTTATTATTATCGTGTTTATTTATGGCATATGAAGCCGATCCAGAACCGGACTGCTTGCCTTCGTACCATGAGATAAAGTCGTTGACTTCTTTCATGCTCAGGTCGAATTCTTTCTCCAAACCGGTTGTCATGGTAACTACCAGAATTGCACGATTTCCGCTTGGAACCGGTTCATTTGGCCCTGGATTAGGAGTGGATCCTCCTGAGTTAGGAGTGGTGGAGCTAGATACTTTAGACATCATCTCTAATTCGCCAAAAGATATATACTGACTTCCATTGTTTGCTGTAATATTAATTCTATAGTCCTTGTATGAATTAGAATTAGAAAAAGTGAATTTTTTGGGAGTGCTATCTACCCATCCAGTGATATTTGACTGAGTGTCTAGCACATTCCAAGTAACCCCATCATTTGAGCCTTCGAAAGTCCAATCTTTAGGGGATCGGTCAGTAGCCGTTGTCTGTGGATATATAACATATTGTTCAATAACTTCAGGTTTAGGGAAGTCATATCTTAACCATGCGGTATTTTCATCTGATCCCCACGCGCTTGAGATAGTAGCAAAATCTCCGTCAAAAGATCTATATGCGTATGAATATTCATTGCTTGCACTTGCCACTCCAGATGGCAAAGTGTTAGATGTCATATGTGGAACTAGATTTTCTGAATACTCTGCTTCGGCTGCAAAGACATTCGATAAGGGAAGAGATAAAAGAACTAAGAATAAAATTGTTATACATGCTTTCTTCATTAAATAATCCTCCATATGTTTGATAGAACTAAGAATAATTTAATTAAGGAGTGGTGTCTAAACATAAACTTGATAATTTATAAATATAATCCATATATTTGTATATTTATTTTTTATTGGGTATTAAAAAGGACTCATGCCAGCTTCTATACTGGTCGAGTCCTTATCTTTATTTCACGATAAACTCTACTCGGGTCCCATCTTTATATTCATCCAGCTTGTGACTCACCCATGATCCTGCCCCTCTATTATCTTTAGGGCTTATGTATCGAATATCAGCACCCGCGCCACCTTCAGCGCACATTGCCATTGGCCATTCATCGCGGTCATATCCTTTTTTAGTTGGATAGCCCTTCAAAGACTCCTTTCTGTTTTCCTCTGCCCCATCTCGGTCAATCGTACAGATCGCTGAATGACCGGCTGCAATGGCATCCCTAATGTGTGCTCCAGTTTCAGGGTATCGTGAACTTGGGAACTCCAGAGTATACCCAGTTACTGCTTGTTGACTTATTGCTGCAGGTTCAGCATAGATGCCTTGCACAGAAAAAATAGCTGCCAACAAAAATACGATTAATCCTCTCGCGATTCCTTTTATCATATGACACCTCCATAGTATTTAAATCTTCTCAATACTATATTGGGAGACATGTCGAAGTATCGCATACGTTGTCACATAATAAAAAAGAATCATACCAGTTTTCTGACAGAGCTCATTACTCCAGAAATTAAAAACCATATTAAAACTTTATTTTGAATATATAGACATAAATGTTCAGACGAGGATTTCTTTTTTTATATATTATTATTGTTGAATTTATAACCAAAGAGGAGTGCTAAATATGAAAAAGGTATTGGTCAAAATTTTGCTTTCACTAAGCATAGGTCTTGCAGCTCTATCAACTTCAAATACTCACGCCGCAGGTTTAGAATCGATAAATCTTGTGCCAAAAATGACAAGTAATACAGCACCTAGTGGTGAGGCTTTTGCAAGTTCAAGTATTGGTGGACAAGCATATATGCTTTTTGATCAAGTTAATACTAGTTATGATTATGATTGGGCAACCACTGATCAACTTCCAGCCTATGTAGGATATGACTTTAAGGAGAACGCGGTAGTTACAAAATATACTTTAAATCCTACTGATTCAGATATATTTGTAAACGGAATACCTAAAACTTGGACTTTTCAAGGTTGGGATGGCACTCAATGGATAGATTTAGACAAACAGCAAGATCAAATAAACTGGAAAAGAGGAGAAATTAGAGCTTTTGCTATCATAAATAGCAAAAGCTACTCAAAATATCGTTTATATATAACAGCAGATAATGGCAGAACTGGTGGGTATACTTGTATTGGTGAACTGCAGTTATTCGGTTATAAAGAACCAATAACTCCAGATATACCCGAAATGGGGAATCGTGCAATACTTACAGTAACCATGATTACTGGTATTGAGAAAGAATTCGATCTTTCAATGGATGAAGTAATAGCATTTATCAACTGGTATGATGCTAAGGATGCTGGTTCTGGGCCATCCAAGTATGCCATTGATAAGCACAATAACAATAAAGGACCATTCAGCAGCCGTAAGGACTATGTAATATTCAATAAAATCCTTACGTTTGAAGTAAATGAATATTCAACTAAATAATAAATCAACAAAGGACTCCATACTGGTTACATACCAGGAGTCTGTAAAATAGATTGTGTAAACTCCCAAAACCATTACATATGGTAATCAAAGAAAGATTGGGGAGAACACATGGGACTTTGGACGAAACAGCAACTGAGAGCGTTCATCCAAGAGAATAAGCTGGTGACGGCTCAAGATGCACAGGAGGCTTTAAAAGAGTTATTTGCTGAAACTTTGCAAGAGATGTTGGAGGCCGAGCTGGATACCCATCTGGGCTATGAGAAACATGAAGTCCCAGCCAAAACGACACGCAACAGCTTTAACGAAAAAAGCAAGAAAACGGTGGTGAGTGAATACGGCGAACAGGAGATCAGCGTCCCTCGGGACAGGTTGGGTGAATTTGAGCCGCTGGTCGTGAAGAAACATCCATCCAATGTCACCGGCATCGAAGACCCGATCGTTGCGCTCGATGCTAAAGGAGTCAGCACACGGGAGATTCAAGATTATGTACAGCAGCTCTACGGGATTGAGGTTTCGCCTACGCTCATTTCCAATGTAACGAACCAGATCGTACCGCTCATTCAAGAGTGGCAAAATCGACCGCTGCAAGGTGTGTATGCGGTCGTATGAGTTGAAAAACCGAGGCGTTCAAGATATTCTCACGTGTGTGGATAATCTAACGGGCTTCTCTCAAGCGATTACGGCTTGTTCTCCCCAGACGGAAATTCAGAAGTGCATCATTCATCCAATCCGCAATTCGACCCGTTATGTCTCGTACAAAGATCTGAAAAAGGTCACCGCAGATCTTAAACCCATCTACAGAGCCGCAACCGAAGAAGCCTGAGGCACGAAATATCCACTCCTGGTTCAATCGTGGCGCAAGAATTGGGATGAGCTGGCAACCTTTTTCAAGTTCCACCGGAGCTTCGCAAGCTCATTTATACCACGAACATCATCGAGAGTTACCATCACCAGCTTCGAAAAGTCACGTTACTCTTGAATTTTCTTTGCAATTTCCATCAATTCGTCAAGAGTGGAATTAAAAGCAGAAACAGTATAAAAGTGACCTTTTGTAATCAGATGAACAACTTTTCTCTCTTTACCATCTACATAAGCAGCGGTATGACCATTAATTTTAGTCAACTCAACTTTCTCCAATTTATAAGTGTCTTTCAAGCTCTTAATAGTAGCCTGTTCATCCATTTGGGATTCAGTTTGAATGACCATAACCTCAGCGCCATCATTTCCGCGATATGATTGTCTGATAGTCAGCCCATATTCGCCTTTTATAGCGGTTGTATTTAATGGTTGCAAGTTATGGGCTTCAGCCGCCGCTGTTTTAAGCGAGGCGCCCTGCGCTAGATTAGGAATATGAATATCTTCTGCTGGTACATCAGATATGTTTATGAGTCCTTCGACATCATAAGAGCTCTCAACTACTGTCTCTGCCGGTGTTTCCGACGGAGCTTGTGCTGATGAAGTATCAAGCGCCTCTGCTTTCGCCTTAACCGGAACCTGTGATGGAGCTTCCGATTCGGCAGCATATGAATTATATACAAATGCACCACTACCTATTACGAGTGCGCCACCCAATACTACAGCAACTAATTGTTTTTTCATCCAAACCCCTCCTAAATTAATATACTGTACCCTCAGTAACGGTTCTATTATTCCTCTTGTACAAAACAGCATAAGTCATGCCACTACCACTATCTCTTGTCCCATAGAAAACGTAATATCTTGAACTATAAGGAGTAGATAACCCCGATTTCACACCGCTACCAAAACTTCCATCAACCCTTCCTACGGTTCCCTGTTCTCCATACGCCCATAAATTGGCTTGCAGAGCTCTAACATATCCCCCGCTGTCACCTTGGCGCAAAGTAGGAAAACCGCTAAAATCACTGGCGGCACTTGCTATACTTGCAAGCCCGAGACTACCTACTAACGCCACAGATGCAACAGCTAGAGACATTACAGACGATTTTTAGCTTCATTTAACTCCTTGTTCTGATTAAGTAGATCAATCCTCTTCTTTCCAAGACAAGAGTGAACTTTATTAATCAGGCTGATTATGTAAGACTACTATCTATGTACTTTTGACTAGGGCGTGTCTGAAAACTAGATATTGCTTCAAAAGCGTAACCGTAGCATAATTTTACAAGAATGAAATTATAGGAGATTATAAAAGGATGCTACGACGTCACGAAATTAAGGACCAGGACTGGGAACGAATACAACATCTATTGCCACCCGAAAACACAGGAGAAGGCAGACCCTCGAAGCTCAATCGAGTGATGCTAAATGGAATGCTTTGGAAAGTAAAGACAGGCGCACCTTGGCGCGATTTACCTGAACGTTTCGGTCCTTGGAAAACGGTGTATTCCCGATTCCGTTTGTGGAGCAAAGACGACCTATTTCAAAAGGTATTTGAGTCCTTAGCTGGCGATGCGGACTTGCAGGATGTCTCTTTGGACAGCACCTCCTGTAAAGTTCATCAGCATGCAGCGGGGGCTAAAAAGGGGCTGAAAATGCCGGAACCAACCAGGGAATCGGACTTTCCCGAGGGGGGCGCAATACCAAAATCCACGCCGTAGTGGACGCGCTGGGTAATCCCGTTCGTCTGTTTTTGACGCCTGGAAACATCCATGACTGTACGGTAGCCATTACAGTCCTCGCTGGCGTAACGTGGTCTGGAAGCGTTGTTTTAGCCGATAAAGCCTACGGAACCCAGCACATTCGAACCTATATTGAATCCCAAGATGCTACATTTTGCATCCCGCCCAAGTCCAACACGACAGATCCTTGGGCCTGTGATTTTTACCATTATAAAGAACGCCATGTTGTGGAATGTTTTTTCAACAGACTCAAACAATTTCGTGGGATCGCAACACGCTATGACAAGCTTTCCCGAAACTTTTTGAGCTTTGCCTTTCTGGCTTCTGTGATGATTTTGTTGAAATAGCTCCATTAAGATTAGTTTTCAGACACGCCCTAATGGAACAGTATATTATTTTCAGGTTATAGCTATTATTAACGGAGCTGAGATGGTTACCTCTAACGAAGTAGCTGTTACACCAAACGAACTTCAAACCACTGAGCCGACAACTCCTGAAAATCCTTCAACAGGAGAGCCAAGTAGCCCGAGCGAACCTGGTACAACAAATCCTGGTGAACCATCAACTGGTGAGCCTACTAATCCTCAATCACCATCAGGCAACCGTGCAATTCTGGTAGTCACTATGACAACGGGGTTAGAGAAGGAATTTGACCTAAGCATGAAAGAGGTCAATGACTACAAAGGTCCATTCAGCAGTCGTAAGGACTATATGCTGTATGATCGTATCCTAACGTTTGAAGTAAGTGAATACTCTAAATAAAATGAAATCCCGGCTAACCTTAATTGGTCAGTCGGGATTTTTTTACTTTAGTAAAATGAAATATATAGGGCTAGGATATTATTTTTTACAACGTACTGTTTGTACTCCTCCCGGAGCTCCTGTCATAAGTGAACTAGCATTCACAATAGTTGATCCAGCAATACAGTTGCCTCCTACTTGCATCGGAAACACAATTGTAACAGATTCTTCGCCTGAAGGAAGAAATGTGGTGGTATGGATAAAGACACGAGTACCTGCTGGTATTGTGTATCCATTAGTTAACGGAATTTGGTTCGGAATAGGGTAAAACTGACCGATGATATTGCTGAATGGCGCTCTGTGAAGATCATTTGAGTAATTTCTTTTCATTAAGCATCCTCTTTCCATTTTTTATTTAACACATTAATTTTTATATGCTCAGATAGTTGTCTATGTCACAAATGAACATTCTAACTTTATAAAATAAAACGCCCAATTTCATAAAAAGGAGCAGAAAGGTATTAATCCCCCTGCTCCTTTTTATGTTTTGAATACAGAACGCCTGTTTGCATATAATTAATTCAGAGGAGTGATCATCATGCTACCAGACATCGAACGTAAGCTGCTACGGATACTCTACAACTACTCTGCCGGAAGAAGGCGACTACCGACAATGAAGGAACTAGAGATAAAAACAGGGAGGCGCACAGAGGACATAAAGGCGGGTCTGCTTGCTTTAGAACAAGATAACTATATTACGTGGGCGGATAAGTCCACACTTCGGGATATCGTTATTATAGAGGGCTGGGACAGAGATCGAAAGATCGTCATGCCGCCAGGAGACGGAGAAAGGTATTTTCGAGAATATTAAAACCCCGGATTGCTCCGGGGCTTCTTTTATTCGAGACCAAATTGTGCTTTTGCTTGTAGTTTGTTGCCTTGGAATGTGAAGTTGGCATTGGCTCCAAGCCCGCCTTCACCTTTATATGACATGCCATTCTTGATCTTGTTATATTTAGCTTTGGTGATGAATCCCGAACTTTGGGAGTCTGAAACTGTGCGGCCCTCTATTTTCCCGTTATAAAGTTTCCAGTTAGATTCACCCTTAACGCCACGCGAACCGAGTTCACCACTGAATGACACAATATCCCCTTGATTCAGACCATTTAGTTCTGAACGATCAGAAACCTTTACGATGATTACATTCCCAAGCTTTTTCATTCCTGCGCTGATTTCTGACCATGATTCACCGTTGTAATCTGCTGGCTTACCATAAACGTAAAGGCTGCTTGATCCTGCTTCAATGACCACACCTGACCATTTCACAACTTGATTTCTTACACTGTCGAATGTTTCTCCCTGCTTGGAAACTGGCATTGCAAAGAGAGTAGATGAAAACTTTTCAAAAGGAAGCGATGTGTCAATTAATGGCTTTTTAGCATCAGTCTGTTCCTTTTGCGCAGTAGTAACTTCTTTCTCTTTAACAGGCGTAGTAGCTACTGGTTTGGAATTAGTTTCGGTTGGTTTCTGTGTGTCTGCGACTGATATTCCAATAATAAATATTATGAAAGTAGCTAAATAGAGCACGTTCAAAAAACAACTATTATAAATTAAATAGCTGTTTTTTACATTTGTCTGTATTATCTTACATTATAAGTTTTTTTATTGTAATTTTTCAACAAAAATTTCGGGCAATCCTACCCATCTATCATGAGGCACGCTGCGGAATTGAACCGCGCAAGGGTTCTGACCAGACTGTTCATGTTTCCGCTGGTTAACTGGTGCCTTGCCGCCTGCGCGTGCCATGTAAAATGTGGGCGGGGGCCACTCTCCCCCTGCATACACACTTTGTTACTTACTCCCTTTGTTTGCGTAATGGGATTATCCAAGTCTCTCTTTCGCCATCACATTCAAAGACTACAGGAGCTCTGCTGCGAGTTGTTTGAACACCAACGGAGTTGGGATGAGTTGGCCGTCCTTACTCAAAAATGCAAAGCGTGGTTTTGTAGACATGGTTCATGTCCTCCTAATATGGTTTATTGAAAAATCAAAAAGGCCGGCACATTGGCCGACCTGATCACCGTGGCTAGAAAGCTGCGGTGTGTTCCTTATTTGATTTTCCATGATACAAATTTACCATATCAAAAGTCCAGTAGCAGGTCATAAAGCGATCAAATTCCGTTCAAAAAAAGGGCATGATTTTGATTCTAACTAATGGATATATACATAATTGCTTTATCACTAGGATCTATAGATACTCTCATTGATTTACACACACTTGCAAAACATCTCACTGCAAAATAATCCTTAAATGCTTCACCTAAATACCATTGATGCGGTAGTAAAATTAATTCCTCCGCCTCTCTTATAAAAGTTTTGTTTAAAAATGTCCACAGCTCAATAATTGAATTTTCAAATGACCTCTGGATCAACTCAATATTAACTTTGTATTCTTTCTTTTCCGAATAATTAATACACACAGGTTTATTTCTGTACAAACTGTAAGCTATTTGATTTATTTCACCAGCATCGATCAATTTTTTAATAAAACTTTTGGAGATCCCCCTTACTTTACTTAATATAATTTGAGCATGCTCCTTATACTCAACAATTTTACACTCTTCAAAATGCGACCCGATCTCTTGTAATACTTGCTCTTTAGTATCGTCATCAAAAACTGGAATATGTAAAACGGCATTTGAATCGCCTGTTTCAAATGGCAAAAGGAAAAATTGAGCCAATACGGATAGTTTTTCTTCTATACTCTCATTTGTTTTAATCTTTTTTATGCTAGGTCTATCAAGAATAGTAGTTTTGTTTCTAATTTCGATAGTTACTTCTTCCTGATTATTCAAAATCTCTTCAAATAGTTCCATCTTCATTCCTCCTTTATATATCATCATAACAAATACTTAGTACTAAGAAAAAAAAGCACTCTTCGCTCTATTGGATGGGTAGACCACAGTAGAATCGTTTCATAGATTAGCTTCACTCTAAAAGATTCTATTACAATCTTGTATAAAAAGGGAGGGGGGAAACACAGTTCTCGCTCCTCCGTGCCACAAGAGATGGCATACGCATTTGTTCGCTACCATGTAGACCATCGTAATGAGATTAGCCGCGGGTTCGTCGTTTGGAGGCCTGTACCCGACCGTTAATCCCTTCCAGCAGACCCATTGGTCATGCGGCTGTGGAACCAGCGAAGAATCCCGTCTTCAGGTGACTGTCTTTCAAGGTTTGGAACTCTTTTTTCTGCTCGGCGGTTAGCTTATTTTCATTTTTTAGCCATAGATATCTCGTTCGCTTTAACTGTGGGGCTTCCTTTTGCTCCGCTATTCATACTCGACATGTGTTAATTTCCAAGGCGCTTCAAGAGCTAACGCTGTCTTAAACATACCCATGATTAGATAATCTTCACTATGTAATGAGCCCCACATCTTCACATCCCACCCTACGATTATTTTTATAGAGTAGCATTCACTATTTCTCTATGAACAGACATCAGCCATGTGATTTAGCGAAGAAGCAATAATAAGCTGTACCATGATTCAAACTAGCGTAGGAACACCCCTTGGCCCTCGTAATCTAATGAGACACTACTACCATATTTTAAGAACATCCTGGCTTTCCGCGGATTCGTTTTCATGATCTACGACACACCCATGCAACGCTCCTCCTCAAAGCTGGTATTCATCCCAAAATCACAAAAAAGCGCGGCTTCCAAAAAGCTTGGAAACCGCGCTGTGCTTGAGTTTCATAGAATGCTGGTGAAGGGAATTGAACCCCCGGCCTACGCATTACGAGTGCGTTCCGGTAAATTGCCCGTAAGTGCCCATACGCTCCCATAGCTTGTAACAATTTAACTTTATTTACCATAAGGTTCCTTAAATATTTATAAATAATCCGAAGCCGTTAGAAGTTTTGTTAGAAGAAAATAATTGAGGCAACAAGACGAGACAGATGCCTTAATGCTCTCTAAAGTACCCTTCTCCGTCTCCTGCGAGCATGATGATCTTTTGATTGCGATCCCCTCCCTCTATGATTACGATATGCCGCGTATCACTCTTGTTATCCCACACAATATAGTTGTCTTGCTCCAAAGCCAACAGACCCGCCTTAATGTCCGTTACACTCCTACCTGTCTTTATCTCCAGTTTCCGCATGGTCGATAGTCTGCGTCGACCAGCGGAGAAATTGTATAGTATCCGCAGTAATTTTCGTTCGATATCAGGTAACATGTCGATCACTCCTCTGTAACTATTATATGCAAACATACGTTCGTTATACAATATAAAAAAAATGCTCCACCAGCAGTTTAATTGCCAGTGGAGCTAGTATTTTCTTTTGCATTTAAGGACTTCAAGTTACTCACTCATGTAGAGTGCAACACTGAGGTGTGTATAACTCGCCTGCGTTTACTTACTTTGCAGTAGGGTAATCTTTAACACCTAGTCTTTCCTTAAGCGCGTGCTGTAGAACCTGCTGTCAAAGTATCAAATGCCGATTATGAGATACAATCCCCCATAGTGCTCCATTAATCGCTTAATCGCTCACTATTTCCGCCCTTTTTTAGGTAGCCCAATTCACTTAGGTCAAGTGTCACTAATCATGTATAGGCATAAGATACAGCATGATAAGACGAAAGGAGAAAATCAATGAAACCAGAAAACTATGGTGTTCAAGGAGCTCAGCAAAGGGATCCCCAACCCTATTCTTACGGCCATGAACATGCACATCATCCCCATTATCATCCCTATAGTTCCTCTCAAGGTATTCACCACATCCATCATCACCATCATCATCACCATCATCACCATCATCACATGACGAGAGAGCAAGGCAGTCCTCAACAACAATATTAAAAAAGGATAACAAAAATTTAAGGCGAGATGAGATACGCCCGGGTTAGCGTTGTATTGCTGCAGCCGTGCGTGTCACTCTCGCCTGATTTCCACGTTATCAATATACCATGGGAAAATCATCTAAGCCTCTCCATCATCAGCAGCGTCTGGGCCTTCTCCGTATAATTCCGCACACGCTTTTGAATCGGGCCGCATAAACACACAGTCATCTCCAGTCACTTTACAAATGAAGCGGTTAGTTTCGGGATCATAGCCCCCGGATGCCTTACATGCCACAAAATACACGCTCCTCTAAATGTTTAATCAGCCTGTCTTACAGAATTTTATAGCCTCCGAAACTAACCGCTGTGCATAGTCCACATTTGGCGGCTCCTGATAGAGAATAAGTCGCGCTATCGCCGCATTGACGTTCGCCAATTTTCATCCCTCCAAAGGGGCCGAAGCTCCTATAATCGTTCTGACATTTTATGGATCAGGCCCTTTACGGCCCCTTTGTATTTAGATTGTTCGTCCGGATCCGTGATCTCCCCCAAGGAGCCCAGCAAATCACCGAAAGACTTAACCAAAGCGTCGAAGTGGACAGTGAACTTAGCAGCAGCTTTGCTCTGAGCCTGCATTGCCACAGTAGCACGCAGAGAAGCAAGCTCCTGTTCGATGGACTCCGGCACTCTCTCCACGAATTCCTTCGCTAGCTTCTTTTTAAGCTCGGCTTCCAGCTCCTTGATCCGGGCGCTGTGAGCAATGACTTCAAGATTCGACTGACGAAGCTGTTCTTGCACCTTTTCCGCTGCTTCTGCATCCCCAGCAGTCTGAGCGTCCTTGGATGGTTATATGGTCCTTGGCCTTGGTTTCCAACTTCACTAAACTAAAGGTTAGAAAAATGGTAGAAGATTGTCCAAAATTACAAAAAAGCGCGGCTTCCAAAAAGCTTGGAAACCGCGCTGTGCTTGAGTTTCATAGAATGCTGGTGAAGGGAATTGAACCCCCGGCCTACGCATTACGAGTGCGTTGCTCTACCCCTGAGCTACACCAGCGGGTCAGTAAAGACAACAAAAACTATTGTACTCTTCCTTACATAAAAATCAATCACTTACATCCATTTTTTTCAACTAGGATTTGGATTTAATTCGGTAACCTTTCCTGTCCCGGTGCCAGACAGTTTATCTGCGACGGAACGGAGCTTTTGGCGACTGGAGGAGGGCTTGTCGCGGCGGTCGTCGATTTTGACCGAGGTGGAAACGCGCTTCGCTCCTGCCAGGAATGGCGCTTCGTGCAGCGCAGCAATGGCGGTGAACACATCGTCCAACGAGCCTTCAATAATCGTGCTCATGGAGGTAAGTTCGTATGTAATTCCTTTTTGCGTCTTCAGCACTTTCTGCATCTGTGCAACATAGTCGCTCAGACTGGTACTGCCTGTTCCAATCGGGATTACGGTTACTTCTGCAATAGCCATCGTTGAGTTCCTCCTTCAAGCCCTCGTCAGGGTTGGGAACCAGTTCCAGTTAATCCTCTCATTTAACTAAGATCAACTGCAATGTTCCCCGACTTGATCACGGGTTTATTTTTAGAATCGTACTTCTTAAAAAACTAAAATCTCTATCAGATGGGGCATCCATCTTTTCGCAAAAGGGTCATATGTATGCTGCTTGTTTCTTCGAAAGCCTTCCTTACACTCCATTGTACCGTTCGCACGACCTCAATTCAAATACAACCCGCGGCTTCTTTGCATTTTTCGCGTTTCCATTCCTTTTCCTTTACGTATGGCTTCAATTGTTGCTATAATACTCCTTGCGCTTATTTGAAATTTTAAGTTTCTCAACACAACATGTTGGGTTTAATAGTTATAAGACGTCTAAATGTAGTGATGTAGCCGATAAATTGTATGGGGACCGTTCTGATGCCCGTTCATTGGCAAGCGCATCGCTATTTCTATGTTGTTGGATTACATACAGCCCCAAAATGCTGTCTGGACCAAGCAAGCACTCCGGGAATTTCAGCCAAAACCCGGAACTGCACACCTGCAAACACACAGATGCTTCGCCTGTCGACTGATCGTCAGGCAAGCTGACCTCATCGCTTGATCATCATTTCTTTTCAGCGTCGTTTTTCATTTTCACTGTCATTTATTTTTTGATTTATATCCCAAGTCAGGAAAGCGAGGAATTAATTCCATGCCACAACTCGTAACGAAACCAAACAACCGCCAGTTGGCTTTTGATGAAATACGCATTTCCGTTTATGCCGACCGTGTGCTCAACGGATTGAACAAGCTGGATAAAGATCGTCTGATTCGCGGTGTGGTCAGCAAGCTGCGCCGGGACGAAGTCACGGGCGACGAAATCAGCAACGCGTTTGCGATGGCTGCGCTTGAACTGGTCAGCAAGGAAGAACCGGACTGGAAATTCGCCGCTGCACGTGCTTTGCTCACCTCCTTATATAAAAAAGCGGCTACTCACCGCCGTTACAAATCCTATGCGGACGAGCCTTACGGCGCTTTTTATCCGCTGATTACGGAGTTGATCAAGAAAGGCATCTATCGTCAAGAGCTGCTCGATTACTACACCAAGGAGCAAATTGACGAGCTGGGTGCATCCATTTTGCCGAAAAATGATCTGCTGTTCGATTACATCGGGCTGTTGACGCTGTCTGAGCGCTATTTGGCGAACGATTTTGACGGACGCGTGATGGAACTGCCACAGGAACGTTATATGATCATCGCGATGTACCTGATGCACAAGGAGCCTGCCGACAAGCGTATGGAGCTGGTGAAGGAAGCTTACTGGGCGATGAGCAATATGTACATGACGGCGGCTACGCCAACCATGTCCAATGCCGGGAAAAAAGTCGCTGGACAGCTCTCCAGCTGCTTCATCGACACCGTAGACGACTCGCTGGAAGGCATTTTCGATTCCAATACCGATGTAGCCCGTCTCAGCAAAATGGGCGGGGGCATCGGCGTGTACCTCGGTAAAATACGGGCACGTGGCTCCGACATCCGTGGACACAAAAATACAAGCTCCGGCGTGATCCCGTGGATTCGCCAGCTAAACAATACAGCGGTCAGCGTTGACCAATTGGGTACACGTAAAGGCGCGATTGCCGTCTATCTGGACGTGTTCCACAAAGATATTCTCGCGTTCCTCGACCTGAAGCTGAACAACGGCGACGAGCGGATGCGCGCGCATGACGTGTTCCACGGCGTATGTCTGCCCGATCTGTTTATGGAGCAGGTGGAAGCACGCGGCGAATGGAATCTGTTCTGCCCGCATGAAGTGAAGAAGGTCATGGGCTGGAAGGATGACAACGGTCGTCCACTGGGGCTGGAGGATTTTTACGATGAAGCCTATGGTACAGGCTCCTTCCGCGAGAAGTATGAGGAAGCGTCGCAGCATCCAATGCTCCCCCGCATTACAGTGGCTGCCATCGACATCATGAAGCGCCTGATGAAATCGCAATTGGAAACAGGTACGCCGTACATGTTCTACCGCGATACAGTAAACCGTACGAACCCGAACCGCGCCCACGGTATGGTGTATTCCTCCAACCTGTGCACGGAAATCATGCAAAACCAATCGGCGACGGTGGTGGAAAAAGAGGAATTAGTCACCAAGGACGGACAAACACGTATTGTCATTTCCAAAATTCCTGGCGACTTTGTTGTGTGCAACCTGAACTCCATTCATCTGGCTCGCGCTGTTCCGGCAGGTGTGCTGGATCGTCTCGTACCGATTCAGGTACGTATGCTGGATAATGTCATTGATATCAACAACATTGAGGTGCTGCAAGCACAATATACGAACAGCCAATATCGCGCAGTCGGTCTGGGTACGTTCGGACTCCATCATCTACTCGCACTCGAAGGCATCCGTTGGGAATCCGACGAAGCGGTAACCTATAACGATCATTTGTACGAAAAAATTAACTATTTGGCTGTAAAATCGAGCATGGAACTGGCGAAGGAAAAAGGCCGTTATGCCAAATTTGAAGGCTCCGACTGGTCTACCGGGCATTATTTTACATCCCGTGGCTATACAGACGGTACTCGTGAAGGCAAATTTGTCACCACGTCCGAGTGGAGCGAACTTGCAGAAGAAGTCAAACAAAACGGTGTCCGCAACGCATGGCTGTTCGCCATTGCGCCTAACGGTTCCACGTCCATCATTGCAGGTTCTACCGCCAGCATTGATCCATTGTATGAGCTGCTTTCCTATGAAGAGAAAACAACCTACAAGATCGCTAACCCTGCACCGGACCTAAATGAAAAAACAATCTGGTACTACAAAACGGCTTTCCTTCTGGATCAGCATGCTTCGATCAACATGGCTTCTGCCCGTCAGCGTCATATTGATCAAGGCCAAAGCTTTAACCTGTATGTGCGCCCGGATATCAAAGCTACTGAATTCCTGGAACTACACATCCATGCCTGGAAATCAGGTATGAAATCAACCTATTATGTACGCAGCCGCGCACTGACGATTGAAGAATGCGATAGCTGCGCATCCTAGATTAAAGGAGAGAATTCCCCATGCAGTTACAAAAGATTTTTAACACGGAAGCGCCTAACCGCTCCACCCGTATTATTGAAGGCGAATGCTCCGGGATTTTGAACTGGAACGATATTCGGATGCCGCATATGTACAAGCTGTACAAGGTGCTGCTGCTGAACCACTGGATTCCGGATGAAATCCCGATGTCCAAAGACGCGTCCCAATTTCCTACGCTGGATGCCGAAGAACAGCGCACGTTCAAAATCAACATCGGCCTGCTGGCCGTGCTGGATTCCATGCAAACGATGTTTGTCGGGGATGTAAAACGCTACTTTACCGATTCTTCACTGGAAGCTGTGTCGGCCATTATCGGTCAACAGGAAGTCGTGCATAATCAATCCTACTCCTACGTATTGTCCTCTCTGGTATCGGATCAGGAGCAGAAGGAAATTTTTGAATACTGGAAAAATGATCCTGTATTGCTGGAGCGTAATACATTTATCTCGGACATTTACCAGGAGTTCCGTGATGAACAGAATCCGCAAACCTTTTTCCAGGCGATGGTGGCAGACTTGGTTCTGGAGGGCATTTTCTTTTATAGTACGTTCGCTTTCTTCTACAATCTGGCACGTGACCAGAAGATGATGTCGACCAGCCAAATGATCTCGTATATCCAGCGGGATGAAAATCAGCATTGCTACTTTTTTGCCGAAGTGTTCAAGCAATTGTTGTCTGATTTTCCTGAGCTGGACACGAAGGAAAATACCGATTATGTATACCGCATGATCGACCGCGCGGTCGAGCTGGAAACGAATTGGGCACACTACACGCTCAAAGAGGTTCGCGGCATTGACCTGAACGAGCTGGGCGATTATATCAAGTACATGGCGAACATGCGCCTGAGACTGCTCGGTATGGACAAAGCCTACGAAGGCGTAGACGTAAATTGTATGCCTTGGATCAAGCCGTTCTCGGATGAAGCGCTGAACGCGACAAAAACAGACTTTTTTGAAGCCAAATCGCGCAATTACGGCAAGGTCGGAGACGACAACGGATTTGACGATTTGTAATTAACCAGATACAGCCTTAACTCGTTATTTACCGGGATGAACCTAACGCCGTTTGCGGCAAGGTCATCCCCTTTTTTTAGTTTCAGTTGAATCTTCGAGATACAATTTTAAAATAGTCGCATGCCCCGAAGCTGAGAAGTTCACCTTCGTCCGGCGTGGCGCATACATATAACCTAGAACCGTGTAATCTAATCCGTAGCTCCACAGTATATCAACGTTACTCACGATGGAGGCATTAATTTTACTTGCTTTGTATAGGAAGGATAGCCGCCCGTATGCTGGAGCATTTCGATTTCACGCAAAATACGCGGCAAATCAGCGACCGAGTTCATGACGGTGTGCAATCTCATAGATCATCCATGGATAAGGGCGCCCTTGTGAAACTTCACAGGGAGCTACTGTGCAATCCAGTGCATACGGGGACTGTGCAGGCGTAAAAACGTTGCCCAGCATCTCCATCGGGCAAGATGCGGTGGCGCCTGACTGAATCGGCCGATCCTGTAACTCATTCAGCGCTTTATCCATACCGAAAGTGGGTTCAGCTCCCTGGATCAAAGAACGGAGAACCGGGACAAGCTCAAGATAAATATGCTCAATATCCGCTCTCCCAGGATGCGTACCGAAGCAATCCAGCCATTTTTTCCGAACCTCTGAAAGTGCCAGCACATTGGCAACATGATCATGGATCGGTAACCCTCGCCCATGAGATGCCTGTTCTTCGGTTACCCGCACACCCTTCCATCTGAAAATATCACGCATTCCCTCGATTAAGCATTCTTTCTTAGGACCATGATACACAGCTAACGTAAAATGAAATGCCGTAAAGCGTCAGCGGAGTGTAATTGAAAATAAATTCTTTGATTGGTTGTGGATTACTGATTGTGATGAAGTGTACTAAGGAGGAATCACAACATGAGACATCCATGGAATGAATATAATCCCAAGATGCCTTGGCGGATGGAGCTGGGTTGTTATGCGCTGAACAAACTGGCTTGCGGAGGACTGGTTTTCGGCCTATTATGGGCCTATTGCTATATAGCAGAGGCAATTACGGGGATTCCTGTAACCATCGCAGGCAACAGTGGCGAGCTGACTGCGCAGCTATGGGCATATGGTTTTGCCCTTCCGGCAGCTCTTGCCGCCGATGCGCTGCACGATCTCTTGCCCTGGCTGCGAAAGCTGGAGCGGCTCACCCTGTACCTTGCCGCAGGATTCAGTATCTTCCTCCTGCTCGGTTCTTTTATATCGCCCGAAGGAACGGGCGTCTCATGGAGTAACGGCATCGTGGGTACATTGATCACATTACTATATTACCGGGGAAGGCATTATGCAGGAAGACCCTGGAAGAGCCGTGAATTTGGGGTACAGCTCATCTTGGCCTTCCTCCTGCCCTTACTATTATGGGCTATAGGGCTTCAATAATATCACCCGCAATGACCGAGGCGGCATGCTGGCGATGACGCGCGGCTGCTTCTCCAGCCCTGCCGTGCAGGTATACTCCAAAGGCTGCTGCCTGCGAAGCGTTCAAGCCCTGCACGTTTCAGGTAGGCGAGGCATACGGTGACGCGCAGGCCCGCATCCGTTAGATGACGGGCCGCCACCAGTCCGTCGCCGTCGTTGCCTTTGCCTACGAGAATAACCAATGCTCCCGTTCCCGCATGGCATGTTGCCCATGGCCCCAAGGCTCCATCCGAATAGCACCGCCCTCGTCGTCGCTCCGTCCATTTTCCACAGCGCAGAGCTTCAATACCTCGTCAGCTACAGCACGCCCGGCATTTTCCATCAAGGTAAGGACTGGGATGCACAGCTTATCAATCGTATACCGATCCAGTTGCCGCATTTCTTCGGCGGTCACAATATACATGCTTCTTCGCCTCCCGTAGTGCCATCCTTTTTTAATACCCAACCGTAAAACGGGAATTCACAAATTCCCCTTCCACTAGTTCATCAATCAGGGCAACCGCATAATCCTCAACCGAGATGCGGCTGTGACCCAATTCGTCAACAACTACATGGTCCAAGCCGATGCGGAACTGCCCTGTACGCCGTCCCGGTTCAATAATTCCCGCAGGACTGCAATATGTCCAATCGACATCCGCGGCGCGATACAGTTCCAGTGCGTCAGCGTGTGCAGCTGCCAGTGGTTTGATTTCCTCCGGAAACTCGGCGGTATCCATCAGGCGTTCACCGTTTTCCGTTTTCAGGCTGCCGGCTCCCCCGACTACCAGTATGCGCTCTGCGCCGGAACGCCGGGTGCCTTCCAGTAAAGAGCGAGTGGCTTCGAGCAATTCTTCCTCGGCTCCAAACTTGGGACCGTAGGCGCTGATCATGGCATCATGTCCTTTCGCCACGGATGTTACAGAATCGGGATTCAAAATA
Source organism: Paenibacillus sp. NPDC055715 (assembly GCF_053617595.1). Taxonomy (NCBI): domain Bacteria; kingdom Bacillati; phylum Bacillota; class Bacilli; order Caryophanales; family Paenibacillaceae; genus Paenibacillus; species Paenibacillus sp. NPDC055715. The sequence continues at coordinate 206,765 of NZ_JBSHGA010000007.1, forward strand.
TCCGCTTGAACGACCGTCAAATATTCACTTTGCTCCGTTACACGCTGCGGATCACGCACCGCCGCCGTCACCTGATACTTGCGCTTGATTGCCTCCTTCACCAATGCTTGACCAATGGTTCCTGTTGCTCCAAAAATAATGACTTTCATAGGTCCTTGCCTTCTTCCTGTCTATGATTTACTTACTCCAGTACATACGCCGATAACCTTTTCCCTGATGGGAGGGTTTGACTGCAAATGCTCATTCATGCTGAATCTCCCCTTCCTGCTTGTCATCTTGTCTATTTTACCAAAAAATACTTTATATATCTCTGTCAGACGTGACCAAGCTCTTGAAATGCCTGTGTGGTCTGTGCAATAGTGTAGAAAGAACAATGGAAGGAGGGATTGCGGGTGTCCCCAACGGACTTCGCGGCATTAGCCGCATATATCTCACCCGGTCTGATTGCCGTCCTGCTGGCATTGTCTTTGCTGGTATGGCTGTATGTTCACAGCGCAGCCCAGCTTCGAAATTCACGGCAGCAGCGGTTGAATGAATTACAGGAATCGCTGCGAATCTACGGACGATTAGCAGGCTATCTCCAAACCTCCACTCAGAATGGCATAAGCAACAGTGAAACGCGCCAGCATCAGAGTGGACTGATTCATGCCCTTCAAGAAGCGAAGGCTGCTCCCTATTTAACCCCTCACCTTCAGGAACAGGTTCAGGCATCTCTAAGAGAATGTGACGCATTCCGCAGGGAATTGCTGCTCAAATCACTGGAGCGCGAAATGAACAAACTGATCGACGAACGTCGTCTTGTTCTGCTAGAATCGCATGCTCCGGGCTGGGGTACGGCTTTATGGAAGCTGCTGCGTCCCGCAGCCGGGCCGTTGGCGCTGGTGGGTATAGTGTGGCTAATTTCACGGATGATTGTGGAACTCATGTCATATAGTACTATCTATAATAGTCTGCCCGAAGCTGTGCCCTCTGCCTCATGGCTCATAGGGTGTACATGGATGAGATTTGTTTCCGGCTTGATCGCCCTGCTGTACGTATATCGGTTGATGACTCTCCGCAGACAAAATGATCTGGAGGTGACGGCATCCCATTTTCCAACGAGTCTGTTGTCCATGGTGATCGCCGCCGTTGCCCTGTTTCAATGGATCGGACCGGAAGCTTCTCCCTACATACTGGCTGTGCAACTTGTCCTGTTTTTGATCGGCTTCCGACTCACACGGGGCCGCTCACGGAGTGATCGCCCTTATGTCGGTCATCCCGGCTTGATGAAGGCCGATCCTTCTCAACATCAAGAAATGCACACGGCAGACAAAGACAGAACGTCCGACTCTTCTTTGGCCGAAGAACATAGCCGTTCCTAGGCGGCAAGCGACGCAAGATCGTATACAGCATGAATGTTCAAACCACATACCCTCACAGGACATCCCGACAGACACCGAATGGTTTTATGGGGTGTCCTGTTTTATGAATATTGAAAAAATCCATATACGTTAAACTACCATCAATAGTATGCTCACTGAATGCGGACAAAATTGAAATCGCTATGCCCCGCTATCAGCAAGATGTACGGCAATTTCAAAGGATGTAGCTCTCCTGTCCAGGCATTGACCTGATACGCATACAGCTCACCTTCCTCTGCCTCACTGGCAGCATATAGCTTCGCCCCATCCGGGTGCAGTGCCAGAAGAGAAGGCCGCTCAATCCCCTCTACACCTCCAACCATGCACAGATCACCATTTTCTACACGCAAAGCGCATACATAAATCCCTCTTTCATCACGAGACGCATAAGTTCCTGTATAAAATAACTGCTCTCGCAAGCCCATCATGAATATCCTCCATCATTATTAGCTATGATCCGCTCCAAAGTGCGCCATATAGACGAACGAAATCATTTCAATAAAGTAAACATCACCGTAAGATCTTGTTGCACACTTTGATTCTCTTTACACAGACTTTTCGTTTTGTTAATATTGTTAAAGTAAATTGTCAACCTTTTAAAACTCATTTTGGTTGACAATCAAAACACTAGATTGGTGAAGGATGGTGATCATTACGCACTATGAACGTCTTGCCGCCATGAATAAGGCGCACTTATGGCTTCCCTTTACTCAAATGAAAGATTACAACGAGTCGGACCCTCTTATTATCGAACGTGGTGAAGGTGTCAAACTGTATGATGTCCAGGGACGGTCTTATTATGACGGGTTCTCGTCTGTTTGGCTTAATGTACACGGACACAACGTGCCGGAACTGAATCAGGCAATCACGGATCAGTTAGATCGGATCGCCCACTCTACACTGCTTGGAATGGCGAATGTACCTGCCATTGAGCTGGCTGAAAAGCTAGTAGGGATCGCTCCGAAGGGCTTAAACAAAGTGTTTTACTCCGATTCAGGAGCAACCGGTGTGGAAATCGCAATCAAAATGGCGTTTCAATACTGGCATAACCGCGGAATACATGAGAAAAAGACATTTATTACGATGAATCAAGCGTACCATGGAGATACAATCGGGGCAGTCAGCGTCGGCGCGATTCCGCTGTATCATGATGTGTTCCGACCGATGCTGTTTCCCACAGAGGTCATCCCTTATCCTTATGCTTATCGCCACAAGGGCGGCGCAGCGGGGGCAATGGAGTCTACTTTAAACGCTTTACGCATTTTGCTTGAGACTCGTGGGGATGAAATGGCAGCTCTCATGGTGGAGCCGATCGTGCAGGGAGCCGGAGGAATAATCATCATGCCGCCCGGCTGTTTACGGGAAATGGCCGCGCTTTGCCGTAAACACGACGTACTACTCATCACGGACGAAGTGGCAACAGGATTCGGTCGGACGGGAGCCATGTTTGCCTGCGATCTCGAAGACGTTTCACCTGATCTGATGGTTGTCGGCAAAGGACTCACTGGCGGCTACTTGCCCGTCGCTGCGACACTTGCAACTGACGAGGTATATGCCGCATTCTATGCCGATTATCAAGAGCAGAAAACATTTTTCCACGGGCACTCCTTTACCGGAAACCCGCTTGGCTGTGCCGTCGCTTTAGCCAGTCTAAAACGATTCGAAGAGCGAGACATGCTAAAGGGCGTAATAGCAAAGGCCTCATTTGTGCAGCAAAAGCTCATGGCACTTAAAGAACGGCCGCATGTCGGTGAAATTCGGCAAAAGGGTCTGATGATCGGCATCGAACTCGTACGTGATAAGGTTTCACGAGAGCCATACGATTGGGCAGATCGGATCGGCGTTCGCGCTGCCGAGCGTGCAAGAGAGCTTGGCATGCTGACAAGACCGCTTGGCAATGTTGTCGTATTTATCCCTCCTCTTGCCAGCACGGAGGATGAGTTGGATGCCATGACAGATATTTTGGTAGCATCTATTATTGATGTTACCGAAAATGGATTAACGACATGAGCACACTACGGGGATTGTTTATAACCGGTACAGATACCAGCGTTGGGAAGACCATTGTGATGGCGGCTCTTGCCGCTACGTTGCGTGCAGAAGGTCTGAATGCAGGTGTCTGGAAACCTGTGCAATCCGGCGGCCTTCTTGGCAGCGGAGCAACGGATGCCGAACGTCTGCTGCAAAGCACAGGCATCTGTGAACGCCCCGAGACCATAGCGCCTTTTACATTCGAAGCACCGCTTACCCCAATGCTGGCCGCCAAGCAGGCTGGTGTGACGCTTACTCTTAAGGAGATTATCGCTGCAGGAGAACCACTCATAAAACGCTATAAAGCACTGCTTATCGAAGGGGCGGGTGGGGTTGCTGTACCGCTGACCGCTGACGCACTAGTGATTGACCTGATTTCTGCGCTTCACATCCCCGTTCTGATCGTGGCCCGGTCCGGTCTGGGTACAATTAATCATACGCTTTTGACCGTTTCCTTCTTACAGCAGCGCGGAATCCCAATTGTAGGCATCATTATGAACGATAGCGAATGTGCTGGGCCCCTGGACGATCCGAGTGCCGCCGCGAATGCGGAACTCATCGAACGTTACAGCGGCGGCCTGAAGGTCCTTGGCCGTTTTCCACGCTTGCATGACGAGGCAAATACCGAGACGCTTATACATTCCGTTCGAAAAACGATTCAATTAGGGCCAATCAGGCAAGCATTTTCAGTACAATCATCTACGGGGAATGATGGAAATTAAACGCTCTGCAAGGCGGTGATGATCATCCATTGGATGAAAAAGGAACTTGAGGCATTGAACCACGTATCATTGGAACGCCGCTTGCGTACCTATGCCCCTATCCCCGAAAGTCCTGGTTATATGATGCATGGAGGACGAGTGCTGCTCGACTTGTCCTCGAATGATTATCTGGGACTTGCCCAGCATCCTGCCGTGATTGAAGCGATGCGTGATGCACTCCTCACGGAAGGAGTTGGCGCCGGTGCCTCCAGGCTTGTAACCGGCAACCGGCAGCCCTATGCACAGCTTGAAAAAGCGTTGGCAGAATGGCAGAACTGTGATGCGGCACTTGTCTTCGCAAACGGATATACAGCTAATATCGGTGTCATTAGTGCGCTTGCGGGTCGTGGCGATGTGGTATTCAGCGACCAGTTCAACCATGCGAGCATCGTCGACGGCATTATTTTGAGCCGCGCCGAGCATGCCCGGTACCGTCATAACGATATGGAACATTTGCGTGCCTTATTACATAAATTCCGTGATAAACGGCGGAAGCTGATCGTTACGGACGCAGTCTTTTCCATGGATGGTGATCAGGCGCGCTTGCTCGACCTTATTGCACTCAAACAAGAGTATAATGCTCTGCTGATGGTTGACGAGGCACACAGCGGAGGGGTTTACGGTCTACACGGTGAGGGATTGGCCCTTGCGCTCGGGTTACAAAATGATGTGGATATTCATATGGGAACACTCAGCAAATCGTTTGGCGTCTACGGAGCTTATGTTTGTGGAAATGAGACGCTCATCAGGTGGCTGATGAATAAGGCTAGGCCGCTTATCTATTCAACGGCATTGCCACCTTCTCTTATAGCGGGGGCTACCCAAGCATTGAAGCTGATACAAACAGAACACTGGCGTCGTGAACGGCTGTTTGCGGCAAGCGAATTTTTTCGTTCCTCATTATGTATAGGGGGGTTTAACGTCGGTAACGGAGATTCTCCGATTATACCTTTGATCGTAGGCCACAATCATAAAGCTCTGCAATTTAGCAGTGCTCTGGAAAACGAAGGGATTGCGGCGATAGCCATTCGCCCTCCAACAGTACCCGAGGGTACTGCGCGAATTCGCTTCTCTTTGTCGGCGGCACATTCCCTGGAAGAGCTGACAGATGCCGTGACGGAAATTCGCAGAATAGGACTTCGACTGGGGGTATTGGAATCATGCGATCAGAGTTAGGCGGCACAATCTTGTGGCTGACCGGGTGGAGTATGTCAGATAAAGTCTTTGACCGACTTCGCGAGCTTCTTCCTGATTTTCATCATGTTTCTATAGATTACAGTGCTGCCGCTTCTTCAGAGGAAATACTGCACTTGACAGAAACGGCAGCAAAAATTCTGCTTTCCTTGTGTTCCGGTCCGGTTCTGATCGGAGGCTGGTCACTGGGCGGGTTATTGGCATTGAAACTCGCGGACCAGGAACTGGCGAACGGACTTATCCTTTTTTCAGCAACAGCCAGGTTTACTCGTCCTAAAGAACAGCGGGATCGCGGCTGGGCAGATGCATATGTTAGACAGATGATCACCGGACTCAGAAAAGATCGGCAGGCTATAGAGAGCAAATTCAGTCAGATGGTGTTTACGGAGTCGGAGACAGAGACGGGTCTCAGGGACAATCGTTCCCTCATCGGCAACTGGACAACTCCGGCGCTCATCGCGGGTCTTGAAGTCCTACGTAATGTGGAATGCCTCTCCCGAATTCCGACAATCCATTGCCCGGTGCTGCTTGTGCACGGTACCGGGGATAAGATTTGTCCTTACACGGCGGCAGAAGAGTTGCTCACGCAATTGCCTCAGGCGAAGTTACTAACCATACCCGACAGCGGGCATGCTCCTTTTTTGGGAAGGGAAGCTCATATCGCTGAATCAATTAGGAGTTGGTGGCATGATCAGTAGAAAAGCAGCTATTGGACGTCAATTTAACCGTAGCGCGGCTGGGTTGTATGATACTCATGCCCATGTACAGCGCATTATGGCGGACATGCTTGTAAAATCTCTCATGAAACGGACAAAGGCTGGTGATTCAAACAGACTCAGCATTCTTGAGATCGGTTGCGGCACCGGCACTCTATCTGAAATTTTGATGAACAAGTGGCCACACTCGTCTATTACTGCACTGGATATTGCGCCTGCAATGATTCTGGCGGCTGAACAGCGTGTGTTAAGCACTGCAAACCATGTAGGCTCCAACGGTAGGCCCTCATCTGATATCCACTTTTTGCTTGCCGATGTCGAAATATGGGCAGCTAACACTCCTGCCTCTTCGTTCGATCTCATCGTTTCCAGCGCTTGTTTTCAATGGTTGAGCCAGCCGCAGCAAACGCTGAATTACCTTCACCGGCTGCTTCGACCCGGAGGAATACTCGCGTTCGCGACCTTCGGGCCTGGTACGTTCCGCGAGCTGCACACGGCTTTTGAAGAAGTTTACCGTGCTGAAGGTATGGAGCCCCAGAGGCACGGACTGTCGTTTCAATCTGCAAATCAGTGGAAAGATTCGTTAACAAAGGCTGGGTTCTTAAACATCCAATATGAATGTATGCTTTTAACGGAAGAGTACGCTTCACCAAGGGATTTTCTATTATCTGTAAAAGCACTGGGAGCCAGCACTTCAGAAGCCGTCATTTCGCGCAGTCTCGGATCGCGGCGTCTGTTCACCCATTTGTATAAAGAGTATGAAGACAAGTTTAGCACGCCGGGAGGTATTGCGGCGACTTATGATATTGTATTCTTTCAGGCATCAGCAACTTAATGATCTTTATAGGGTACAAATCCAAAAAAAAACAGGACGTTTAGTTCAGGAAACGCCCTGTTTTTCATATAACGTAGGAAAGCATAATTCTGCAAAAAAATATTTCGAAACGTCAGGCCATACTAAACCGCTGTCGTTTGCGTACCTTTGCTGTTCCATTTTACAGCCAGTCCCAAACTAAAGATAAGAATGACCGCCCCAAAAATGTACGGCAAGTTGATATTCACCTCAAACAGCGTACCCGCCAGCGCAGGTCCCAAAATATTACCGATACTCATATAGGCATTGTTCATCCCGGCTGCAACCCCCTGCTCATCCCCGGCCATTTTGGATAAAGCCGTATTAATGGCTGGTCGCAGCAGCGACGTGGCGGTAAAGAAGATGAGCGATACCCCCAGTACATAATAAAAGTTGCCAGAGAGCAACATAAGCACAAGAGAAATTGCGGAAAACAGAAAGGAGCCGATAATGACACCTTTTTCGCCAAAACGATTCAACAACGGACTGATCACAACCGCTTGAATCACCGTTCCGACCAGCGCGCCCACCGTAATAATGAGGGCAATATCACGCTCATTGTAATGAAATTTGCCTGTCACGAAGAAAGGAAACATCGTTTCAAAATGCGTCAGCCCGAAAGTTAGCGTGAAAACCATAATCAGTAGCATGAAGTACGGCTTGCGAAAAGAAAGTGCAAACTGCTTAATGACATTGTCGCGCTTGACTTTGACATTCCGGAATTTCAACTGTTTCTCCATCGACAAGGTTTCGGGCAGCAAAATCAATGAGATCAGCGCAGCCAAGCCTGATACGCCAGCCGAAACATATAAAGGCGTGCGAATCGAGATATCTGCCAGCAAGCCACCCACGCCAGGACCGATAACAAACCCAAGAGACATGGCCGCGCCCAACAAACCCATTCCCCGACCGCGATTGTGTACCGTCGTAATGTCAGCAATATAAGCCATCATCGGAGGGATCATAAATGCGGCACCCGCACCGCCGAGCAAACGGGAAATATACAGCATGGTCAACGAGTGTCCAATAGCAAACAATGCAGAAGACACCGTCATGATCACCAAACCAATAATAATCATTTTTTTACGTCCGTATTTATCCGACCATTCTCCAGCTAACGGCGAGAACAGGAACTGGGTCAAGCCAAACACCGCAACCAGGTAGCCTCCCGTTTCACCACTGCCTCCCAGAGAACTCATGAATTTGGGGAGGATCGGAATGATGAGGCCAATTCCCAGCATGGCAATAAACATATTAATCATCAAAATGACCAGCGGTCCCATTTTCAACTGTTGTGAATCTGACATGTTGCGTTTTGTCCTCCTAAGGTTATTTATTTCGCATATGAAAATCTTATTTTGCAACTATTAGTTCAAAACTCTCCACTATATTAATAGACCCACAAGCATATAACAATCATAAAGCTGACACTAAAATATGATCAATAATCCGAAGTCGTTATAAGAAATATAATTGCTTCTTGAAAAATAGAAAAGGAGTCTTAGCAGCTTGCATTGGGCTTCATGGAGCAAGTATATACTTTTTCTACACTAATTATATACAAACATGCGTTCTATTACAATGAACAAAAAAAAGGAACTGTAAGCATAACACTGGCAGAGTCCTAATTTTAAATTTAATGCAAAGGCGCTTGATTCCAGTCTGTTATATGCCACATTCCGCCTACTCCGTTTTCCATACATTTATAGTTCTGCTTACATAGTTGACTATGACCATATAATTTCAATCCACGCACTCACATAGAGTGCGGCGATGGTATATGCCGTTCATTGTCCGCTTTGCTGATCTATTTCAATCCACGCACTCACATAGAGTGCGACTGAGAATGGTGAAGGCAAGCGGGTGTATGTAACAATTTCAATCCACGCACTCACATAGAGTGCGACTAAGATCAAGGATGCGGACATGGAGTTCGTTTTTATTTCAATCCACGCACTCACATAGAGTGCGACCCTTACGTGGTACAGTTTCAGAGTTCTATCTTAATGATTTCAATCCACGCACTCACATAGAGTGCGACTTGAAACAGATTGCAGCAGCTCTCGAACTGCCATATATTTCAATCCACGCACTCACATAGAGTGCGACGATATGGACGAAAGTGGGTTTCCAGTCATTGATGGTATTTCAATCCACGCACTCACATAGAGTGCGACTCTGCATACCTAAACCTCCATTCTTAGTAAAAATTTCAATCCACGCACTCACATAGAGTGCGACAGCGAAAATGCAGTAATTCATACCGTAATGATATCAATTCCATACATTTTAGCAAAAAACGATGCCCAAAAAGCCTGAATCAACCATTGACTTCTACTGAAGAAAACTGATTTAATGTTTTTCGACAAATTTCGAGGTGCGAAGGATCCGGGGTTTTTATGTGAGCTTCACATTCGCACTCACCATAAGAGCAGAATACTCATTTCATCTCCCCTTATACATATACCATAAATGAGCATGATAACCAATAATGAGGTGCATATCCGGTGAATTTTGGGACAATATCATAAACAAAGTTCTAAATTTACTCGGATGGATATCAAAAGGATTCACAGGCTTCAGCAGATTTGGCTCGATCCAGTATACTCCCTCTGCTGTATTACGCTCATATCCATTACGATCCAACCATTCAAACAGATCTTCATAGATAGTATTCAGTCGTCCATGATCTCCCTGAAAGCGGGTCATCAAAGCGGATGCTATTGAGGTTCACCCATTCCTTATTGGGGATCTTCGAATAGCTCCTGCATCATCTTTTCCCTGTTGTTCAGAAATTGTTTCATGATGATGAAATGATCGGTTTCCTCCAGCGTCCGGGTGTCTATTCCTTCATGTGTCAGTTGGTACAGGATGGAGTCGGGATAGGCCATCAAAATCGGGGAATGCGTAGAAATGATAAACTGCGAGCCCTGCTGCACCAGCTCGTGGATACGAGCAAGCATGGCCATCTGGCGCAAGGGCGATAACGCAGCCTCTGGCTCATCCAGAATGTACAGCCCCTGTCCTCCAAACCGATGCAAAAATGCAGCAAAAAAAGACTCGCCATGCGACTGCTCATGCAACGATTTTCCCCCATAGGAGTCTCGGATGGGCCGGCCCCCTGCTTCCCGATCCAGCTCGTCGATATGAGTCGCCAGATTATAATAGCTTTCTGCACGGAAAAAGAAACCGTCTCGCGGCTTATCTATCCCTCTCACCAGCCGAATATGCTCATGCAGCGAGGAATGCGTCGCCTGTGTAGAAAAATTAAAATTTTTAGTGCCGCCCTCTGGATTAAATCCCCCCGCAACTGCGATTGCCTCCATAAGCGTTGATTTACCCACACCGTTTTCTCCAACAATATAGGTAACAGACGGGTGAAATTTCAGCTCATTCCATTGATGCATGGCTTTTAAATGAAATGGATATTGGCTCTCGTCAGCATCCTGCGGCCACATCAGCTCCAATCGACGTACAAAAAGATCACGATCCCATATACTCATGTCCGTTCAGCTCCATTACCAAGAAAATGACTAGGTTTTCTATCATTATATTGGAATTATTTACAGCTATCAATCTGATATCCCATTTCGTAACCCTTCTGTTGTTATTCATTTGTTTATTACAGGTATAATATATAGTAGCCTGTTCATTGGGCATGATATCTTAATGTATCATTCAGAATCTATTTCATTATTTTTCAGGCAGGTGAATCTATGAACTCCAATCACAAACCGATCCAATCCTTTAAAATCGTACAGTTCATGATGACCATCTATAGGCAGCGACTGACGCGTATTTTGTTACCGCTGGCTGTACTCGCTTTTATTATATGGGAAGCTGGACGGGAACTGAAAGGCTTCAATCTGGCGCGTATGCTTCATGAGCTGCGGCGAATGGATGCTACCTTTCTCATCGAAATCAGCTTGTTCTCACTGATAGCTGTGGCCGCTATGAGCGCATACGATTACGTGATCAGGCATCATTTCAAGCTACAGGTCAAACTCGGAGCGACATTCCGGTATGCTTGGATTTCGAACACCTTCAATAATGTCTTTGGCTTCGCCGGTTTTACAGGAGCGGGATTGCGTACGGTGCTGTATAAAAAAAGCGGCGTGCCGCTGGGTGTCATCACTTCTGCGGTTGTGTTCCTTTCGCCTGTGGTCATTACCGGGCTTTCTTTGCTGGCCTGGGGCGCGATTGCCCACCTATATCCGGCACAACCCGTGCTGGATGCTCATCCGTGGCTTCATTGGGCGTTATGGGGAATGGCGCTGTACCTGCCGCTGTTTCTGATTATGCAACGCTCCAAACGGTACGCCACTTGGTTCAACAAGGGAGAAGGCCAGCTTTCCTGGTCCACCATCTCCGCCTCCATTAGCGCTTCGCTGCTGGAATGGTTGCTGGCCGGCCTTACCTTTGCATGGATCGGCTCGCACTTGCTTCATGAGCTGCCGATGAATGCCGTGTTCGGCATTTATGTGATTGCCGCGATTGCCGGGCTGATCAGTCTAGCGCCCGGAGGAGTCGGCGCATTCGATATCATTGCCCTGCTCGGGCTGCAAATAGCGGGCGCCAACTCGGATCAGGCGTTGGCAGTGCTACTGGCCTTTCGCGTCTTTTATTACATTGTTCCGTGGCTGATCGGCCTGGTGCTGGCTGCACTGGAAATGATTCCGCGCAACGAACGCCTGAGCCAACTGGCAGAGACGGGTTGGGGAACCTCACTCAACGCTTGGCAAAAGGTATGGGGCTGGCCCGGTCAATTCCGGTTTCTGGCCGACCTGGGAGTATGGGCGCTTGGCAAGCTGGTACTTGTCTCCGGCGTGGTGCTTCTTCTGTCGGCGGCTACGCCTGGTCTGCTGTATCGGCTGCGTTTTGCCGAGCATTTGCTCAGTCTGCCCGTCATGCGCCTGTCGCACAAAATCTCCGTCGTCATCGGAATTATGCTCGTGGTGCTGTCTCATGGAATATCACTGCGCATTCGCAGAGCCTTGCGGCTGACGCTGGTACTGCTGCTTTCGGGGGCTATTTTCACCTTCACCAAAGGTCTGGATTTTGAAGAAGCCTTGTTCCTGCTGTTCGTGGCGTTAATGCTATGGATTTCGCGTTCACGGTTTTATCGGATCAGTGCGCCGCTGAATCGGCACAACATTTTAATATGGGGTGGATTATCTCTCCTTGTGACCGGGGCTTATTTTATGATTGGGGCAGGCTCCAATACTCCATTTATGCGCCAACTGCATGCCAAGGTTCATCTAGATTTTTTTATGAACCGTAGCGATTATGGGGTTACTGCCGTGTTCAGTTTGATTTTGGCATGGGTGTTCCTAACGGTGTATTTCTTCCTCAGACCGCAACGCGGAATCGGCAACCTCCCCGACGAGCAGGAGCTGGATAAGCTAAAAGAGTTTTTGGAACGGCAGGGCGGCAATCTCGTTTCTCATATGCTTTTTCTCGGTGATAAGTATCTGTATTGGACCAATAACGAACAAGTCGTTATTCCCTATGCCCGTAGCCGGGATAAGCTGATTGTATTGGGCGACCCGCTCGGTCCGAAAGAGCGGGTGAGTGAAGCGATTCAGGAATTTCAGCGATTCGCAGACCGATATGCGTTAACGGCTGTATTTTATCAGGCATCGCCGGAGTATTTGTCCATCTATCATGAGAACGGCTATCGGTTTTTCAAGCTGGGCGAGGAAGCGCTGATGCCACTGGAGTCCTTTACACTAACAGGTAAAAGCAATCAGGTGCTTCGCAGCGCCAAAAACCGCTTTGACCGCGAAGGGTACACGTTCGAAATGATTCAGCCGCCTTTGGATGGAGCATTAATTGAGGAGCTTCGTCACATTTCGAATATCTGGCTGGATGGTCGGAAGGAAAAGGGCTATTCGCTCGGCTGGTTCAAAAAGTCTTATCTTCAGTTGGCCCCGATTGCGCTGTTAAAGGACCCTGAAGGAAAGGTCATCGCCTTCGCGACGATGGCCCCTGCCTATGACCGTGGACAGACGGTCTCCATAGACCTGATGCGTCATCTGCCCGATACACCGAATGGCACGATGGACTACTTGTTCACACGAGTGATCGAGTGGGCCAAAGACAGCGGGTATACGACATTCAATCTGGGCATGGCTCCGCTGTCCCAAGTAGGACAAAGCGAAAAAGCGTTACGCGAGGAAAAGCTGGCCCGGCTCGCTTTTCAATACGGAGGGCATTTTTACGGCTTTCAAGGGCTTCGCCGCTTCAAGGATAAGTTCAAGCCACAATGGGAGCCGCGCTATCTGGCCTATCCGGCTTCTGTCTTTTTGCCTATTCTGACGCTGGAGCTGGTATATCTCGTTTCCAAGCGTTCGGATTAACACAAGCATGATTGCAACCTTACCCAGGCCATAACAAAAGGGTGTTCCCCCAACCACGACGGTTGCAGGAACACCCTTTTTATGTTAAAAATTTTCTTAGAAGCTACCTTTTACAACAACTTCGGACAGTGGGAAACGTCCTGATGGACGTGCCGGTACTTGTGCCTTACCTACAGTAATAAGCATTACTGGCAGGTAACGTGCAGGAACGTTGAATTGCTCGATCAGCTGTGCAGGAATAAAGCCGCCCATAGCGCAAGTGTCATAGCCCAGAGATTTAGCAGCCAGCATAATGTTTTGTGCCGCCAACGAAGAGTTCAGGATCGCTGCATCGCGAGCTACTTGTGGATTTTGATACGCACCGTTGATTTGGCCTACCAAGGCGTCGCGGATTTCTGCTGGCAATGAGCCTGCTTCTACCGCTTGATCATAAATCACAGTGTTGCGGTTCGCTTCCAGATCACCCAAAACGGCAATGGTCAGAGAGCTTTCCGCTACTTGACCCTGGTTGTAAGCGATAGGCAGCAACTTTTGCTTGTCAGCTTCGGTTTCAATCACGAGGAATTTCCAGTGTTGAAGGTTCCAGGCGGAAGGAGCTTCTATCGCAGCTGTCAAAATGGCTTCCAGATCTTCCTCTGGCAATTTAAAATCCTTAACATAACTTTTTACTGCATGTCTCTCACTAATGACAGACAAAGTTTCGTTCTTTTGGATACTCGACATTCTGGACACACTCCTAAGTTTCTCATCGTATATATATCTGATCTTGAATCTTTATTAACTTCCCAAACCACTGTAATTATAAAAAAGATAGTGAATGATGTCAATAAGTTTAAGTATGTATGACCCTGCACTCAAAATACAGTACAATACGGATAAGACACGGTGAGGTCATTTTGTTCTCATTTGAATCAAAAAAGGAGCGTTACTATGATTGGATCGTTTAAAAAAACGGATATTGCTTTGTTTGCTGCCTGGGTAGTAGCTTGTGTAGCTACATTAGGCAGTCTGTATCTCAGCGAGATTTTGGGGTATGAGCCTTGCAAGCTATGCTGGTTTCAGCGCATTTTAATGTATCCCCTGACCCTGTTGCTCGGAATTGCTTATTTTCGGGGGGATACGGGAATACGCCGTTATGTAATGCCGTTGGCTATCATTGGAGGTGCGATTTCGGCCTATCATTTTACTATTCAGCGTATCCATGCAGCCGCCAAGGCGGCTACGCAGGCTTCAACTTCTTGTGGAAGAGTATCCTGTGAGCAGGATTATCTGAACTGGTTTGATTTTATGACCATTCCTTTTCTCGCACTCATTGCTTTTATCCTTATTATTGCAGTCATGGGGTATATCATGCGTCAGGAGAAAAAATCGGCGCAAGGAGAGGTACAAGCAGAGAATCATGCATAAGTATGATAGAGACCCGAGATCGTTGGGCCAGTCACCACAATTGAGTGTATAATCCGCTTGCCGGAGGAAAGACTGTAACTAAATGTATCCATTACATATGTGATATAATGAAAAAAGTTTGCAGTCTGTCCAATAACGCTTACATTTCTTATAGAGGGGGCCCAATCCATGTTTCATATCAGCACTCCAATTCTGCAATATGGCGCAACCTTCGGCATGATCTTGATGGCTGTTTCGGCTATTTTTATCCGTATGAAGATGGGTCACCGCCCGGTTAACGCCAAAAAGATTATCATCCCTCCGCTCGGCATGAGCACCGGCTTTATGATGTTCATCGTGCCAGAGGTACGAGTTCCCTCGCTGTGGGCGATGGGCGCTTTTCTGGTCGGCTGGTTTATTTTCTCGTATCCGCTGATCCGCAGCACCAAGTTTGAGATGCAAGAAGGGCAAGTCTTTGTACAACGCTCACGCACCTTCTTTTTTATCCTGACCAGTCTGCTGATCGTTCGCCTGCTGCTGCATGAGTTTATCCAGCGCTACATTACCATTCCACAGACGGCGGGGCTATTTTTCATCCTGGCCTTCGGAACCTTACTACACTGGCGGCTTCGTATGTATTTTCAATATCGCCAATTTGTTCCGGACGAGAAGGAAGTCCGTATCTGACAAACGGATGCTTACATGTATCATGGCATATTGTTGTATAAACCAAAGACACGTTCTCCCCGCGGGGGGCCGTGTCTTTTGGGTTTATATGGCATCGCAACTCGTTTAATCTATACGCTACCTGGTTAAATGTCTGCTTTTTATTGCTGGGTCAAAATGATCGGTCCGTCCGCTGTAATCGCCAGCGTATGCTCGTATTGCGCCGACAAACCGCCGTCCAGTGTACGCGCCGTCCATCCGTCTGCATCCACTTTGCTGCGGTAGGTGCCCGTGTTCAACATCGGCTCAATCGTAATGACCATGCCTTCCTTCAAGCGAGGTCCGCGATGCGGTGGTCCATAATGCGGCACCTGCGGTTGCTCATGCATATCTTCTCCGATACCGTGACCGATGAATTCGCGTACAACCGAGAAGCCTTCCGCTTCCGCATAAGTTTGAATCGCATGGGAAATATCTCCGATCCGGTTACCGATCACAGCCTGCTCAATCCCTCTGTACAGGGATTCCTTGGTAACGTCCAGCAGCTTTTGCGCCTGCTCGGACACATTACCCACTGCATACGACCAGGCGGAATCCGCTAGCCAGCCGTTCAGGTTTACGACCATGTCAATCGTCACAATGTCCCCATCCTTCAACGGTGTCTTGTTCGGGAAACCGTGGCAAATGACATCGTTAGGTGAGCCGCAAGTCGCAAACTGGTAGCCGTTGTAGCCCTTTTGTTCCGGCGTTGCACCATGCTTTTTCATAAACGATTCCGCGAAGGCGTCAATTTCCAGCGTTGTAATTCCCGGCTTGATCATTTTGGCAATTTCCCGGTGGCAAGCAGCCAAAATGTCGCCAGCTTTCTTCATATTTTCAATTTGTTCTTTGGTTTTAATAATAATCATTAAACGGTCTCCTTCTTTTCCGTGTTCGTTCCACTTTCACTGCTTCTTTTTCCGCCTCTATTGTAACCCTAAAAGCATTGAAATGGAACCGATGTCCATGGACACCGTTTACAAGTATCTTTTACGGGAGGATATAATACTTCATAACTTGTATACAAGTATGCCCGAAAGAGGCAACCGAAATTACCATCCTCTCCTTGGTCGCCTTCGTTTTGATTATGCTGCTGAGTGTGTTAATTTAACGATAATCAGCTAATAACGGTAAGTGAAGGGGAGAGTGAATATGACAGACACCCGATATATGATCGGCGTTGATATCGGTACGACCAGTACCAAGGCGGTTCTTTTCGAAGAAAACGGCAATATTGCTGCTCAGTATCATGTAGGCTATCCGCTGCACACACCTGAGCCGGATGCGGCGGAACAGGATCCGGAGGATATTTTCAAAGCCGTCGTGACCACGGTGCAGGAGGTCATGAAACAAAGCGGAGTAGCAGCCGAGCATGTGCTATTCGTTTCCTTCAGTTCGGCCATGCACAGCGTCCTGGCGGTGGACAAGAACGGCAAGCCGCTGACCGTCTCCATCACGTGGGCGGATAACCGCAGCGCCAAGTGGGCTGAGGCGCTCAAGCATGAATACAACGGACATGACATTTACTTACGCACCGGGACACCCGTTCATCCCATGTCGCCGCTGACGAAGCTGATGTGGATTACACGGGATTTACCAGATATTGCAGCACAGACGTACAAATATATTTCTATCAAGGAATACGTATTGGCTCGGTTGTTCCATCAATATGTCGTGGATCATTCGATTGCATCCGCTACCGGCCTCATGAATTTGGAGCAGTTGGACTGGGACGAAGAAGCGCTGCGTATTGCTGGTGTCACGAAGGATCAGTTATCTGAACTGGTGCCGACAACTCACGTCCTGAAGGGACTGGATGCGACCTATGCACATGACATGGGCTTGCTGGAGACGACTCCTTTTGTCATCGGAGCCAGTGACGGTGTCTTGTCCAACCTTGGTGTGAATGCCATCAAACCGGGGGTTGTCGCTGTTACGATCGGTACCAGCGGAGCCATCCGCACCGTGGTCGATAAGCCGTTGACCGATGCCAAGGGGCGCTTTTTCTGCTACGCATTGACCGAAAAGCTGTGGGTGATCGGCGGCCCGGTGAACAATGGCGGTATTGTTTTCCGCTGGATTCGCGATGAATTTGCAGCCTCCGAGGTGGAAACCGCCAAACGATTGGGGCTTGATCCGTACCATGTGCTGACCCAAATCGCGGAACAGGTACGCCCCGGCTCGGACGGCCTGCTCTTTCTCCCGTATCTGTCCGGGGAACGTGCGCCCCTGTGGGACCCGAATGCCCGCGGCTCCTTCTTCGGCTTATCCCTGCGACACAAAAAAGAGCATATGATCCGCGCCGCTCTGGAGGGTGTGCTGTTCAACTTGTACACGGTTATGCTGGCCATGGAAGAGGTCATCGACAGACCTTCGGTCATTCACGCCACTGGCGGATTCGCACGCTCGGAGCTGTGGCGACAGCTTATGGCGGATATTTTCGATCAGGAGGTCATTATCCCGGAAAGTCTGGAAAGCTCCTGTCTTGGCGCAGCTATTTTGGGCTTGCACGCACTGGAACGGATTGATTCGCTGGACGCTGTATCCGGTATGATCGGCACCACTCACCAGCATAAGCCCGTGGCGGAGCATGTGGATATTTACCGTGATTTACTACCGATCTATATCCGCATTTCGCGTAAATTTGAAGAGGAATTCAAGGATATTGCCGAGTTTCAGGCCAAATCCTTAAAGCCTTAAATTAGTGTAACCCGTTCCAACACCGCTGCGTATTATCGTTTCAAAAGAGCCTGTCTATGTCAGAAAACGATCTAAAAATCAGTCGGACAGGAGATAAGAAGGAAGACAGTGGCTCCTTCAAGCCCTATAAAGCGAAGACCCTTCTCTTCAAGGGCCTTCGCTTTATTGTTGTGCGCCCGACGTTATGCAGGGCAACATCTGTGCATTTTACAGAAAATCGTCTATCAACAGAATTACAGAAACAGGGTTTTGGAGATGATTACCAGCAAAATAAACAGAACCAGAATCGCTCCTACAGAGGTAAAGGCTCCGCCGCACCCCATACCGCCCATTCCACACATATGACTCATCTACAACACTCCTTTCGCTCATTTACAAGATTATTGTATGTAGACCCGGTCAAATGCGTAAGGGGGGCACTCACCCATTTTTGCGGCGAATGCCTGTTTTATTTATGGACTATCTCTATAGACTAGCTCTCCGGCTGAGGCTCGTAACTGCTATACAGCATAAAAAGCATCTAATACCCGACATCGTACAAATCGCTGTAGATATGTAGCCCCGTTCATGCACATGCAGAACCCGCTCCATCAGCTCCAAAGTGTAGACAATACATTCCTGTTGGCCTCACGCTGCAATAGTTGAACACCCTTCGCCGCCGCCAGTTGCCCCTACGATGATAGCTGAATTAACCAGTAAAATAGGCTGAGAATTTGCTCTATATCCATTCACTTCGGCCCGCTCGCTGTTATACCTATGCCTCTCTACGTCTGCGTGGTGCCAAACCGAGCCAGGACAGCAGCGAACCGCGAGATTTGCGTTGTCTGCCCTGATAGGTGCGTAAATTGGTGATTAACTGCCGATCCCGTTCCTCTTCCACCCGCTCTTTCATCCAGCGCTTTTGGTCCTCCAGTTGATTGGAAAGGCTGATGTTCTTCTCCACCAAACGGCTATGCTCCACTTCCAGCTCTTCCAAACGACTACGCATCTCTAGTAGAGCGCTCTGCACCATAATCTGCATCTCCGTCAGTGCTTGGGGCCCTATGGGCTCCTGCGTTTGTATCTGCATTGGTGTTTGTTCCAGTTCTTCTTTTTCCCTCTTCCTTGTTTGCTCCAGCCTGTGCTCAATCGTTAGCGCCAAGGTATGCGTCTGTTGCTCCTGCGGTTGTAGCTGCATCGGGCCTTCTGACTGTTCCTGTGCGCTAACTTCATCCTCTAATCCTGCCGATTCAAGAATAGCGGCGGCTTGCGCCTGTATCACAGACTCATCTCTGCCCTCTGCCGAAGCCAATATTTCCTCCCAGGTTGCAGCCAGCGACTCACCATCCGATACGGATGGCAAGCGGACGCCTGCATCCTCGATTTGGAAGGGTGCGGTTACCCTCTCAAGTACCATCTGAACCGCCTGCTCCATCGTCAAATGTTCCTCACGCAACGCTCCTCGCATCACCTTTAAGCACTCTACATCCTCTGGACTGAACATTCTCGATTGATTAGCGGAACGCGGGAACACATAGCCCTGCTCCTCCAGCGCTGCCGCATATTTACGAAGGGTACTGGCCCCGATTCCCAACTGCTTCGCTGCTTCCATCGTCGATCTGCTTTCTTCCATTGATCATTACCCCCCCGGATGGTATGGTAAGAAATAAGTTTGTATATGTACAATTCGCGGAATCAAATGGAAATCCTTTGACAAAAATGTTCTAATATTGCGGACTGCTAGGAACCTTTGTCATAAGCGAATATTTTATAAAACTGCAAGAAGCGACTTCAAATCAACAATATATAGATGGATACACCAGCAGCATTTAAAATATGACAAAGTACGTGGTACCTCGCCTATTTCCCATTCAATAGGCTGTCTTTCTTAGAAACATCACATAAATATAACACTCCCCATTATTATATGGCATATTTCCTATCATAAATGCATCACTAAGTACAATCAATACAGATGCCACCTCAAAAAGAGGCTACTCACTCCCTGCAATCCACACCTGCAAAAACACTGCGTATTCCACGTATTCTCTATATTTCAGCCTATACATGTGCCTCTGGTGATCGTTATTTTTATTTTTTTCGGAATAAAGGCAAAACGATGGATATTTCCAAAATCTCGGCAATATGTTATGTTATGTAACGTGAAATGGGTTTCAGGCATAATTTGTAGCATATTAACGTTCGTTGGAACGAGGAGGAAACATAAATGAAGGGAAAGGCAAGGAAAGTAGCTATTGTCGGCGCGGGAATGGTCGGTTCGAGCTGTGCCTACTCAATGGTCAATCAGTCCATTTGTGACGAAATTATGATGATTGGCCGCACATATGACCGGGCTTTGGCCCATGCGCTGGATCTGTCCCATTGCATGGATTTTACGTCCACACGTACCAAGGTACTCGTAGGAACGTATGCAGATTGCACGGATATGGATGTTATCATGATCACGGCTGGGGCTAACCCCAAACCAGGTCAAGATCGTCTGTCCGTACTGGATGATGCGGTGATCATTACGCGCGAAATTGTAACGGCGATTATGGAGAGCGGCTTTGACGGCATTTTCGTCATTGCGGCTAATCCTGTCGATATTGTGACCTATCTTGTACAGAGCATATCTGGACTACCACGCAACAAGGTGATCGGCACAGGCACCTCCATTGACTCGTCCCGGCTCAAGACGCTGCTTTCCGAGGTGTTTTCCGTAGATCCGCGCAGCGTACAGGGATATGCTCTGGGCGAGCACGGCGATTCCCAATTCGTCGCATGGTCGCACGTGACCATTGGCGGCAAGCCAATCCTGCACATCCTGCGTCAGCATAAAGAGCGGTTCAGCCACGTCGATCTGGATGACATCGCCCGCAAAACAAAGGATGCAGGCTGGGAGATTTTTACCCGCAAAGGCGCTACTTATTTTGGTATTGCCAATGCGCTGGCGTATATTACCCGTTCTATTTTGAATGATGACGGTAAAATTATAGCGGTTTCTGCCGTATTGGACGGCGAGTACGGACATACCGATGTCTGCATAGGCGTTCCGGCGATCATCGGCAGCAAAGGAATTCAGGAGGTCATCGAGTTGGAGCTAAGCCCAGAAGAACAAGCCAAGTTCGACGCCTCCTGCCGCCTCATCAGCGATAATATCCGTGCCATACAGGACCTGGCGTAAAAATGTGTCACTCGCCGGATTGAGTTATATTATCGTATTTTATCCATCCATCATGTATTTAAATTAAAGTTACCTGATTTACTACATTATTCATTTTACGCCGACTCTGCCGCTTTGCCAGTTTACCGCTTAATATCTTCTGACTCCGTAAGTGTGATAGAAACCTTTTTAGTTATGCCCTGTGCTGGTCTGCCTACTTTACGTTTGTTTTCGCTCATACTACTACCTCCGATCAATTTAAGTTACCTTAATTGTCAAGGTATTTGAGTAACTTAAATTAAATAGGCAAAACAATCCCCGCCGACCAGTTAAGGTTAGCGGGGATTGTTGTTGTTACTCGACTATTTATTTTTTCTGAACATGAATATACCAATAAGTGCAACAATTATTATAGCGGGAATCCGCCATAAATGCGGTAAAAATTTAGTTAACCATAGGGCAGCAAATATTGTAGCTATCGCTAAATATCCTAAGCGTTCAGTAGGTTCAAATTTTTCCCTATTTAAGAATACATTCAAATAACCTATCGGTGGGGTTACGATGATCATCAAAATTATGACCATGGGTCTTAAATACCACTTTCTTTTCATTCTCCCTCCGTTTGTAATAACAGTTATTAAAGGAATATAGCGCCGATGGCTCTAGCGATAATATCAGCTAACCATCCCGCTACACCAATATACTGCATAGCCTGTGATAGCGCATCTTCAATACTACCACTGAAATTGGTGACCACATCTAAAGCTTTTACAATCGCATCGACTTTGACAATATTAACAAGATTCTTTTTAACACGTTCACTTACGGGCAGCCATTCAATCGTCGTTTTTATAACACTATTAATCTGGGTTGCTTTTGATTTAAGGACTGCTTTTATTCCTTGGATTGTCCACTTAACCTTACCCTGAGGTGTTACGTCTCCATTTAGACTTGGACAGCACCATTAATTACTGGTGGTACAACCCCTCCTGGTTGATTGACAGATTCACTATATGTAGAAGAACTCACAGATGTACTTGCAGCAGAAGCGGAAAATGGAGACATAACAGAAAATAGAAGGGCCGCTGTTGCAGAACTTAACATAATTTTTTTCGTTAATGGATTCATCCTCATTTAAATCTCTCCTTTTTTTGTATTTCCGTCTATTAATATATAACTAATCGCATGTCGAAGGCAGGGGAATAAAAGCGCATCGATATAAACAGTAAAAAAGAACCAGTCTACAATCCTTATAAATTGCATTATATCAACAGTTAGGTAGAAAATTTTAATTAATTCACCAACTCAATTCGTTACTTTATACGTAATGGAATGTTATTTTTATGTCGAAATACGAAGAATAAAAGACTCTGCCAGTTGCTAACCAGTAGAGTCCCTCATCCTTATTTCACAACAAACCTTACCTGTATTGTCAACAGTAAATCAAACAGCTCCAGATGACGAAGGCTCTGAAAATTCATCTGATACACAAACTCTGTCTTCATGACTTTGAACGTAGCTTCTGCCACAGCGTTATCGTAGGAGCAGCCTTTCATACTGAGGGAACGTCCAATGTGAAAGGTTTCCAGCCGTTCATCCATGTTTTGATTTTTAAACTCACTCCCACGATCCGTGTGAAACCACTGGATGTCGCGTAAATCACCCTCCACCGTCGCAAAAGCGCGGGCAACCAGAGCAGCGTCCTTCCGAGGACCTGCACTATGACCAATGATCTCTCGATTAAACAGGTCCACCAGCACGCAAATATAGTGCCACCGCGTAGGTTGAAACGAGTCCATGTTATTTCATGATTCGACCGATCCGCCGTCTGGAGACGACGAATCCGCGCTCATGGAGCTTGACTTTGATCTTGCGCGTGCCATAGGCTTTTCGGCTCTTGTGGAAGATATCCACAACCGCTTCAGTTACATTGTCTTCGGTTGCCTGTTCTTTGGCTTCGTAGTAAAACGTACTTCTTGCGATTTGCAGGACGTCGCACATGGCTGATACTGAGTATTTATCACGATTGCTCTGGATGTTTGATCCAGCGATCCAGAGCTGAGGCTGTGAGGCCATATTCCTCCACAAGAGCTGCTCTGGTTTTGCCGTTCTCGTATAACTGAACCATTTGTTTTTTGAACTCTGTTGTAAAGGTACGTCGTTGACTTGGCATAGTAGATCCGCTCCTAATTCTAATGTTTTCATTACTACTAGCCCTTATTTTTTCTGTCCAACTAAGTGTAACCGATCCATTATTGTATTGGGTTAAGGGGCGTACTTTCCAAGTCTTCTAGGGGGCTAAATAGCAAGCAAGTATCCTAAAAACAGCGGGGATTAAGGGCTGAACAGCCCTCCTCAAAGGAGGTTAATTACAATGAGTACAAAAGACGCTTATCGCTACTGGGCATTGCTCGATCACTCTGAGGATGGTATATCTGTTCGTTTTCTAGATCTCCCTGGCTGCCTTACTTTTGGCGATAACGCCGAAGAAGCGCATGCTGCAGCTCGTGAAGCGCTGGAGGGTTTTATGTATGTAATAGAACAAGACAACGACCCGATTCCCGATCCTTCCCCGCTTGATGTTATTTTGGTACAACGGGAAGCAACAGAGGCTGCGTGTGACGTTCGGGTCTACATGCCTGTAATTCGGGAAGCCATGGAAAGTAAGGCCGTTAAAAAGACACTGACTGTCCGGAAGTGGCTTAATGATCAAGCTGAACTGCAACACCTTAATTTCTCTCAGGTGCTACAGGAAGGTTTGAAACGCAGTCTCGGAATTGATCCTTTAGAAAAGAGGTAACACAAGGTAATCATAATGGGGAGCTGTTCATGAATAGTCATGATGAATTTGAAAGCCTGCTTAAATCCATTGTAGATCTGCACCGTAAGCATGGGATAATGACCATAGACCTGTCCCACGACAGCGGGATAAGCGTGTTGAGAGGATATTTAGCAGACGCGCATAGCTTAGGATTGCATCAAGGGGCTGGCATTGCTAAAGATGCATACCGGAAATGAGAGATCGACAAAGAAACTCCAGACACTGATCGGTCTGGAGTTTCTTTGGTTTGTTCAGCTATTATTTCGCGTCCGAAGACAATGAACCGGCTACGCCCCATACTTCCACATTAACTTTGTTTGAACTGCCGCGGAACTGAATTGTATATCGCCCGGAACGCATAGTACCACCACTTCTCCAAACAGTTTCACTGTTTTTGCTGATTGTCTTGCCGTCAACATACACTTTACCAGAATCATTGTGTTCTACAGTAAAATCAACCGGGGCATTTGCATAGTTTCTAATGCGCAATTTAACATACCCGAAACCCTTTGGAACCTCAAAGGTGCCTGGTGCAGTTGCACTTCCTCCTACAGTAAAATTAAAAGTATTTCCCACGCTCTGCGGAGTTATGACAGGGTCACCAGTAGCTGTTGTACCCGCCTCTTGGGTCGCAGTAGTGGATGTATTTGCAGAATCAGTTACAACATCTGAATCCGCAAAGATTGCACCCGGCACGGCAACAGCCCCTGCTAGTAAACCTAAAGATAAGGCAGATGCAATTAAATGTTTTTTGTTCATATATATTCCTCCTTATATTAAACTATCATGTAATTATACCAAAATATTTAACTTTTTATATATTTTATACAAAAAAGTCATTATATTACAATCAGCGCTATAAAACAAGCTCTGCCGACCAATTAAGGTTAGCAGAGCTTGTTTTATTTCTCACGTTTTGATGCAAAATTGATTATTTCTCCAATTACAGTTCCGGTCAGAAAAATATAAAACATCATGGCATTCGGCTTATATCCCATTGCGTAACATACTCCTATGCCTAAAGCATAACCAAGCGAAATGCATATATAACGTTTTAAAAATTTTTTCATGGCGTAACAAGCAACAGGTTCAGCATAGACTCCTTGTTCAGTAAATAGCCGCCAATAAAAATACAATTAATCCTCTCGCGATTCCTTTTATCATATGACACCTCCATTAGTAATAAGCTCTTTCATACTATATTGATTTATATGTCAAAGTATCGCGTAAGTTGTCGCAATGAAAAATACGGCTATAGCAGTTATATCTCTTTGTATTCTTATTGTTTCGAATAATCAAACCCTATAATTAAACTTATATTTAAATATATAGATATTAATGTTTAGACAGATCTACGCTACACGTCTATTATATTTCATAAATACATTTTACTTGGAGGAACACAATGCGTATCAAATTCTTAAAAATATTTAGTGTTTTGGCTTCAATCCTGATTATTGCGACTTCTTTTTTTTCATTCACCGCAACTACAAATGCTGCAACGAATGCTGTTACTTGGGGAAGTGGAACTACCATAACTACCAAAGCTTATGCAGAGAGTTTTGATAAGGTAAATATTGGAAAAAAACAAGGAAAATGGTATTTTGAGGTTAAAACAAATAATATACGTTCATCTGTAGGAATAGTAGGTGAGGACGATGAATTTCAGGTTTATCACTTAGCAACTGGACGTATTATCCAAGGGATTCCACCGGTTTCATATAAAATTAATGCATACGGTCCTGAATTCAATCCATCCGACGTAATTGGAGTTGCTTTGGATTTAGATAATGACAGAATTGAATGGTATAAAAACGGAGTTGCTTTGGGGAGCAACTTCTTCAAGCCTTCTGAACTTAATGGTACCCAAGTTTATCCTTATGTTATAAATGAAGCCAATGAAGAAATAACATATGAAGCTAATTTTGGAGCAAGTGATTTTAAATATCCTATTCCTGAAGGATTTTTACCTTATCAAGATCCGGGTACATCTACAACACCTGGGTCATCTACAACACCTGGGTCATCTACAACGCCTGGGTCATCTACAACACCTGGGTCATCTACAACACCTGGGTCATCTACAACACCTGGGTCATCTACAACACCTGGGTCATCTACAACACCTGGGTCATCTACAACACCTGGG